>NZ_JAEIGB010000003.1:0-302382 GCF_022341265.1 Geobacillus sp. YHL
GTAAGATCCCTCGAAGATGACGAGGTCGATAGGTCCGAGGTGGAAGCGTGGCGACACGTGGAGCTGACGGATACTAATCGATCGAGGGCTTGACCTATGAGCGGCTTCTTCCTGAGCACGGTTATCTAGTTTTGAGGGAATGAAAAAGTCTTGACAACAGGTCAACTTTCCTTATAATAAGACTTGTCCATTGTTGCCTAGTGGCTATGGCGGAGGGGAAACACCCGTTCCCATCCCGAACACGGAAGTTAAGCCCTCCAGCGCCGATGGTAGTTGGGGCCAGCGCCCCTGCAAGAGTAGGTCGCTGCTAGGCAATTTCGTGGAGGATTAGCTCAGCTGGGAGAGCACTTGCCTTACAAGCAAGGGGTCGGCGGTTCGATCCCGTCATCCTCCACCATCTTAATATAAAAGCTGACTTACTTTCTCATCATCGCGGGGTGGAGCAACGAGCCTTTGCTTCATCGAATTCGCTTCGAGTTGCCTCGATGCATCGAGCGTCTTTGAATCAGCTTGTAGAGGAAGAGGCAACGAACAACAACACTAAAAGCATTGTGAAAATCAACTTACTTTCTCATCATCGCGGGGTGGAGCAACGAGCCTTTGCTTCATCGAATCCGCTTCGAGTTGCCTCGACGCACCGAGCATCTTTGAATCAGCTGGCAGAGGAAGAGGCAATAAATATTTAAACCGATACTCAGTGTATGATCGAAATAAGTTCATTTTCTATCGTCGCGGGGTGGAGCAGTCCGGTAGCTCGTCGGGCTCATAACCCGAAGGTCGCAGGTTCAAATCCTGCCCCCGCAACCAAAATTGGTCCCGTAGTGTAGTGGTTAACATGCCTGCCTGTCACGCAGGAGATCGCGGGTTCGAGTCCCGTCGGGACCGCCATTCTTTCAAAATTGTGAAAGATGAAAAAATATGGCTCGGTAGCTCAGTCGGTAGAGACGAGCATCCGCATCGTCGAATCTGCTGCGAGTTGTCCCGACGCATCTGGCTTCTTCGAATGGGCTAGTAGAGGAAGGGACACAAAAGTCATCAACGAACAAGGGAAAAATAAGATACGGCTCGGTAGCTCAGTCGGTAGAGACGAGCATCCGCTTCATCGAATTCGCTTCGAGTTGCCTCGACGCATCCAGCATCTTCGAATCCGCTGGCAGAGGAAGAGGCACAATGTAGCACAAGTAAAGCAGCGTAAAACTTAATATGGCTCGGTAGCTCAGTCGGTAGAGCAAAGGACTGAAAATCCTTGTGTCGGCGGTTCGATTCCGTCCCGAGCCACCATTTTTATCATAGTTCCGAAAGAAGGTTCCCGCTTCATGCAAAGCTAAGTGGGAGTAGTTCACAGACATGTCAGATGTTCAAACCACCCCGGCTTAGTTCAATGGGTAGCGACGAACATTCGCATCGTCGAGTCTGTTGCGAGTTGCCTCGACGCACAAGGCTTCCTTGAATGAGCTTGAAGAGGAAGAGGCACAGTTCAGCATAATAGGAGTCATTGTTTCATTACGAAATATGCCGGCTTAGCTCAATTGGTAGAGACGAGCATCGGCATCATCGAATTGGCTGCGAGTTGCCTCGACGCACTCAGCTTCCTCGAATCAGCTTGCAGAGGAAGAGGCACAACTAGGCAGACAACATGAGTCACTAACTAATTTTAAATGTGCCGGCTTAGCTCAATTGGTAGAGCAACTGACTTGTAATCAGTAGGTTGCGGGTTCAAGTCCTGCAGCCGGCATTCTTATTCCTTAATAACCCCTTAAGCCATTAAGGCGGCAACCGCGAGCCATTAGCTCAGTAACGAGCGCTACATCTTCGAGTTCGCTGCGAGTTGTCCCGACGCATCTGACATCTTCGAATATGCTAGTAGAGGAAGGGACATCGTTGTCTCGGAGTGTTATTGAACCCATGAGCCATTAGCTCAGTAGGTAGAGCATCTGACTTTTAATCAGAGGGTCGGAGGTTCGAGTCCTCCATGGCTCATCGTCTTGCGGAAGTAGTTCAGCGGTAGAACACCACCTTGCCAAGGTGGGGGTCGCGGGTTCGAGCCCCGTCTTCCGCTCCACTTCCGCCGGGGTGGCGGAATTGGCAGACGCACAGGACTTAAAATCCTGGGGTAGGTAACTACCGTGCCGGTTCGAGTCCGGCCCTCGGCACTTGTGCGCTCGTAGCTCAATTGGATAGAGCATCTGACTACGGATCAGAAGGTTAGGGGTTCGAATCCTCTCGAGCGCGTTTTGTCGGGAAGTAGCTCAGCTTGGTAGAGCACACGGTTCGGGTCCGTGAGGTCGCAGGTTCAAATCCTGTCTTCCCGATTTATCATGGGGCCTTAGCTCAGCTGGGAGAGCGCCTGCTTTGCAAGCAGGAGGTCATCGGTTCGATCCCGATAGGCTCCACCTTTTGACTTAAATTTGGCGGTGTAGCTCAGCTGGCTAGAGCGTACGGTTCATACCCGTGAGGTCGGGGGTTCGATCCCCTCCACCGCCACCATTATCGGACCTTTAGCTCAGCTGGTTAGAGCAGACGGCTCATAACCGTCCGGTCGTAGGTTCGAGTCCTACAAGGTCCACCATTATTATTGTTGCTTTTTTGGAGGAGTACCCAAGTGGTTGAAGGGGTCGGTCTTGAAAACCGAGAGGCGCCGCAAGGCGCGCGGGGGTTCGAATCCCTCCTCCTCCGCCATGCACTTTAAAATCGTGCCGGCTTAGCTCAATTGGTAGAGACGAGCATTCGCATCGTTGAATCTGCTGCGAGTTGTCCCGACGCATCCCACTTCTTTGAATAAGCTTGCAGAGGAAGGGACACCGAGCATTTGACTTCCTCGAATTAGCTGGGAGAGGAAGAGGCACAACCAGGCAGACAACATGAGTCACTAGCTAATTTTAAATATGCCGGCTTAGCTCAATTGGTAGAGACGAGCATCGGCATCATCGAATTGGCTGCGAGTTGCCTCGACGCACTCAGCTTCCTCGAATCAGCTTGCAGAGGAAGAGGCACAACCAGGCAGACAACATGAGTCACTAGCTAATTTTAAATATGCCGGCTTAGCTCAATTGGTAGAGCAACTGACTTGTAATCAGTAGGTTGCGGGTTCAAGTCCTGCAGCCGGCACCAGAACGAGGCGACTATGGCGAAGTGGTTAACGCACCAGATTGTGGCTCTGGCATGCGTGGGTTCGATTCCCACTAGTCGCCCTTTTCATTATATTCTATATTTGCGGGTGTAGTTTAGTGGTAAAACCTCAGCCACGAGCATCTGCATCATCGAATCTGCTTCGAGTTGCCCCGACGCATCTGGCTTCTATGAATCAGCTGGTAGAGGAAGGGGCATGGAAGCAGCGTGGCGGATGTTCAACTAAATGATATGCGGGTGTAGTTTAGTGGTAAAACCTCAGCCTTCCAAGCTGATGTCGTGGGTTCGATTCCCATCACCCGCTTTTTATGGGCCTATAGCTCAGCTGGTCAGAGCGCACGCCTGATAAGCGTGAGGTCGGTGGTTCAAGTCCACTTAGGCCCATTATTTTCCATTGAATATTTTTGGGTCATTCGCTATAATAATGGGCGAACAATGCCCCATCGTTCCACAGCAAAATCGGAGCGACGAGCTTCACATCTTCGAATTCGCTGCGAGTTGCCTCGACGCATCTCGCTTCCTTGAATTAGCTGGCAGAGGAAGAGGCAACGAGCACATTTGGAAGATGTGCATAACATATAGTTATTCATCATTCCGCAATAGCTCAGCGGTAGAGCAACCGGCTGTTAACCGGTAGGTCGTAGGTTCGAATCCTACTTGCGGAGCCATTTCTTTGGAGAAGTACCCAAGTGGCTGAAGGGGACGGTTTGCTAAACCGTTAGGTCGCAGTTTTGCGGCGCGCGGGTTCAAATCCCGCCTTCTCCGCCATAATGGCCCGTTGGTCAAGTGGTTAAGACACCGCCCTTTCACGGCGGTAACACGGGTTCGAATCCCGTACGGGTCACTGGTTGCTGGCACCAGAGATTCTGGTGCCCTTTTGTACAATTTCTTTTGTCGATTTTTGCGTTTTTTTCTTGCGATGCGTGTGGAAGTCTGTTATAATATCTCTCGTTAGCTTTAAAATTACGTTATGATTGTTGGGGACAACGCAGTGTTTCGTTTCGTTAAAGAACGAGGCATTGCGTTTTTTTCTTTATCACCCTAAACCGAGAAGACCCCCACTTCCACGCGTGAGCGTAGGTGGGAGAGAGTTCAAGTAGGGAGGGAGTCCCCCGTTTCCAACAGCAGGAAAGTGGGGGGAGAAGATCAAATGAACAATTGGGCGTCGGCTTCGCCGCCATGAATTTGCACAAACATCGTTTGGATGGCTTGAAGCTGGCGCTTGGCGGTTTCTTCTGGCGTTGATGGGAGAAAGTAAACGATTTGCAAAGCGTTTTTCGTTTCTCTCGTCACGGCGGTCCGCTCCGAATCGACGATCGGACTGCCAAACGGCCCTCGTTCATCTTTGCTGACGAGTTTGTTGGCAAAGTTGACTGTGCGGCCGTTTAACGCGATGTATTCATCTTGTTCCGTGCCGATCGTGAGCGTCACTGTCCCGTTGATGCGGTCTAGATCATAGATGCCGAGCGGAATTTTATAATAGAGTGAAAAAAAGTTGTTTATGTCCGCCGCTGAATGGATAGGCGGAATGAAGCTTTTTTTCTGGATGCGTCGGTACAGGCTTTCACTTGACGGTCGATAGCGGCTTGGGTCCGTTCCGGTTTGTTTGAAAGTACGGCGCCATTCGACCATCTCAGGGATGTCGGCAATCGACTTTTCCTGCAGCTCGATGTAAAGAGATTCTTGAAACAGCTCAAGCCTCCCCCTTAACATTTGCGGTGAATCGCTGACCTCGATATGATGATAGCGGATGACGCCGAATTTACCAGAAGGAAGGCGTTGCTTTAGTTGTTCTGATATCACGCATTTCATCTTGATCACCTCGGATTTCATTTTACCATATATGACGAAAGGAGGGAAAACGATGGATGTTATGGCATTAAAGCAGGAAGTCATTGAGTACAGTCGGTCAATCGGCATTGATAAAATCGGATTTGCGAGCGCTGATCCGTTTGTTGAATTAAAGGAACGGCTGCGCCGCCAGCAGGAGCTCGGCTATCAGTCCGGTTTTGAGGAACCAGATATTGAGAAACGGACGAATCCTTCATTGCTTCTTCCGGAAGCAAAATCGATTATTGCCATTGCTCTTGCCTATCCGTCTAAAATGAAAAATGCGCCGCGGGGGACAAAGACGGAACGGCGCGGCGTTTTTTGCCGCGCTTCATGGGGAAAGGACTACCACGATGTGTTGCGGGAACGTTTGCAGCAGCTCGAGGAGTTTTTGCTGGCCAAAGTGCCCCATGCCCGCGTTCGCTCGATGGTGGATACCGGAGAGCTCGCTGATCGGGCGGTGGCGGAACGAGCAGGGATCGGTTGGAGCGGCAAGAACTGCTCTATTATTACACCGGAGTTTGGATCGTATGTGTATTTGGGAGAAATGATTACGAATATTCCATTTCCCCCTGATGAACCGGTTGAAAACCGATGCGGCACGTGCACGAAATGCATTGATGCCTGCCCGACCGGGGCGCTTGTGCAAGGGGGGCAACTGAACGCACAGCGGTGCCTTTCCTTTTTAACGCAAACGAAAGGCTTTTTAGCCGACGAGTTTCGGGAGAAAATCGGGAACCGGCTGTACGGCTGCGATACATGCCAGCAAGTCTGCCCGGAAAATAAGGGGAAAGACTTTCATTTGCATCCAGAATTCGAGCCGGATCCGGAAGCGGTAAAGCCGAAGCTCATCCCGCTGCTTCAGATGAGCAACCGTGAATTTAAAGAAACATTTGGGGCCATGGCGGGTTCATGGCGTGGGAAAAAGCCGATTCAGCGCAATGCCATTCTGGCGCTCGCCCATTACAAAGACCAAACCGCGGTGCCGCACTTACTGCGTTTGTTGAAAGAGGATAGCCGTCCCGTCATCCGCGGGACGGCGGCGTGGGCGCTCGGGAAAATCGGGGATCCAAGCGCTAAGCCTTACTTGGAGGCCGCGCGGCAAACGGAGGCGGATGCCGATGTGATCGCTGAGATTGAAAAAGGACTGAAACTGTTGGCTGAGGCAAAGGAATAGGGAAAAAAACGCAGCTTCCCCACATAAGGTAGTAACAAAAACGAAAGTGGTGGAAAGCAGCATGAAAAAACAGTTGCGCGCGTGGTTGGATGAGCGAGCCCGCTCGTTTGTGTCGGAAAGCAATATCCGAAGCGAAGAGGCGGCAAGAAAGCAACAGCTTTGCCAAAAGCGCGGTGCGGAGATCGTCCGTTGCACGATCCGGGGGCAAATTGTCGGCAGGCAGACCATCGAGCGGGAAGCGAAAGTGATGTATATTGCCCACCATCAATTTTTAATTAAGCAAAGGGGTTCACTATATATAGAAGAACAGGTTGAGGAGCGATGCGCCTGTTTTGTTGGCGGTGAGCTTGTTGCTGATGAACCGATCAACCGATTGGGGGGGGATATGGAGGCGCCGCGCGTCGAACGAGAGCAATGGACGGGAGATCGTCTTTCTTACCAGTATGACCGCGCCCGGGCGGTGCGGTATGCGGAAACGTGGTGGAATCGGCATAACCCGGTGTTTCCGTCGTTTCCGGTGGATTGCACGAATTTTGTTTCCCAATGCTTGTATGCGGGCGGGGCGCCGATGACGGGCTATCCGAACCGGGCGAGGGGATGGTGGTGTCAAAACGGAAGTTGGAGTTACAGCTGGGCTGTGGCCCATGCTTTTCGTTGGTATTTGAGCGGGTCGCGCATCGGCTTGCAGGCGGTGGAAGTGGCGGAGCCGGAGCAATTGATGGCAGGCGATGTCATCTGTTATGATTTTCAAGGGGACGGACGCTTCGACCACTCAACGATTGTGGTGGCGAAAGATCAGAACGGGATGCCGCTTGTGAACGCCCATACGACAAACAGCCGAATGCGCTATTGGTCGTATGAAGATTCAAGCGCCTATACGCCGAACATTCGCTATAAGTTTTTTCACATCATCGATCGCAAATAAACGTTGCTGAGGTGAAGGAAATGCCGCTTCATGTAGTGCTATACCAGCCAGAAATTCCAGCCAATACTGGAAACATCGCTCGTACGTGCGCAGCAACCGATACATCGCTCCATTTGATCCGCCCGCTCGGTTTTTCTACGGATGATAAAATGTTAAAGCGCGCCGGGCTTGATTATTGGCCGTATGTCAATATTTCGTATTATGACTCGCTTGACGAACTATTCGCCCGCTTTCCGGAAGGGGAGTTTTATTTCATTACGAAATTCGGGCGCCGGTATTATGATTCGTTTGATTTCAGCGATACAGAAAAACATATTTTCTTTGTGTTCGGCCGTGAAACGACCGGATTGCCGAAGGAGCTGCTTGAGGCCAATATGGATCGTTGCCTTCGCATCCCGATGAATGACAAAGTGCGCTCGTTAAACTTGTCGAACACGGCGGCCATTTTAGTGTACGAAGCGTTGCGTCAACAACGGTTTTATGGGTTGTCATAAACAAAAAAACGACCTTCGCTCTGGAGGTCGTTTTTTTGGTCTTATTGTCTGACGCCTGGTTTGTCTTCATAGCCAGCGGTGAAAATGGCCGTCAAAAACGCAATAATAACCCCTAGCACAAGCAAAGTGCGCATCGTTTGTTCCTCCTTCATAATGAAAGTGGCAGGCGTTTCCCCCTTTATTATAGCGAATATGGCCAAGCATGTGAATGACCGCAGCTGGTTGTTAGGAGACAAAATTTTTTTGCGGCGAATGATACGGGACATCCTCGCATAAATTGTAATAATCTTGCTGTTAGACATCCAAGGGTGAGGAGGTCCTTTATGGATATTTTGCAAAAAATCGCCCGGTATCGGGAAGAAGAAGAAAAGTTGAAATGGGAAGGAACGTTTGCCGAGTATTTAAAGATTTTAAAAGAAAAGCCGTGGGTGGCCCAGTCGGCTCATTCGCGTGTTTATAATATGATCAAAGATGCTGGGGTCGAAGAGGTGAATGGGCGGAAACGATATAAGTTTTTCAGCCAGCACCTGTTCGGGCTTGAGGAGGCGCTTGAGCGGCTCGTTGAGGAATATTTCCACCCGGCGGCGAAGCGGCTTGATGTGCGGAAACGGATTTTGCTGCTGATGGGGCCGGTCGGCGGCGGGAAATCGACGTTGGTAACGCTCCTGAAGCGCGGGCTTGAGGAGTACTCCAAAACGGAGCGCGGAGCCGTTTATGCGATTAAAGGGTGCCCGATGCATGAAGACCCGCTTCACCTCATTCCTCACCATTTGCGCGACGATTTTTACCGCGAATACGGCATTCGCATCGAAGGCGAGCTGTCGCCGCTCAATATGATGCGGCTTGAGAAAGAGTACGGCGGACGCATTGAAGACGTGCTAGTGGAGCGCATTTTCTTCTCGGAAAACCGCCGCGTCGGCATCGGGACGTTCAGTCCGTCTGATCCAAAATCGCAAGACATCGCCGATTTAACGGGAAGCATCGATTTTTCAACGATCGCGGAATACGGCTCCGAGTCCGACCCGCGCGCGTACCGGTTTGACGGCGAGCTGAACAAAGCCAACCGCGGGATTATGGAATTTCAAGAGATGTTAAAGTGCGATGAAAAATTTCTTTGGCATTTGCTGTCGCTGACGCAAGAAGGCAATTTCAAGGCTGGGCGGTTTGCTTTAATCAGCGCCGACGAATTGATTATCGCTCATACGAACGAAACGGAATATCGGTCGTTCATCGCCAACAAAAAGAACGAGGCGCTCCATTCGCGCATCATCGTCATGCCGATTCCATACAACTTGCGCGTCTCGGAAGAAGAGCGCATTTATGAAAAAATGATCCGCGAAAGCGATGTCGCCGACGTGCATATCGCTCCACATACGTTGCGGATTGCGGCCATGTTTACGATTTTGACGCGGTTGAAAGAATCGAAGCGGCCGGATGTGGATTTATTGAAGAAAATGCGCTTGTATGATGGCGAAATGATTGAAGGATTCAGCGAGGTCGATGTGGAGGAGCTGAAAAAGGAGCATCCGGATGAGGGGATGAGCGGCATCGACCCACGCTATGTCATCAACCGCATTTCTGCCTGCATCATCCGCAAAGGAGTGCCGTCGATCAATGCGCTTGACGTGCTTCGTTCGTTGAAAGAAGGGTTGGATCAGCATCCGTCGATCACGAAGGAAGACCGCGAGCGGTATTTGAATTTCATTTCGCTCGTGCGCAAAGAGTATGATGAAATCGCAAAACAAGAAGTGCAAAAGGCGTTCGTCTATTCGTATGAAGAGTCAGCGAAAACGTTGATGGATAACTATTTGGACAACGTCGAGGCGTACTGCAACAAGACGAAACTGCGCGATCCGCTTACGGGTGAGGAAATGAATCCGGATGAAAAGCTGATGCGCTCGATCGAGGAACAAATCGGCATTTCCGAAAATGCGAAAAAAGCGTTTCGCGAAGAAATTTTAATTCGCATTTCGGCATATGCACGAAAAGGACAGCGGTTTGATTATAATTCACATGAACGGTTGCGGGAAGCGATCCAGAAGAAATTGTTTGCGGATTTAAAGGACATTGTCAAAATTACAACGTCGACGAAAACACCGGATGAGCAGCAGTTGAAAAAAATTAACGAAGTCGTCGCCCGCCTCATTGATGAATACGGGTACAACTCCACGTCAGCCAATGAATTGCTCCGTTATGTCGGCAGCTTGTTGAACCGCTAGGCATGCCTCAAGCGCTGAGGCATGCTTTTTTTATCCTCCTCCCCTGTCTGACCGAGTTGCACAGGGAGGGTCGAGCGAAGACGACGCAGCGAGCTTCGCTAAAAGGAAGCGAACAAGAGGGCGCGAAGCTGATAATCGGGCTTGTCTACTTTTCTATTTTCCTCATTCATTGGTCAATTATTTTGAATTTTTGCATACGATAAAATAAACCAACTTGGCATAGTGATGGCCCGTTTTGATGACGCCAACATAAGTATATGCGGGAAAGCGAAAAGTGTGAAAATGATTTTTTCAAAGGAGGGGAAAACATGAAGGGGAATTTTGTTGTATCGAAGGAAGACTGGTCCCTCCACCGCAAAGGATATGATGATCAAAAGCGCCATCAAGAAAAAGTGAAGGAAGCGATCAAAAACAATTTGCCCGACTTAATTACGGAAGAAAGCATTATCATGTCCAACGGGCGCGATGTGATTAAAATTCCGATCCGCTCGCTCGATGAATACAAAATCCGCTACAATTATGAGAAAAACAAACACGTCGGCCAAGGAAATGGAGACAGCCAAGTCGGTGATGTGGTGGCCCGAGACGGAAGCGGGGAGGGGCAGGGGCCAGGAAAAGGCCAAGGTGCTGGCGATTTGCCGGGCCAAGATTATTACGAAGCTGAAGTGTCACTGATGGAGATTGAGGAAGCGTTCTTTAGCCAATTGGAGCTGCCCAACTTGCAACGAAAAGAGCTGGATCAAAATGTAACCCAACATATCGAATTTAACGACATCCGCCGCACCGGGCTGATGGGGAACATCGATAAGAAGCGGACGATGCTCGCCGCCTTCAAGCGCAATGCCATGAACGGCAAACCAGGATTTTATCCGATTTACCGTGAAGATTTGAAGTTTAAAACGTGGAACGAAGTCGTCAAACCAGAATCGAAGGCGGTCGTCTTGGCGATGATGGACACAAGCGGATCGATGGGCATGTGGGAAAAATATATGGCACGCAGCTTCTTCTTCTGGATGACGCGCTTTTTGCGCACGAAATATGAAACCGTTGAGATCGCCTTTATCGCCCATCATACGGAAGCGAAAGTCGTCAGTGAGGAGGAGTTTTTCACGAAAGGGGAAAGTGGGGGGACGATTTGTTCGTCCGCCTACCGCAAGGCGCTTGAACTCATTGAGACAAAATATCCACCGTCGCGCTACAACATTTATCCGTTCCACTTCTCGGACGGCGACAACCTGACATCGGACAATGCCCGCTGCGTGAAGCTTGTTCAAGAGCTGATGAAAGTGTCGAACATGTTTGGGTATGGGGAAGTCAACCAGTACAACCGCCATTCCACGCTCATGTCGGCGTATCGCAATATTAAAGACGAAAAATTCCGCTATTATATTTTGAAGCAAAAATCGGATGTGTTCCATGCGATGAGAACATTTTTCCGCAAAGAAGAAAGCAAGCAGCTCGTTTGACCCTCTTCATATGGCGAAAAGAGGGTTTTTCTTTTTGGAAAGGCGGGAGGGCGAGGCCCTCCCTAAAATAAGTTATTGCTTTTGCAGCGTCGCCGCCATGGCGAGTACGGCGCCAAGCACGTCTTCGTTGCTTGGAGCGTGCACGGTCAATAGCATCGGCGTCGGTTGGGCGCTGGCGATGACATGAACCGTGACGCCGTCTGTTTGGGCGGTGTACCAAACCGCATCAGCGAACGGCTTAGGCAACCCGTTCGTTTGTTGGCGGGCGGCGTTGGCGTCGACTGCTTGGGCATGTTCTTTCGCTAGTTGTTCATAGTTTGTTTCACCCTCAGAAAGCAAGCGGATGCGGGCGAATGCGTCGCCATGAAGCAGTACATCGGCACTCGGTTCTTCGGCGTCAAGGGTCCACCCTTCCAAAACATAGAGGGAAAAATGTTGATTGTCGCTCGTTTGCAGTGTTGCAGTTTTCGTGATGGTTTGGTTTCCATCTTGGTAGGACAATGAAATGGTCGGTTGTGAAGCAGCGGGTTGTCCTCCTCCTGCCGCTCGTTGCTCTTCTTCGTTCTTTTTCGTTGATGTTTGCTCTTTTGCTTCCTTCGAAGGAGAAGGGTTCTTGGATGACGGCGCATCAGACGATGGTTTTTGATCGTCGGCTGTCTGCTCTTCCTTTGCCGCCTGTGTCGTCTCGTGCTCTTTCGTTCCACAGCCAACCAGCAAGACGGAGGCGACAGCGAGAGAGAACAACAGTTTCCAGTATCGAATCATGTTCATTCCTCCCTACGTTCCATATACCCCCCCATTATACCAATTGAAACGGTGGAAACAAACAGACTCGTTTCCCTATTTTTTTGTTTGTTTGGCGTGCAAGGCGATATGCGCCCCGCCCCAAACAGCGGCGACGATCAGAATGAGTGAAGCCAATCCGCAAAGCATGCGGTCACCTCCTCGTGTATACTAGAACTAGATGGCAGGATGAACGTAATGTATGAAACGCGTTTCAAGTCAAGAGTTTTTATGGAGGGAAGTGGAAACGTGGCGAACATCCGTGATTTGGCGAAAGAAGCGGGCGTGTCGGTGGCCACTGTATCGAGGGTATTGAACGGATATCCGTATGTGAGCGAGGAAAAGCGGAAGGCAGTTTGGGAAGCAGCCCAGAAGCTCCAATACGCAAAAAATATTCAAGCTGTTCACTTGGCGAAGGGAAGGACAGCGATTGTGGGGGTCATGCTTCCGTACATTCACCATCCTTATTTTTCCGCTGTAATCGAAGGGATTTCCAAAGAGGCGCTTCGTTATGGCTACCAGTTGCTTTTGTTTCAGACAAATTATGAGGTGGAAAGGGAGCTTGAGGCGTTGGAACGGCTGCGGATGAGGCAAATGGATGGGTTGATCGTATGTTCCCATGAAGTGGACTGGGAAGCGTTTGCGGCTTATCAGGAAGACGGTCCCATTGTTTTATGTGAGCAGGTGGAAAGGTATGATTTTTTCACTGTCTATATCGATCACTACCAAGCGTTTGTCCAAGCGCTTCGCTACTTGATCAAAAAGGGGCACCGGCGCATCGGTTATTGCATCGGAAGAACGACCGGGCCGAACAGCCAAGCGAGGGCAGGGGCGTACCAGGATGTGTTGCGTGAAGTCGGCGTCCTTCCTCGTCGGCAGTGGGTTTTCGATGGTTGTCTATTTCTTGAAGATGGAAAGCGGGTTATGGAGCAATGGATCGCGATGGAGGAGAGGCCGAGCGCGTTGCTTGTGACGAGTGACCAAGTGGCGGCCGGAATCGTGCTCCATGCGCGCCGAATCGGGGTGCGCATTCCAGATGAGCTTGCCGTTATTGGTTTTGATAATGATCCATTGGCCGAAATGCTGGGCATTACAACCGTGGCACTCCCCCATTTTACGCTCGGGGAAAGAGCGTTCCGCCTTCTTCACCATTGGCTGGAGACAGGCCGTGTGGCGCGAAAACAGGAAGAGCTGCCTGCCCGGTTGCTGGTGCGGGATACGGCATAATAAGGCCTGGCTTTCCGTCTCTGACAACCAGCTTAAAGCCAAGTGAAACGGCGTCGTGTTATGTTGCTCTCAGATGGTACCGATTCACTGGGCGTCCGACGCCGCCGTATTGCACATCGAGCACGACTTTTCCCGTTTTCTCAAGGTACTCCAAATAGCGGCGGGCGGTGACGCGGGCGATGCCGACTCCTTCGGCCACTTCCTCGGCGGAAACAGGGAAGCGGTGTTGGTGCAAATAGGCGATCACTTTTTCCAATGTGACCTCATTCAGTCCTTTCGGAAGCTCAGAGGACGGTCCGGCCGATTGTTCAGTCGCCCGCCTTAGGGCATCGAGTTCCACCTGGGTGAGCGATTCCTTTTCCGCAAGCGAACGGCGGAACGTCCGGTAGTTTTCCAACGCCTGTTTGAGCCGTTCAAATTTAAACGGTTTCACAATGTAATCGAAGGCGCCGTTTTGCAGGACGCGGCGCACCGTTTCAATGTCGCTCGCCGCGGTAATGGCGATGATATCGACTTCATGGCCGCGGGCGCGGATTTGTTTTAATGTTTCAAGGCCGTCCAGCTGCGGCATGTAAATATCAATCATCGCTAAATCGGGACGGAGTTCGTGAACGAGGCGGAGCCCTTCTTCACCGTTTCCAGCGAGGCCGATGACGGTGAAGCCGTCGACTTGTTCAATCATTTGCCGATTCACTTCTTGCACCATCGGGTCATCCTCGATCAACAACACGCGATACATAGCCTTTTCCTCCTTCGTCTCGACGGGGGTGTCTTTCGCGGCCGCCGTTGCATGAATGGGTAGTCACATATCAAAGGTAACCGTAAACACCGTTCCATTTCCTTCTTCCGACTGCACATCGATGCGCCCGTTTCCCTTTTCCACAATTTGCTTCACCAAATACAAGCCGATGCCTCGACCGCTCTCCCCTTTGGTTGAAAAGCCTTCATCAAAAATGCGGTCAATATGCTCGCGAGCAATGCCTTGGCCGTTGTCTTCGACCGAGAGGGAACAAATTTCTTCATTTTGTTCAAGGCTGATGTAAATTTCTTTTTCCCGGTCGGTTACGCCGCGAAAGGCATCGAAGGCGTTTTCAATTAAATTGCCAAGGAGAACAACAAAATCATGGTGATCGAGATGCGGCGGAAAGCGGTGCAGCCGGCTGTGCCGGTCGATTGTCACGCGGATGCCGAGCTCCTTGCCGCGGCGGATTTTGCTTAAGAGCAATCCAGAAATGCTTTCGTCCTTGATGTTGCGGCTTAAAAACTGCGTCAGTCCTGCTTGTTCCTCTGTAACTTGGAACACGTACTCGAGCGCTTTTTCAATATGGCCGAGCTGAATAAGGCCGGCGATCGTATGAAGCTTGTTCATGTATTCATGATTTTGCACGCGCAAGGCGTGGACAAACGCCTTTACGCCCGTCAATTCTTCGGCCAGCCGTTTCACTTCCGTCCGGTCTTGGAAAATGGCGATGGCGCCGACCGTTTTTCCGTTGACTTTGATCGGGATGCGGTTGCTCCAAATCGTTAAATTGCCGATCTGCAACTCCTTATTGTAAATCGGCTTGTTTACTTCCAAGATTTCCGGAAGGTGTGTGTCCGGAATGATGGAACGGATCGATCGGCCGATGACATCCCCTTTGACGCCGAGCATTTGTTTTGCCCGGTCGTTGAAGATGGTAATTTTTTCATCGCTGTCAATGGCGATGACGCCTTCATGCATAGCGTTAAACGCTTCCGTCCGTTCGATCAGCAGCTTGGCGATCTCATGCGGTTCCAGCTCAAACATTTGCCGCTTGATATGGGAGGCGAGCAGCCATGCGCCAATTCCACCGACAACGAGCGACAAAACGACCGCTACAGCAGCTTCTTCTTTCAAAGAATCAATGGCTTCAAAAAACGTCGGCAACCGGTAGGCGGCGATGACGACGCCAATTTGTTCGTGATCGCTGTTCATAATGGGAACGAAGGCGCGAACCACTGTCCCGATTTCCCCGCGGGCTTTGGAAGTGTACGTATGTTCGGCAAACGCCGGCCCCTCATCAGCACCGCGGGAGATCGTGCCGATCATCGCAGGAAGCGGATGGGAGAGGCGCACTTTGTTCATATCGAGAACGACGATATAGTCGGCGCTGTGAATGACGCGCACCCGCTCGACGACCGGATTGATCAGCGCCCGGCTTTGTTTGTTTTCGACAATATGGCGTCTGACTTCGGGCATCTCGGAGACGGTGCGCGCGGTTAGCAAGGCGCGCTGGCTGAGTTCCTCCTCCTTTGTATGGAAAAAGTCGCTGATGATGAATACACCGCTCAGCAACATGGAAAAGCTGACGATGGCGAAAATCAAAATCGTAATTTTCCAGCGAATCGGCAGCCGGTTCATGGCGGAACTCCTTTTTGGCAATCATGATTGCTGTTGAACATGCCATATGAATCGGGAAAGGAATAAATCAACGTTTTTTTTCATTATACCAAATCTTCTTGAATGGAAAGAAACGAAAGGTGTAAAATGGCGGTGGGGAACAAATATTCTGCCCGCCAGCATAGAAGATGGGGCATACGTAAGGCGTGGCGATTGCTGCTTTCAAACCGAATCCGTGAGCTCCAGCCGCTTTTTTGCTTCAATGATTCGAGTCGGCGGGGAGCATTCCGTTGGAGTGCAATTTTAGCAATAGGATGGAAGAATGGTGTGAACAATGGGGAAAAAGTGGAGAGCATGGACAATCCTTTTGTTTGTCGGCCTCGGTCTGGTCGGCTGGGCAGCTAGCCGTCAACTGGGACGTGAACCACTTGTTTATGACGACGAGCAAAAGGGGTTGAAAAAGCAAATCATTATTTATTTCAGCCATGTCGTAGCAGAGAATACGCCAAAAGGGTTGGCGGCGCAAAAGTTTGCCGAGCTCGTCGAGCAAAAAACAAACGGCCGCGTCAAAGTCGAAGTGTTCCCGAACGGCTCGCTTTATTCGGATGGGGAAGAGCTTGATGCGCTGTTGCGCGGCGACGTGCAAATGATCGCGCCATCATTTTCAAAGGTGACAGAGCTTGTCCCCGAATGGCAAGTGCTCGATTTGCCGTTTTTGTTCCGCGATGAGGACGACGTGCGCCGCGTGTTTACTGGAAAAGTGGGCGCCGAGCTGCTTCGGATGCTGGAGGCAAAAGGAATTAAAGGACTGGCGTTTTGGAGCAATGGATTTAAGCAAATGATGAGCACAACCCGTCCGCTCATCGCCCCTGACGATTTTCGCGGCTTGCGTTTTCGCATTATGCCGAGCGAAGTGATTGAAAAGCAGTTTCGTTTGCTTGGCGGTGAACCGGTTGCTGTTTCATTTGACCGCGTTTATCAGGAGCTTGAACAGCATAAGTTTGATGGGCAGGAAAATACGATTTCTAATATTTATTCGAAAGGGTTTTACAAATTTCAACCGTATATTACAATCAGCAATCACGGGTATCTCGGGTACGCAGTCATGATGAATCAGTCATTTTGGGACAGTTTGCCGAAAGACATCCAGCAAAAAATAACTGAAGCGATGGCTGAAGCGACGCGTTGGAATTTAGAGCAGTCGAAAGAGCAAAACGAACGGGAGCTCAAGCAGCTCGAGCGGCGTGAAGATGTCTTCCTTTACCGGCTGTCGGAAGAGGAGAAACGGAAATGGGAGCAGAAGTTCGCCCCGCTGTACGACGAGTTTACGAGGCAGTTTGGTTCCGGGCTTTTGAATGAAATTAGAGGATCGTAATAGGCTTCCGCGGGCGGAAGCTTTTTTGTTTTTGAACAGCAAAAAAGGTCAAGACCAAAAAGACCAAAACGACCATTATCACCATAATATTTTGATTTCAACGATTTTTCTTTATGATAATGTTGAAAGCGTTGCCAATATATCGAAAGGAGTGGGAGAAATGCGGAGAAAACTGAAAAACTTGACGGTGCAAGTCATCATCGGCATTATTTTAGGGATCATTGTCGGATTTCTATTTCCAGAATTCGGAGCGAAGTTAAAAGTATTGGCAGACGGATTTATTAAGCTGATTAAAATGGTGATCGCCCCGATCATTTTCTTCACCGTCGTCATCGGAATCGGCAATATGGGCGACTTGAAAAAGGTCGGCCGCATCGGCGGCAAGGCGCTCATTTATTTTGAAATTGTCACGACGTTTGCGTTGGCGATCGGGATTGTCGTCGTCAACCTTGTCAAACCAGGGGTTGGGTTTCATACCGATGCAGTAAAAGGCGGCGACATTTCACAATACACGAAACAAGCGGAAGAAACAAGCCACGGTTTTGTTGACTTCATTTTAAGCATCATTCCCGACAACGTCGTTGCCGCGATGGCGAGCGGCCAACTGCTTCCGGTGCTCTTCTTCGCCGTGTTGTTCGGTTTAGCGGCTGCCGCGCTTGGGGAAAAAGCAAAACCAGTGATTTCCTTGTTTGAACGGCTGGCAGAAATTTTCTTCGGCGTCGTCAACATGGTTATGAAGGTGTCGCCGATCGCCGCGTTCGGCGCGATGGCGTACACGATCGGCACGTTCGGCCTCGGATCGCTCGTGTCGCTCGGTAAACTGATGGGTTCTGTTTACATTACGATGGCGCTTTTCATTTTCGTCGTGCTTGGCGGGATTGCCAAGTTTTATGGGTTTAACATCTTTCAGTTTCTCGCTTATATCAAAGAGGAACTGTTGCTTGTTTTGGGCACGTCTTCGTCTGAATCAGCGCTGCCGCGGCTGATGGAACGTTTGGAAAAATACGGGTGCTCGAAATCGGTTGTTGGTCTTGTCGTTCCGACAGGGTATTCGTTTAACCTAGACGGCACATCGATTTACCTGTCGATGGCAGCCATTTTCATCGCCCAAGCGTACGGCATTGATTTAACCATTTGGCAAGAGCTGACGTTGCTTGGCGTATTAATGCTCACCTCG
Organism: Geobacillus sp. YHL; assembly: GCF_022341265.1. Taxonomy (NCBI): domain Bacteria; kingdom Bacillati; phylum Bacillota; class Bacilli; order Caryophanales; family Anoxybacillaceae; genus Geobacillus; species Geobacillus sp. YHL. The sequence continues at coordinate 18,162 of NZ_JAEIGB010000003.1, forward strand.
AAAGGGGCAGCAGGGGTTACCGGTTCGGGATTCATTACGTTGGCAGCGACTTTGGCGGCGTTCCCGATGATTCCGGTCGAAGGCATCGCCTTGTTGCTTGGGGTTGACCGCTTCATGTCGGAAGCGCGGGCGATTACGAATATTATCGGCAATGCTGTAGCGACAGTGGTTGTTTCGAAAATGGAAAACGAGTTTCATCCGAACGAAGCTGAAGTGGAGCGCGCCTCGATGAGCGTGGCCAAATAAGAGTCAGGAGCCGATCTGCAAGTCCAATTGACAGCTTTTCCGTTCGCATGTTTCTGACTGCGTCGGGAAAGGAGCCGCACGCTGCAAATCGCCGAATGGATGAAAGAAGGAATGCAATGACAGCGCGAGGGGAACGTTTCCCCTCGTTTTTGCGTTGATTTTCCCCTAAAGAAAGAACAAGAGGGACGTGGGGAAGTGAGAAAGGAGAGCAAGCATATATTTTGATTTTCTTTCCCTCTTTTCCCATAATGAAACTATAATGACGCTCGAGGAGGAGAGGATATGAACGGCCTGCAAGATTGCGCCACTTTGCATAACGGGGTGAAAATGCCTTGGGTCGGCCTTGGCGTTTATAAAGTCAAAGAAGGGGAGGAAGTAAGAAGCGCGGTGCGCACCGCGCTCGAGATCGGCTACCGCCATGTCGATACAGCCGCTTTTTATGAAAACGAAGAAGGTGTCGGTCGAGCGATCCGCGAATCCGGCATTCCTCGCGAACAAGTGTTCGTGACAACGAAAGTATGGAACACCGATCAAGGGTATGAGACGACGCTGAAGGCGTTTGACAAAAGTTTGAAAAAACTCGGGTTCGATTATGTCGACTTGTATTTGGTCCACTGGCCGGTGAAAGGGAAGTATAAAGAGACGTACAAGGCGCTGGAAAAGTTGTATAAAGACGGTTATGTGCGCGCGATCGGCGTAAGCAATTTCCATATCCACCATTTGCAAGATGTACTGGCGGATTGTGAAATCAAGCCGATGGTCAACCAAGTCGAGTATCACCCGCGCCTGACGCAAAAAGAGTTGCTTACGTTTTGCCGGGAAAACGGCATCCAGCTTGAAGCATGGTCGCCGCTCATGCGCGGGGAAATTTTAAGCGAACCGACGATCATTGACATTGGGCGCAAGTACGGGAAAACGCCGGCGCAGGTGGTGTTGCGCTGGGATTTGCAACACGGCGTTGTGACGATCCCGAAGTCGGTGACGCCGGCGCGGATCAAGGAAAACGCTGATATTTTTGATTTCTCGCTGACCGACGAAGAAATGAAACAGATCGACGCGTTGAACTTGAACAAACGGGTCGGTCCTGACCCAGACAATTTCAATTTTTGATGTCCCCATCAGCCAAATAGCGCCTCGATGCAGGCGCTGTTTTTTTTTTGAAACCGGAGCGGGCCGTTTGACGTATGAAAAGGTGAGCAAGTACAATAAATAATAGTATACACATTTGATGAACATTGAAAAAACGGAGGGTGCTGTGATGCTATTCCATCCGATGGATATTTTCATTTTTATCGCCTTCCTGATATCGCTTTGGGCGCAATGGAAGGTATCAAGCAATTTCAATGCCTGGTCTGAAGTTCCAGCCTCATCGGGGTTGACGGGGGCGGAAGTGGCGCGCATGATTTTAGACCGCCACGGGCTGCACCATGTGCCGGTGGAGGTCGTGCCAGGGAGATTGTCCGACCATTATGATCCGATTTCCCGCACGGTCCGTTTGTCGGAGCCGGTCTTTTATGGGCGTTCAATCGCTTCCATTTCCGTTGCCGCCCACGAGGTTGGCCATGCCGTTCAACACCAGCAAGGCTACGCGGCGCTCGTCCTTCGCCACCGGATGTTTCCGATTGTGAACTTCGCTTCGGGCGTTGCGCCGTTGTTGTTGCTCGTTGGATTTGTGCTCCATCAATTTTCGCTGATTGGACTCGGCATTTTGTTTTTCTCGCTGGCGGTGGCCTTCCAAATCATTACCTTGCCGGTGGAGTTTAACGCGAGCGCACGGGCGAAGCGGTTTATGCTGGCTGAAGGGTTGATCGCCCCAAATGAAGCGCGAGGCGTAAACAAAGTGCTTGGCGCGGCGGCGCTGACATACGTCGCGGCAACGTTGATCGCCGTGTTTGAACTGCTGAAATATGTGCTCATTTTCACCCAAGGGAACAATAATGAGGAATCGTAACATATTGGGCCGCCTAAGGCGGCCCAGCGGCATCATCGTCTATCAGCTGCAATGGAAACTTTTGTGTGCAGGAGGTGTAACCTGGGCGCTTCATCCGCGCTCGGAGACGAATTGGATATAGCCAGTTTGCTGTTGGTGGCGTTTCTCATCGCTTGCACCGCCTTTTTTGTCGCTTCTGAATTTGCGATCGTCAAGGTGCGCAGCTCGCGCATCGATCAGCTTGTCAATGAAGGGAATCGACGGGCGGTCGCGGCGAAAAAAGTGATTTCGAATTTGGACGGCTATTTATCGGCGAACCAGCTCGGCATTACGCTCACCTCGCTTGGCCTTGGCTGGCTCGGGGAGCCGACGGTGGCGCGGATGTTGCTGCCGCTGTTTGAACGCCTCCATTTATCGGAATCCGTCTCCCACTTTTTAGCGTTTATCATTTCGTTTTCGCTCATCACCTTTTTGCATGTCGTCGTCGGTGAATTAGCGCCGAAGACGTTTGCCATTCATAAGGCGGAAGCGATTACGCTGTTTACGGCTCAGCCGCTCATCTGGTTTTACAAAATCATGTATCCGTTCATTTGGACGCTCAACAACTCTGCGCGGCTCGTGACGCGCCTGTTTGGCCTCAGGCCGGTGGCGGAGCATGAAATCGCCCACTCTGAGGAGGAGTTGCGCCTCATTTTATCAGAAAGCTACAAAAGCGGGGAGATCAATCAGTCAGAGTACCGCTATGTCAATAACATTTTTCGTTTTGACGACCGCATAGCGAAAGAAATTATGGTGCCGCGCAAAGAAATTGTGGCGCTCGATATTAACAAAAGCGTCAAGGAAAACTTGGACATCATTCGCGAAGAAAAGTATACGCGCTATCCGGTCATTGACGGCGATAAAGACCATGTGCTTGGCCTCATCAACGTTAAAGAGGTGTTTACGGACTTTATTGCCAATCCGTCCAACGAAAAGCAGATGAAAGACTATATCCGCCCGATCATTCAAGTGATTGAATCGATCGCCATTCACGATTTGTTGGTCAAAATGCAAAAAGAACGCATCCATATGGCGATTTTGGTCGATGAATACGGCGGCACGTCTGGACTGGTTACAGTCGAGGACATTTTGGAAGAAATCGTTGGCGAAATCCAAGATGAGTTTGATATCGATGAAACGCCGCTGATTCAAAAAATGGACGATCGATTTATCTTGGATGGCAAAGTGTTGATCAGCGAAGTGAATGACTTGCTTGGGCTGGACATTGACGATGATGACGTCGATACGATCGGCGGCTGGATTTTAACGAAGCATTATGATATCAAACCAGGCGAGAGTGTAGAAATCGATGGCTACTTGTTTACGGTGAAGGAAATGGATGGCCATCATGTGAAATCGCTGGAAGTGGCAAAAAAAGAGCCGAGCAAAGAGGTGGAGGCGGCAGGCGCCGAAGAGGAGGAGTTGCGTTTGTAAGGCAGACGGGGGCGTCTGCCTTTTCTCGTTTCGGCCGAGAAATCCCCTCCTCCATTGAAGGACGGCGGAGTAGATCAATTGTAAATGCGCGAAAGGTCGGTGGGAAAATCGCTTGTTGGCGCGAGACAAATGACCTCTTCGTTTGTAAACGGATGGCGGAACGTTAGCTTAGCGGCATGAAGCGCATGGCGATGAAACACTGGTTTGCCGCCATAAAGCACATCGCCGACGAGCGGATGGCCGAGATGGGCCAAATGGACGCGGATTTGGTGCGTCCGTCCAGTCTCGAGAGAAAGCTCGACAAGCGATGTTGACGGGAATGTTTTGATGACGCGATAGTGTGTCACCGCTTTTGCCCCCGTCTTCGAGACGCGCCGGCGCGTTGGATGGTGGCGGTCGCGGCCGATTGGCGCGGAAATGGTTCCTGATTTCGGGGACAAACGACCGTGAACAAGGGCGACGTACGTCCGCTTGATGGCACGGTGGGCGAGCATCCGATCGAGCGTCGCACCGGCAAGCGGGTGTTTGGCAAATAAAATCGCTCCCGACGTGTCGCGGTCAAGTCGGTGAATGTGGCGCACTTTTGTTAAAATTGCCTGCGACTGCAAATAAAACGCGACCGCATTGGCGAGCGTGCCGGTTTGCCCCGGTTCGGACGGATGAATGTCGATGCCGGCTTCTTTGTTCAAGACGAGCAGATGGTCGTCCTCCCATAAAATCGAAAGCTCCCGATATTCTGGAACGATGAACGACGGCTCCGGCTCATATGCGTAAAGCTGAAGCCGGTCGTGTTCGTTGAGCACCGTCTTCCAGGGAACAGCCTGGCCGTTCAGTTTGACGCCGTGTTCCATCCGCCAACGGTGGGCGAGCTTTTTCGAGGCGGCCCATACGTCTTTCAGGAGCTGTTCAATCGTCAAACCGCTCCACCAGCTAGGGATGATGCATTCCAGCCAATCGCCTTTTCTTGTCCACAAAGGTTGTCACACTCCCAATTGTTTGTTAGCTGTGGAAACACTTTCTACCCCTATCCTTGCGCGAGATATGGTACACTCATAGTATCGTCTTAGTGATGGAGAACGCAAGCATTGCGGCGAGAAAAGGTGGTATGGACGTTGAAAATGATGTATGCAGCGACTCCGGAACAAGAGCATTACATGCAGTATTTGCTCAACTACTTTTATACCGATGTGTTCCCGTATTACTTCGATGATGAACAAATCCGTCAATTTGAGGAATGGGGCATTCTTTCGCTGGACCACGAACATGTTGCATATAATGGAACGATGAAAGAGGCTTTCCAAATCATTTCAGCGTTGCAATCGCTCATTACCGTCATCGAACATATCGGAGAGCATGGGGATTTGGAACAGTATGAATGGCTGTTTGTTCGCAATCAAAAGATTTTGGCCCGCCATGGCATTGCCTTTCCTTTTCATGCCAAGCAGTTCACTTGCAGGCGGCTTTGGCCGTGCAGCGTGTATGCGCCTCCGGCGAGCCAATGGGTGATTTGACAATCCGCACGCCTAAAGGTGTGGGATTCTTGGGTCGTTAACACCCTCATCCATTTCTGGTTCGGACAACGCCCAAGTTCGGGGGTGTGTCATCACCCCGTCCCATCGGGTTAGGATGTACCCCAATGGGCGGCGCACCTGCGACCGGTGCGCTAGGTTAGGCGGCGAAGCCCGAAATCGCTTTGGCGATGTTGATCGCGCCATTCAAGTCGGCGTGGAGGGTGTATCCGCACTTTTGGCATCGGAAGCGGATGCCGTTTCGGTTCGCTTTCTCTCGATGCCCGCATCGGCATGTTTGACTTGTGTAGGTCGGATTCACCCATCTTCACTTGTCACTGTGCAATGAGGAAAACCAGTTTCGGAACGTTTGTTCGTCATGATACCCTTCGATGCGTTTGATTTCTTTGCCGTTTTCGTAATGGACGATCGTCGGGGTGGCTTCAATATGGTACGCATCCCACCCGTCTTCGAATTCAAGCAAGTTGAACAGCTTTAAATCGATGCCAAGCTCCTTTGCTAGCGGCACGACGATCGGCGTTGTCCGGTGGCAGTGCGGGCATGTCGGGCTGTAAAAGTAAACGGTGAGCGTCTTGCCGTCAGCCAGCTGCTGTTTCAACTCCGCGGGCAAAATAATGTTGCGGTAGTTCGGGTCGTCAAGTTGGGCGACAGTGGCTGGGTTCAGCTCGCTTTTATGGTAAGGGTTGTTGCTTGCGGCTTCTTTTTGTTCGTACATCGTAATAAACGCGATCGCAGCGAACAGGACGACAATGATGCCGCCAAATGCGAGCAGTTTTTTCAACGTTCGCTCTCCTTTCTTTGCTGGCGCATGACGGTCCAACTTAACAAAATAATGATCATAAAGGCAGTGAACGCCAAAAATGGAATGGTGATAAATCCAAGCCAGTTTATATATTGCCCTGTGCACGGAATGCGGCCGCAGCTGATGGCGTATTCTTGAAGCAGCGGAATTTTTTGCAATCCATAATGATACAGAGAAATACCCCCGCCAATCAATGACAGTGTGAAGCTATAGCGAGCTGCCGCAGCGTCTTTGCGCACGATGGCGATTCCTAAAATGATGACTTGCGGATACATAAAAATGCGTTGAAACCAGCACAGGTCGCACGGAATGTACCCAAGCACCTCCGAAAAATAAAGGCTTCCGAGGGTGGCGATGAGCGCGGTCGCCCATGCGGCCAAAAGCAAGTGTTCCGCGCGTTTTTCTTGTTCCATCCTTCTCCCCTTCTTCCGTTGCAGACACCGTTGCCCGATCTTACACTGTTCAGCTCCATTATAAGGGATGGAAAACGGAACGTCCATTCATAACCGGCAAAGGGCAGGAAAGAAAACAACATTTTCTATCTATATCGCTCGACAAACGAGCCATACTAATCGGTGAAAGGGGAGGATCACATTGACGAACAACAGCGGAAACAAAGTGCAGGACATTATGACGAAAAACGTCGCAACGATTTCGCCGAACCAAACGGTGCAAGAAGCAGCGCAAATCATGAGCCAAAAAAATATTGGGGCGCTTCCGGTTGTGGAAAACGGGCAAGTCAAAGGGATGATTACGGACCGCGATATTACGTTGCGCGTCTCGTCCCAAGGAAAAGACCCGTCGACCGTCAAAGTAGCGGAGGTCATGACGAACCAAGTCGTCACCGGTACGCCGAATATGAGCGTACAGGAAGCCGCGAATGTCATGGCCCAACATCAAGTTCGCCGTTTGCCGATCGTGGAAAACAACCAGCTTCAAGGCATTGTCGCTTTAGGCGATATTGCGACGAACAGCGCATCAAACGAAGCGGCTGAACAGGCGTTGACGAGCATTTCCGAACCGTCGCAGCCGCAAGGGTAATGGGGGAAAAGGATGCCCACATTTTTTCCAGGGCATCCTTTTTCTTTTGGCAGGTATATTGTATGATGGGAGCGAATACATAAACAGGGAAAATGAAAATCAAGGGGGAACAGCGATGGAGTGGAGACAAAAATACGAACAATGGCTGCGTGAGCCGCAGCTCGATCCGGAATTGAAGCGGTTGTTGGAACAACGCCGCCATGATGAACGATGGCTGGAGGATTGCTTTTACAAAAATCTCGAATTCGGCACCGGCGGCATGCGCGGCGAGATTGGCCCGGGGACGAACCGAATGAACATGTATACGGTGCGAAAAGCGTCGGAAGGATTGGCGCGATACATACAATCGTTTGGCGATGAGGCGAAGCAACGCGGGGTCGTCATTGCCTATGACTCCCGGCATAAGTCGCCGGAATTTGCGATGGAGGCGGCGAAAACGTTGGCGACGAACGGCATTCAAACATACGTGTTTGATGAATTGCGTCCAACGCCGGAACTGTCGTTTGCTGTTCGCTATTTGCGGGCGTTTGCCGGCATTGTCATCACCGCTAGCCATAATCCGCCCGAATATAACGGCTATAAAGTGTATGGAGAGGACGGGGGACAGCTGCCGCCTGCTGTCGCCGACCAAGTGATCCGCTATGTCAATGAAGTCGAAAATGAGCTCGCCATTCATGTGGAAGATGAGAAAACGTTAAGAGAAAAAGGCCTTATTCGCATCATCGGAAGCGAAGTCGATGATGCTTATATCCATGCGGTCAAAACGATTTCCATCCATCCGGAGCTCGCTCGGGAAACGGCGATCCATATCGTGTTTACGCCGCTTCACGGCACGTCAAACAAACCGGTGCGCCGCGCGCTCGCTGAGCTCGGCTACCAAAACGTCTTTGTCGTCAAAGAGCAGGAGTTGCCGGATCCGAATTTCTCGACGGTCGCCTCGCCCAATCCGGAAGAACACGCGGCCTTCGCCATGGCGATGGAGTTGGGCAAGCAAGTGAACGCTGATCTGTTGATCGCCACCGACCCGGATGCCGACCGGCTGGGCGTGGCGGTGAAAAATGACAAGGGAAACTATGTCGTGCTGACCGGCAATCAAACCGGCGGCTTGTTGCTCCACTATTTGCTGTCGCAACGAAAAGCTCAAGGCACTCTGCCGGAAAATGGTGTTGTCTTAAAAACGATCGTGACGTCTGAATTGGGTCGGGCGATCGCCCAATCGTTTGGTCTTGAGACGGTCGATACGTTGACCGGTTTCAAATTCATCGGTGAAAAAATAAAGGAATACGAGCAAACAGGGCAATATGTGTTCCAGTTCGGATATGAGGAAAGCTATGGGTATTTGATCGGCGATTTTGTCCGTGACAAAGATGCCGTGCAGGCGGCTGTCCTCGCGGCGGAAGTGTGTGCGTTTTATAAAAAGCAAGGGCTATCGTTGTATGAGGCGCTCTTGCAATTGTTTGACCAGTACGGCTATTATCGCGAGGGGCAACGATCGCTCACGCTGAAAGGCAAAGAAGGAGCAGAGGCGATTGCCGCGATTTTAGCGTCGTTCCGCCAACAGCCGCCGGTGGAGGCCGCGGGGAAAAAGGTGACGGTGATTGAGGATTACAAAACGAAAGAGCGGACGAACACGTTGACCGGCGAAAAAACGGCCATTAATTTGCCGACATCCAATGTGCTCAAGTATATCTTGGAGGATGGCTCGTGGTTTTGTCTGCGTCCATCAGGGACGGAGCCGAAAATGAAGGCGTACTTCGGCGTCAAAGGGACGTCGCTGGGGGACAGCGAAGAAAGACTAGCGCGCTTAACAGAAGCCGTCATGCAGCGCGTAAAGGATGTGCTTAGCACCGTTTCGCCTTCTTATGCGCAATGATCAGCACAATCTGCGGGGAATTGGCATCGGCCAATTCCCCGTTCGTTTTACGAGTAAAACTGCGCGTACTGCTCGACTCCCATTTTTTGTTCGCTCACTTCAAGCGCATGGTCAATATAGCGAAGCAAGGCGTGCAACCGCTCCTGGATGACGGAGTAGTCATGTTCAAAATTATAAGCGTGGAGAAACTTTTCAATTTTTTTCGACAGAATATCATCAGGCGTACGCACCATTAAAATGAGCAAATTGTCCCATTCGGAGCGATGCGTGTAATAGAGCGCCTTATCATAGTCGACGGTGTTCAAGCGGCATGCCTCCTTTATCAAGAAGGAGTCATTGTTAGTGTATGACGGCGGGGCGTTTTGTTGCCCTGTAAATGTTGCGACAGAAGGTAAAATATAAATTATAACCGAAATGAAAACGAAAAAGGAAAAATAAATGTTGCAATTTTGTGACAAGGATAGTATCCTCAAAATAAGGGGATGATGAGAATGAACAAACGGCACGAAGGGCAAGAAATGATCAACATGTGCAAATGGATGGCGTCAGTGGGATTGATTGTCGGAGTCGTACTGTTTTTGCTTAGTTTTATCGCAAGCGCTTACAACAAAGACTATTTCTTGACGATCATCAGTCTCGGCATTATCGGGGCCTCGATGTTTATGTTCGGATTCGGCCTGTTTATGGGATTGCTGACAGAAACGTACCATCGCGGCCCGCGCGAGAACGTATAGCGCGCATAGAGAATGAAAAACACCGGAGATTACCCCGGTGTTTTTCGCTTTTGCTGGATGTACCAATAGAAGATGGCGAAACCAAGAGCGACCAAAAAGACTGGAAATAAGAATGGACGGTAGGCATGGATGTACTGCTTGACGGCCATCCAGCGGCTTTCAAAATAGGCGCCGATCGTCAAAAAGACAGCGACCCACACCATCGCCCCGCTGTAGGCGAACAAGGCAAACTTTCTCCAACGGTAGGCGTTCATGCCGGCCCAAAAGGCGGCGAGATGCCGAACGCCGGGGATGAAATAGCAAATGAACAATACCGCTGGGCCGAGCTTCGAAAAAAGCGCTTTCGTTTGCTCGAGCCGTTTTTCTGTAAGATGGAGCTTGGGACCGAATTTATGCAAAAACGGCAGCCCGAGCGTAATCCCTAGCATATAGCTGAGCGAGATGCCAATGATGGCTCCAAGCCAGCAGGAAAGAAAAGCGAGCGGATACGAAAACGCCCCCGTTGAAACGCGGTAACCGGCATATGTCAACAGCAGCTCGTCGGGGATCGGCAGCCCGACGATGCCGAGCATCAGCGCAACCATAATGCCGATGTAGCCGAAGTGTTCGATAAGATAATGCAAATAGTGCTGCAAATGACCACCACGCTTTGCCGCGATTTCTTGTATATGACCATTATAAGCCAACGGTCCACAAATGAAAATGGGGCGCTGCGCGTTCATGCCAAACGATGGAACGTATCAAAACGCCGTTTCCCTCATACATTGTGATAAGAGGAAAAAGGGGGGAGATGGATGCGGCAGGACGAGCTGAAAGAGTTGGAACGGGCGATTGCGGAAATTACGGAAATTGCGGAAGGATTTGGCCTTGATTTTTATCCAATGCGTTATGAAATTTGCCCGGCGGACATTCTTTATACGTTTGGTGCCTATGGGATGCCGACGCGATTTTCCCACTGGAGCTTTGGGAAACAGTTTTACAAAATGAAGCTTCATTATGATTTAGGGTTAAGCAAAATTTACGAGCTCGTCATCAATTCGGACCCTTGCTACGCGTTTTTGCTCGATACGAATACGCTCATCCAAAATAAGCTGATCGTCGCCCATGTGTTGGCCCACAGCGACTTTTTCAAAAACAACGTCCGCTTCAGCAACACGAAGCGCGATATGGTGGAAAGCATGGCGGCGACAGCGGAGCGGATCAAGCATTATGAACATCAATACGGAAAATTGGAAGTGGAAAAATTTTTGGATGCCGTCTTGGCCATTCAGGAGCATATCGATCCCTCGCTCCTGCGGCCAAAGCTGTCATGGACGTGGGAAGATACGGAAGTGTACGAAGAGGAGGAGCCTCCGAAAACATCGACGCCGTACGACGATTTATGGTCGCTTGACGAGCGAGACAAACTGAAAACGCCGCCGCGAAAAAAACGGCGCAAGTTTCCGCCGCAACCGGAAAAAGATGTGCTATTGTTCATTGAAGAATACAGCCGCGAACTGGAGGATTGGCAACGCGACATTTTAACGATGATGCGCGAGGAAATGCTTTATTTTTGGCCGCAGCTGGAGACGAAAATCATGAACGAAGGATGGGCGACGTATTGGCATCAGCGCATTTTGCGCGAGATGGATTTGACGAGCGATGAGGCGATTGAATTTGCGAAACTGAACGCCAACGTCGTGCAACCGTCGCGCACTGGCATCAATCCGTATTATTTAGGACTGAAAATTTTTGAAGACATTGAAGAGCGGTGGAACAACCCGACTGAGGAGATGAAAAAATACGGCGTCAAGCCGGGGTCGGGGAGGGCGAAAATTTTTGAAGTGCGCGAACTCGAATCCGACATTTCGTTTTTGCGCAACTATTTAACGAAAGAGCTCGTTATGCGCGAAGATATGTATTTGTTCCAAAAACAGGGGAAAGAATATAAAATCGTCGACAAAAACTGGGAGCATATCCGCGACCAACTCGTCAGCATGCGGGTAAACGGCGGATTCCCGTATATCACGGTCAATGACGGCGATTATATGCGCAACGGAGAGTTGTATTTGAAGCATTGGTATGAAGGAATCGAACTCGATCTGAAGTATTTAGAAAAAGTGCTCCCATACATTTATCAGTTGTGGGGCCGTCCGGTCCATATGGAGACGGTCGTCGAGGAAAAGCCGATGTTGTTTACGTATGACGGGAAAACGGTGCATCGGAAATATTTATAACATGAGGGCAGGGATCTCCTGCTTTTTTTGTTTGTCACGATGAATATGTGAAAAATGACACAAATTATTCGAAATCATGCCGGATAGCGTCCCCGATTTTATGAAATAATATGAAGTGGATAATTTGTGATGGTTGTCACAAATTCTTCACCACTGTTTGTTCGCCCGGGGGGATGGATATGTGGAAGCGGCATGAAAAAACGCTTGTGTTCGTTAGCTTTGCTGTTGCGGCTGTTGTCTTGCTTTCCTTGATTGGCCGCTTGTTTTCATAAGGGGGGATGAATCGTGAACGGTTACGATCCGGTGCTGCTTAGCCGTATTTTGACGGGATTGACGCTGACGGTCCACATCATTTATGCCACGATCGGCGTCGGGATTCCACTGATGATCGCCATTGCCCAGTGGGTTGGGATTCGCAAAAATGATATGCATTACATCTTACTCGCTCGCCGCTGGACGCGCGGTTTTGTCATCACCGTAGCGGTCGGCGTGGTGACAGGAACAGCGATCGGCTTGCAGCTGTCGCTTTTATGGCCGAACTTTATGCAGCTGGCTGGCCAAGTGATCAGCTTGCCGCTGTTCATGGAGACGTTCGCCTTCTTTTTTGAAGCCATTTTCCTCGGCATTTATTTGTATACATGGGATCGGTTCGAAAATCAGAAAAAACATTTGCTTTTGCTTATCCCGGTGGCAATTGGGTCTTCAGCATCAGCCATGTTTATTACGATGGTGAACGCGTTTATGAATACGCCGCAAGGGTTTGAATTTAAAAACGGCGAGCTTGTCAACATCGATCCAATCGCGGCTATGTTCAACCCAGCGATGCCGACGAAAGTCGCCCATGTGCTGGCGACTTCGTATATGACGTCAGCATTCGTGCTTGCTTCGATCGCCGCTTGGCATTTATGGAAAGGCAATCGTCACATTTATCATCGCAAGGCACTTCATTTAATGATGAAAACAGCTTTTATTTTTTCGGTAGCCAGTGCATTGATTGGCGACTTATCGGGCAAATTTTTAGCCGAATACCAGCCAGAAAAGCTGGCGGCCGCTGAATGGCATTTTGAAACGAGCTCCCATGCACCGTTGATCCTGTTCGGCGCGCTCCAAGAAGACGGGGAAGTGAAATATGCCTTGGAAATTCCATATGCCCTTAGCATTTTGGCCCATAACCATCCCGCTGCGGTTGTGACCGGACTGAACGAAGTTCCGGAAGATGAACGCCCACCACTGTACATTCATTACTTATTCGATGTGATGGTCACGATCGGGGTGTTTTTAATGGTTGTCGCAGCCGCGTATTGGCTCGGATCGATTTTCCGCTGGAAGTGGACGGCGAAAAAGTGGTTTTTTGGACTGCTGGTGGCGGGAGGGCCGCTGGCGATGGCTGCGATTGAGGCGGGATGGTACTTAGCGGAAGTCGGGCGGCAGCCGTGGATTTTGCGCGGCTATATGAAAACGGCGGAAGGAGCGACATCGTCGGCGCATGTGGATACGATGCTTGTGTTGTTTTGCCTTTTGTATATGGTGTTAGTAATTGCGAGCGCAACAGTGCTCATCCGTATGTTCCGCCGCAACCCGGTTGAACGGGAGCTGGCAGAGCGGGCCAATAACGGGGAGGTGGCGCCATGACGCTCGAAGTCATTGGCATTTCGGTGTTATGGCTGTTTTTGTTCGGGTACATTATCGTTGCCTCGATTGATTTCGGGGCTGGGTTTTTCAGCGCCTATAGCCATTGGGCAAACAAACAGCATATTTTGCACCGCATCATTCAGCGCTATCTTTCCCCTGTATGGGAAGTGACGAACGTCTTTCTTGTCTTTTTCTTTGTCGGCATTGTCGGCTTTTTTCCGAAAACGGCGTATTATTACGGTTCTATTTTGCTTGTCCCGGCGAGCATCTCCATCATTTTGTTAGCTATTCGCGGCTCGTACTATGCGTTTCATACGTATGGGGGGACGGAACGGAACTGGTATTTAATCGCTTATGGATTGACGGGGTTGTTTATTCCGGCCTCCCTGTCCATCGTGTTGACGATTTCCGAAGGCGGGTTTGTGGAGGCAGGCACCTCAGGCGTTGCGCTGGATTATGGGAAGCTGTTTGCAAGCCCGTTGTCATGGAGCATTGTGCTGCTCAGTGTGACGAGCGTTCTTTACATTTCTGCCGTTTTCTTAACGTACTATGCGGACGAGGCCAAGGATGAACGGGCGCGGGCGCTGTTGCGCCGCTACGCTCTTCTTTGGAGCGGGCCGACGATGTTGTCAGCGCTGCTCATTATTTACCAGCTCCGCTACCATAATCCCGAGCATTACGCCAACCTATGGAATGTGGCGTGGATGCTGGTCATTTCCTTTTTGTTTTTTGTCATTACCGTTTGGCTGCTTTGGCGGCAGCGGCGGTTCGGCTGGGCGTTTATTGCGCTGTTGTTTCAATATGCGTTCGCCTTTTACGCCTATGGCATTTCACATTATCCGTATTTGTTATACCCGTATTTGACGATTTATGACGGGTTTACGAATGAGACGATGGCTATGGCGTTGATCGTCGCGTTTATTGCCGGCCTCCTGTTATTAATTCCGTCACTTTATTTGCTTATGCGCCTCTTTTTGTTTAACAAGGCGTACGTTAAAGGAAAATGGGAAGGGGGAAAAGGATAATGCAAACATTTTTGATCATGTATGCGCCGATGATCATCGTCGCCCTGTCGATCATCGCCGCGTTTTGGGCTGGTTTGAAAGATGTGCACGTAAATGAGTAAACACAATTTCAGCGTCTTGGTAATGCATAGTTTGCCGCCAATCGCTTACACTAGCGGATGACAACGAATCAAGGAAGGGTGGGCGATCATGAAAGAAGTGCTGCAACGTGTAAAAGAACAATTGGAGCAGGCATTTGAAGAGCCGCGTTCGACGAGCCTTGACGGGGCGCTCCATGAGCTTGAACAATTGAAGGCGAGCGCTGGGGAGAAGAAACAAATGATTGAAGACGTCATTCGCGCCGTCGCCCATGCGCGCAATGCACGAATGGAGCTGGCCGAGGCTGGAGATGAATCGGCGACGAACGCCTTCGCTGAGGCGTATCGGGCGCTGGATCAAGCGATTGAATCGTACAGCGATGTTGATAACGATCCGGTATAAAGCAGATGGGAATGTCCCATCTGCTTTCTTGCTATGCCAGCGGCACGATGGTTAAATCAGTAGCCGATTGGCCACAAACATGGTACAATAACAGCGGAAAAAAAGAAGAAAAAGGTTTTCTAGGGTTCCGCGGCTGCTTTGCGGCCGGCCTGCGACCGAGAGAAAACGCGCGGCATCGCCGCGTGCACGGAGGGACAAAAGCCCGGGAGGAGCATCGTTTCGATCGTTCTCGCGGCTTTTTTATTTTCGCTAAAAAGGGAGGACGGGGCATGGCGTGGGTTTATTTAATAGTTGCTGGTTTGTTCGAAGTTGTATGGGCGATCGCGCTGAAATATACGAACGGGTTTGCCCGCTTTTGGCCTTCTGTTGTGACGATTGCGGGGATGGCGGCGAGCTTTTACTTTTTATCACTGGCGATAAAAACGTTGCCGATCGGCACCGCCTATGCGGTGTGGACGGGAATCGGAGCGCTCGGCGCGGCCTTGGTCGGCATGTTGTTTTTAAACGAGCCAGTCAACGCGCCGCGTGTGGCGTTTTTGCTTTGCATTCTTGTCGGAGTCATTGGTTTGAAGTTTACGGCGGGGCAATAAATTGGATTCATTTCTTGTCAAGAAAAAGAGTTGACAACAGGTATAAATATTGAATATCATGAAAATATAAAAACGAATATAGTTTCTTTTGTTAAAGGGGAGTAGCTTTAACAGCAAAGTCGTCAGTTCAGGGCGCATGCCCTCGGCTTTGTTGGCAACGGCGACGTTGTTAGCGAGACCTTTACCGATGTTGGTAAAGGTCTATTTTATTTATGGAGGCCTTTACCAAAGATGGTAAGGGCCTTCTTTCATTTCATGAAACAAAAGGGGGGAAGATAATCGTAAAGGAAGATAGGTTCGGTTTCAAAAGAACAAAAAGTGGAGGGGATGGCATGCGTAAATGGTGGAAACGGCTTCGCTTCATCGTCCATGTCCGGCGTTTTCTACCGTTTTTGTTTGAATTTTTCGTTTCTCATGAAGTGCCAATGCGAAAAAAATTGTTTTCCGTCGGTTTGCTGCTTTTGTATATAGCGCTGCCGCTTGACCTCATTCCGGATTGGCTTGCGTTGTTTGGTTTGATCGATGATTTGGCCGTCTTCCTATTTATTTTGCAACAAGTCATTAAGATGGCCCCGGTTTCATTAAAAGAAAAATATAACTTGTAAAGGGGGATTCTTCCATGGATCTGTTGTCAGTAGAGTTTTGGACGGCGTTGCTGTCGATCGTCATTATTGATCTTTTGCTGGCAGGGGATAACGCCATTGTGATTGGATTGGCGGCCCGCAACTTGCCCAAATACCAGCAAAAAAAGGCCGTTGTCTGGGGGACGGTAGGCGCTGTCGTCATCCGGGCGTTGGCGACGATCTTCGTCGTCTGGCTGCTGAAAATCCCAGGGCTTTTGCTTGTCGGCGGCGTGCTGCTTGTCTGGATCGCCTATAAGCTGCTTGTTGAGGGGAAGGGCCACGACGATGTTGAAGCCGGGGGAAATTTATGGGAGGCGATTCGCACGATCATTATTGCCGATGCGTTGATGGGGCTTGACAACGTATTGGCGGTCGCCGGCGCCGCGCACGGAAACTTTCTCCTCGTCGTTCTTGGGTTGCTCATTTCCGTTCCGATCATGGTGTGGGGCAGCACGCTTATTTTAAAATGGATCGAGCGCTTCCCAATCATTATTACGATCGGCGCCGGTGTCCTCGCCTGGACGGCGGCGAAAATGATCGTCGATGAGCCGTTTTTAAAGGCGTATTTTGCCAATCCTGCCGTGAAGTATGGATTTGAGTTGCTTGTTGTTGCCGCTGTCATTGTGGCGGGAACGATGAAAAAACGAAAAAGCGCCAAAGAGCCGCAACCGAAAGCCGCCAATGAATAATTGGCGGCTTTTGTGGCTGGGCAATCACCAAGCGGATGGCTATTTCCATTTCAGCAGCAGAAATTGCAGCAGCCATCCAATGGAGAGCCCGGGGATGACAGATAAGATCGGCAGCCAAATCGGTCCAAAAAACACGCCGCCGATCGTCACGTGCGACGAGTACATCAAGCCGACCGTCACAAAGTAGGCGGAGACGACAAACGGCAAAAACGAGTACGGCGTTTGCCCGCCGCCAGCGTCTTTAAACGCATCCCACATGGCAAAAAAGTATAAACATGGATAAAACATCAGCCATCCGATATCGACAATGCGGGCGGCCTCATCCGTACGTCCCAAAAAGCTGAGGCGGATGGCTTCATTGAAATGGGATTGGGTGTTAATCACAAATTCCAACGCAATAAACAAAATTCCTTTTATATACTTTTTGTTCAACAGTTGCCCGAATCCAGGCAAAGCAATGCTCCATAACAATGCTTCGATCGCTTTCACCTTCTCGAACCCTTTACTGAGATAATATTAGTTGATCGTTGCTTTGTCCGTTGCACCGTCAGATGGAGCTGGAGACAATCGATGGGTGCTTCATGGTCAGTTGCTGGTTAAGCCGATGGGTGCAATTACATTTTTTGCGCCAAAGACTTGTTTTATACTTTTTTGCAATAGGAATGCAGGAAAACTTTCCTATAGAACCAAACGATATGTTAGCTGAAGATAAAAAAATACTTTAAATTTTTCAGAATAATGAATATAATAGTTACGTAAAGGATTTTGACAAATAAATAAAGGGGGAAGCCGTGTGAAGGGGCTAAAATCGATTTTGTTATGGGGCCTGATTTCCGTCCTTGGGGCCGCAGCGTTTGCCATTTTGGCTTTAAGCCGCGGCGAATCGGTCAACGCCATGTGGCTTATCGTCGCCGCCGTCTGCACGTATGCGGTCGCTTATCGGTTTTACAGCCGGTTTATCGCCCGCAAAGTGTTTGGTCTTGATGATAACCGGAAAACGCCAGCGGAAGTGTTCAATGACGGGAAGGACTATGTTCCGACGAACAAATGGGTGCTATTTGGCCATCACTTTGCCGCTATTGCGGGTGCGGGACCGCTTGTCGGACCGATTTTGGCCGCGCAGATGGGCTATCTGCCTGGGACGCTTTGGATTGTGATCGGCGTTGTGCTCGGCGGAGCGGTGCAAGACTTTGTCATTTTGTTCGCTTCGATGCGCCGCAACGGGAAGTCGCTCGGCGAAATGATTAAGGAAGAAATGGGTCCGGTGACGGGCTTGATCGCAGCGCTTGGCATTTTGGGCATTATGATTATTTTATTGGCCGTATTGGCGCTCGTTGTCGTGAAAGCGCTTGTCGGAAGCCCGTGGGGGATGTTTACGATCGCCGCGACGATTCCGATTGCGATTTTGATGGGCATTTACATGCGCTTCATCCGTCCAGGGCGCGTTGCTGAAGCGTCGCTTGGGGGATTTGTGCTGTTGATTTTGTCGATCGTGGTCGGGCAATATGTCGCGGAGCACCCGACGCTCTCGGCGATGTTTACGCTAAAAGGGGAAACGATCGCCATCTTAATGATCATTTATGGCTTTGTCGCTTCGGCGTTGCCGGTATGGCTGTTGTTGGCGCCGCGCGACTATTTGAGCACGTTCTTGAAAATCGGCACGATTGTCGGATTGGCGCTCGGCATTTTCGTCGTCATGCCGGACTTGCAAATGCCGGCAGTGACGAAATTTATCGATGGCACCGGGCCGGTGTTTGCAGGCAACTTGTTCCCGTTCTTGTTCATTACGATCGCTTGCGGCGCGGTGTCTGGATTCCACGCGCTCGTTTCATCCGGCACAACGCCGAAGATGATTGAGCTTGAAAGCCATGCGCGGCCGATCGGCTACGGTGCGATGCTGATGGAGTCGTTCGTCGCTGTCATGGCGATGGTGGCGGCTTGCGTCTTGACGCCAGGGGCGTATTTTGCCATCAACAGCCCGGCTGCTGTCATCGGAACCGATGTGGCGCAGGCGGCAAAAGTGGTATCGTCATGGGGCTTCACCGTCACGCCGGATATGCTTGCGCAGTTGGCGAAAGACGTCGGCGAACAAACGGTGTTGTCACGCACGGGCGGGGCGCCGACGTTGGCGATCGGGATGGCGCACATTTTATCGAGCGTCATCGGCGGCAAGGCGCTTATGGCGTTCTGGTATCACTTTGCCATCCTGTTTGAAGCGCTGTTCATCTTGACGACGATTGACGCCGGCACGCGCGTCGGCCGTTTCATGATCCAAGACATTATGGGCACGTTTTACAAACCGCTCGGCAAAACGGATTCGCTTGCCTCGAACTTGATCGCTACGACCCTTTGCGTACTGGCGTGGGGTTACTTCCTGTACCAAGGCGTCGTCGACCCGCTCGGCGGCATCAACACGCTATGGCCGCTGTTTGGCATCGCCAATCAAATGTTGGCTGGCATCGCCTTGTTGTTTGCGACGACGGTTCTATTTAAAATGGGCAAAAAGGCATATGTTTGGGTCACGCTCGTGCCGACAACATGGCTTTTGGTCGTCACGCTGACAGCCGGGTATCAAAAACTGTTCCACGAAAATGTCAAAATTGGTTTCTTGTCGCATGCGAAAATGTTCCAAGACAGCTTGAGCCAAGGCAAAATTTTGGCGCCGGCAACGAATGAGGCGCAAATGCGGCAAATTATTATGAACGATTACATTGATGCGACATTGTGCGCGATTTTCATGCTCGTTGTGATCGCGATGCTGATCTCGGCGTTGAACATTTGGATCAAAGTATTGCAAAACAAACATGTGCCGCTCAAGGAAGCGCCGTACGTGCCGCGCGATGGAGAAGGAGCGAAGCACTATGCCTAAATGGCTGCAAAACGTTTTGGCTTATCGCCGGCAGTTTCTTGACTTGCTTGTCGGCGTGCCGAGTTATGAAAAATATGTTGAGCATATGAAAACCCATCACCCTGGCGAGCCGATTAAGTCGCGGAAAGAGTTTTTCTGCGAGGCGCAAGAGGCGCGCTACAATGCCAAAGGCGGCAAAGTGTCGCGTTGCTGCTAGCGGACGAGAAGGAAGGAGGGGCGCGTTCCCTTCTTCCTTTTTTCTTCTTGTTTATCATCGTGGAGAAACATGTTCGATTGGCGGCATGGCTTTTGTGAAAGACGTTGGAAGCGTAGGATCAACCCTCAAGTAGAGAAAGGAGCTGTACATACGATGCGCATTCTGTTTGTCGGAGCGGGAGCGGTCGGCGGGTATTTCGGCGGCCGTCTTCTTGAAAAAGGGGTGGACGTAACGTTTCTTGTCCGCGAGCGCAGAAAACAGGAACTGGAGAAATACGGGCTTGTCATCCACAGCATCCATGGCGATGCGGTATTGGCGCCGAGATTGCTTGTTGCCGGTGAATCGGCCGAGCCATTTGATCTTGCCGTGTTCTCAAACAAAGCGTACCATTTAGACGGCGCCATCGCCGACGCGAAACCGTATGTTGGAGAGGCGACGATGATTTTGCCGTTGTTAAATGGCATGGCCCATATGGAGGCGTTATGGAAGGCGTTCGGCCGCGAGAATGTCTTAGGCGGGCTTTGCTTTATCGAAACGACGTTAAACGAGAGAGGGGAGATCATCCAAACGAGCCCGGCGCATGAGATGCGTTTCGGCGAATGGCCCGCAGGACGGACTGAACGGGTGAAGGCGCTCGAATCGCTGTTTGCCGGCGCCAATGCCCGTTTTCGCCTAAGCGAACAAATTGCGGCTGATATGTGGAACAAATATTTGTTTATCGCGACGATGTCGGGCGTGACGACGCTGTTCCGCGCCCCGATCGGGCCGATTCGCTCCGGCGAGTACGGGAGCGTCATCATCGACCGGCTGTTTCGCGAAATCAAAACGATCATCCAAGCGCATGGGGCGCCGTTGACCGATGAAATGGCCGAGCGGCAACGCACCCAGCTCGAACAGATCGCCCCAACGATGAAATCGTCCATGCAGCGCGATATGGAAAAAGGACAGCTCATCGAAGCCGACCATTTGCAAGGGTATTTGCTGGCATTGGCGAAACGGCATGGCATCCATGCCCCGATGCTTGAGGCAGTATATCACAATTTAAAAATTTATGAAGCGAGCCGCGCAACGAGTTGATCAACCCCAGCCGGTTGGCAGGAGCGTGCAGCCCCGTCAACCGGCTGTTTTTTTGAGAAAAAGAGAAGTTGTTTATCGCACCAATATCGTGTACAGTTAATAGTGAAAACGTGTGCGCAAGGAGGAGGCAGCCTTGAAAAAAACATGGTGGAAAGAAGGCGTTGCGTATCAAATTTATCCTCGCAGCTTTATGGATGCCAACGGCGACGGCATCGGTGATCTTCGCGGCATCATCGAAAAGCTGGATTATTTGGTGGAGCTTGGAGTCGACATCATTTGGATTTGTCCGATTTACCGGTCGCCGAACGCCGATAACGGATATGACATCAGCGATTATTATGCCATTATGGATGAGTTTGGAACGATGGATGACTTCGATGAATTGCTTGCCCAAGCCCATCGGCGCGGGTTGAAAGTCATTTTGGATTTGGTCATCAATCATACGAGTGATGAGCATCCGTGGTTTATCGAATCGCGGTCATCGCGAGACAATCCGAAGCGCGACTGGTACATTTGGCGCGACGGCAAAGACGGGCGCGAACCGAACAACTGGGAAAGCATTTTCGGCGGCTCGGCATGGCAGTATGACGAGCGGACGGGGCAGTACTATTTACATCTTTTCGATGTGAAACAGCCCGATTTGAACTGGGAAAACAGAGAGGTGCGCGAAGCGCTGTATGACATGATCAACTGGTGGCTGGATAAAGGCATCGACGGCTTTCGCATCGACGCGATTTCCCACATTAAGAAAAAGCCGGGTCTTCCCGATTTGCCAAATCCGAAGGGGCTGAAGTACGTGCCGTCATTTGCTGCGCACATGAACCAGCCAGGGATTATGGAGTATTTGCGAGAGTTGAAAGAGCAAACGTTTGCACGATATGACATTATGACGGTCGGCGAGGCGAACGGAGTAACGGTTGATGAGGCCGAACAATGGGTCGGGGAAGAAAACGGCGTGTTTCATATGATTTTTCAGTTTGAGCATTTAGGGCTTTGGAAAAGGAAAGCCGATGGTTCGATCGATGTCCGCCGGCTGAAGCGGACGTTGACGAAATGGCAAAAAGGATTGGAAAACCGTGGGTGGAACGCGCTCTTTTTGGAAAACCACGACTTGCCTCGATCAGTGTCGACATGGGGAAATGACGGCGAGTATTGGGCGGAGAGCGCGAAGGCGCTTGGCGCGCTCTACTTTTTCATGCAAGGGACGCCGTTCATTTACCAAGGGCAAGAGATCGGGATGACGAACGTGCAATTTTCCGACATTCGCGACTACCGCGATGTCGCTGCCTTGCGTCTGTATGAACTCGAACGGGCGAACGGCCGGACGCATGAGGAAGTGATGAAGATCATTTGGCAAACCGGGCGCGACAACTCGCGCACCCCGATGCAATGGTCTGGTGCCCCAAACGCTGGATTCACGACAGGTACGCCATGGATCAAGGTGAACGAAAACTATCGTACGATCAATGTCGAGGCCGAGCGGCGCGACCCGAACTCGGTATGGTCGTTTTATCGACAAATGATTCAGCTTCGGAAAGCGAACGAGCTGTTTGTTTACGGAACGTACGATCTGCTTTTGGAAAACCACCCATCCATTTACGCGTACACAAGAACGCTTGGCCGCGATCGGGCGCTTATCATTGTCAACGTATCTGATCGTCCTTCACTTTACCGCTATGACGGCTTCCGCCTTCAGTCAAGCGATTTGGCGCTCTCGAACTACCCGGTCCGTCCGCATAAAAATGCGACGCGTTTTAAGCTGAAGCCGTACGAGGCGCGCGTATACATCTGGAAAGAATAAGAAGGAATTTGCCTTTCTGTGTGGAATGAATGAATACGGAAGGGAGATGATCAACATGGCGACGGTCGATCCGATTCGCTACCCGATCGGAACGTTTCAAGAGCCGGAGCGTTTTGAGGCTGAGGAGGTGCAAAAGTGGATTGCTGCCATCCGTGGGCTGCCGAGCGACTTAAGAACCGCTGTTTCCGGCTTGAACGATGAGCAGCTGAACACGCCGTATCGCGACGGCGGCTGGACGGTGGCCCAAGTCGTCCATCATTTGGCTGATGCAAGCATGAATGCGTTTTTGCGCACGAAATGGGGAGTGACGGAAGACGGCCCAACGGTGAAGCCGTTTGCGGAAAGTGAATGGGCGAAAACAGCTGATGCCCGTACATTGTCGATTGAATCGTCGCTTTTACTGCTTGACGGGCTGCATGCGCGCTGGACGGTGTTGCTTGAATCGATGACGGAGGTGGATTTTCACCGAACCATTCGGCCGGAAGGGGCAGCGGGGGAGATGCCGCTGTATGTATTGACCGCGTTGTATGCATGGCATGGGAAACATCATACCGCACAAATTGTGTCGTTGCGCAAACGAAAAGGATGGTAAAGGCTGCCGATTGTTCGGCGGCTTTTTTCTTCATCCTATTTCGCGCAGGAGACTCCCACTTCAACGACCAAAGGGAGTAAGTGGGAGAGGAATGCGCGTTCCCCCTTTCTTTTGTGTATGATCGAATAAAGGCGTGGAGAAAACCGTTCAATAAAGGCACTCCCATAACGGCTGCTCGATGTATGGAGTTGGTTGCAGGAAACGTTGCAACCGTCAAACATCGATCGTAGGTCCGTCTGTTGTGTGTGGAAGCCAAGTACTGCCAACAGACACACCGAGAGAATCGGTAACGATGCAGGCATGACCTGCGTGGTTGGGCAGTTGTCAACCTGCCCCTGATGCAACCCCAAGTCAAGGAAGGAGGACGAAGTCCGTTTGCACTTCTGGGGAGTTGCAAGCCCTCACTTCAAGCGTTCGCGAAGTGGGGGTAGTTGACGCATCATAGAAGGATGGTGCTGCGCAAACAACACCCGGGAACCGCCGGCTGGGCGGGGCTTTTTTGTCGTCATCTTGCCGGGAGAACGGTGAAATCACATTTTGCTTAAACGGCGGCATAGGATTATGTTATACTAACAAATATTAAGGGACACGAAATACATCGTTCGCAAGGGGGATCGGTATGGGAGCGGAGCAGCAGCCGCTTATTGCAGAACAAAAAGAAAAAATATGGACGAAAGATTTTGTTTTGATTTGTTTGGCCAATTTTTTTGTGTTTCTTGGGTTTCAAATGACGCTGCCGACCCTTCCGCTGTTTGTCGAGCATTTGGGCGGCAACGATCAGCTGATTGGCGTTGTCGTCGGTGTGTTTACGTTTTCGGCGCTCATCGTCCGTCCGTTCGCCGGCCATGCGCTTGAGACGAAAGGGCGCCGGTTTGTGTTTTTATTGGGGCTTCTCATTTTTGTCATTTCTGTCGGTTCCTACAGCTTGATCTCAAGCATTTTCCTTCTCTTTTTGATGCGGGTCGTCCAAGGAATTGGCTGGGGGTTTTCGACAACCGCTTCCGGAACGGTGGCGACGGACATCATTCCAGCGAGCCGCCGCGGGGAAGGAATGGGCTATTACGGGCTGTCGGGGAATATCGCCTTGGCGTTTGGTCCGTCGCTTGGACTTGTGCTTGCCGCTATGATTCCGTTTAGCCATCTGTTTGCCATTTGTGCGGCGCTTGGAGTCGCTTCGGTGCTGTTTGCCGCCGCGATCACGTATAAAAAAGCGGAAGCCGTGCATGGCAAAGGGGCGAACAGATGGGATTTGTATGAAAAAAGCGCTTTGACCCCGTCGTTGCTGTTGTTTTTCTTGACGGTGACGTTCGGCGGCATCGCCTCATTCTTGCCTCTATATACGGCGCAAAAACAGATCGGCGGCCTGCAACTGTACTTTTTGCTTTACGCGCTTGCCTTGATGGTGACGCGAACGTTCGCTGGCCAGTTGTATGACCGAAAAGGGCATCGGGCCGTCTTTCTCCCTGGTGCGGGGCTTATTTTGCTGGCGATGCTTCTTCTCGCTTGGCTGCCGGGAGAATGGGCGTTGCTTTTGGCGGCGGTGCTGTACGGTTTCGGCTTTGGCATGGTGCAACCGGGGCTGCAGGCGTGGTCCGTCGAGCGGGCGCCTGCCCACCGCAAGGGAATGGCGAACGCGACATTTTTCTCGTTTTTTGATTTAGGGGTCGGCGTCGGGGCGATAGTGTTTGGCCAAATCAGCCATTGGTTCGGCTATCCGAGCATTTATTTAGCTGCTAGCGGTTCGGTGTTCCTTTCGATGCTTGTCTATCTGTCGGTCTTGCATAAAGAACAATCGCTTCGCCCCCGGGAACGAAAAAACGCTTAGGGATAACCCCTAGGCGTTTTTTCTGCCCAGCGGCGCATCGAAACGGCCTTTGAGGGCGGCTCGTCACCGCCGGGAATGCACTTCGTAAATGGCGAATTTTAAGTAGTCGCCTTCTTCCGCGGCAAGGAGTTTCGGGTGGTCGTAGCCGGCGCCGTTCCAATATACTTGGCGCAGCACTTTTTTTGCGTCAAATGCCGCATCAGCGATCATTTCTTGAAATAGGTGCGGGCGGACGTGGTACGAGCAGCTTGATGTGACGAAAAAGCCGCCGTCTTTGACAAGCTTCAATCCGTTTAAGTTAATGTCTTTATAGCCGCGCAGCGCCTTCGGGACGGCATGGGCCGATTTCGCGAATGCCGGCGGGTCGATGATGACGACATCCCACTGTTTGCCGGCGCGCACTGATTCGCGCAAATAGTCGAAGGCGTTGGCGACGACAAATTCAACGTTCGTGAATCCGTTTAACGCGGCGTTCCGTTTCGCCGTTTCGATGGCATGTTCGGAAATATCGACGGCAGTAGCATGTTTTGCCCCATACAGACAAGCGTTTAGCATAAACGAGCCGGTATGGGTGAAGCAGTCGAGCACGGTCGTCTCCGGGCCGATGAGCGGACGAAGAGCGGCGCGGTTTTGCCGTTGGTCGAAGAAAAAGCCTGTTTTTTGTCCGTTTTCAATATCGACGATGTATTTCACGCCGTTTTCCTCGATTTCGATTTCCGTTTCCGCTTCCCCGTACCAAAAGCCTTTTTCTTGTTTGAGACCCTCAAGCTCCCGAACGGACACATCGTTGCGCAAATAAATGGCCCTTGGGGCAAACACGTCAAGCAAGCCGCGCAAAATCCAGTCTTTCCGCCTTTCCATGCCGAGCGCCAAAATTTGCACAACAAGCACATCTTCATATTTGTCGACGATCAATCCGGGCAAAAAGTCGGCTTCGCCATAGACGGCGCGGCAGGAGCGAACGCCGGGAATCATCCGTTCACGGTACGCCCACGCCTGACGGATGCGGTCGATGAAAAAGCGCTCATCGAGTTCATCGTTTGGGTTTTGCGTCAAGACGCGGACGATGATTTGCGAAGCGGGGTTGATATATCCTTTCGCCAGCCAATACCCTTGATGATTGTAAACGTCAACGAAGTCGCCCGGCGCAGCATCGCCTTCGATGCGGTCAACTTCACTTTGAAAAATCCATGGATGCCCTTGCTCAAGCCGTTTTTTCCGTTCTCTTTTCAGGATGACCTTCGCCATCGTTTCCACTCCCATTCCGTCGTCAATTGCTGCGTTTCCATCATAGCGGATTGCAACGCATAGCGCAACGTCGGAGAAAAAAAGATTGACAATCGTTCGTGCCATGGTATGATTAAGTGTAAAGAAAACTGAAAATTGCACCATCATCCACTAGGGGGGCCTTTAGAAAGGCTGAGATCAAAGTGTGCCTTTGAGACCCTTAGCACCTGATCTGGGTAATGCCAGCGTAGGGAAGTGGAGGAGCAGCACAGCAAGGCTAGGCTTTGCCTTGCCAACGTCGCATGCCCACGCCGCTTTCTTTACGCCAATCGGCAAAGGAAGCGGCGTTTTTATTTTGCCAAAAAGGGGGAAAACGAATGTCATTTGCCAAACAATTGCGCCAAGCGGCCGATCCGATCTGGCAGGCGAGTTTCCGCCATCCGTTTGTTCAGGAGCTTGGCCAAGGGACGCTTGCGCGCGAGAAGTTTCGCTATTACGTGATGCAAGATGCCTATTATTTGCGCCATTTTGCCCGCGTTCAGGCGATCGGGGCGGCGAAATCGCCGGATTTGGCGACGACAGCCCGGTTGGCGCACCATGCACAAAGCACGTGCGAAGCCGAGCTGTCTCTGCATGAAACGTTCGCCGAGCTCTTGGGCATTACAGAAGAGGAAAGGGCGGCGTTCATTCCGGCGCCGACGGCGTACGCCTATACGTCGCACATGTACCGCGCGGCGTACGAAGGGCATCTCGGTGATGTTATCGCCGCCATTTTGCCGTGCTACTGGCTGTATTACGAAATTGGCGAGCGCTTGAAAACGTGCCGCCCGAACGATCCGATTTATGAAAAATGGATCGGCACCTACAGTTCGGACTGGTTCCGCTCGCTTGTGGAAGAGCAAATCGCGCGGCTTGACGACATCGCTGACGAGGTCACCGAAGAGGATCGCCATCGGATGAAGCGGCATTTCCTCATCAGCAGCGAATATGAGTACGAGTTTTGGGAGATGGCGTATCGGCTTGAGCAGTGGCCGTCGGCTGAATTGGCGGCGAGCCGTTGACGTGAGACAAGGAGGAGAACAGGATGCAAGTGAAGACAAAAGGGTTAAAATTGGCGGATATTTTAACGACGATCGTCATTGCGATTGTGTTTGGCATTATTTACAAATTATGGGGCCCACTATATAGCGCGGTGGGAGCAGTAGGGTTTCATCTCGATCAACTCATTTACGGCATGTGGTTTATCGCCTCCTCGCTCGCTTATTTGCTCATTCGCAAGCCAGGGGTGGCGTTGCTCGCGGAGATTGCGGCTTCGTCCGGCGAGCTGATCATGGGATCGCAATGGGGGCTTGAAGTGCTCATTTACGGGGTCGTTCAAGGGCTGTTTGCCGAGCTCGTCTTTGCCGCCTTCCGCTATCGGCGCTTTGATACGTTCGTTGTATCGCTCGGCGCGGTCGGGGCGACGATTGGCTCGCTCATCATGGACTTTTACAAAGGCTATATTGAGGCGCTCGCCCCATGGAATATGGCGCTCTTTTTGCTGGCGCGTTTTATCGGCGCCATCCTCATCTCCGGCGTGCTTGCTGTTTCATTGGCGAAAGCGCTCGAAAAAACCGGAGTGACGCAAATGTGGCGGCCGGCCTCGAAAGACGATTACGATGCATTGAACCGGTAAGGCGGCGAATGGCGATGAAACAAGCAATTGCGATTGATCGGCTGCGCCTGAAATTTCCCGGGAGCGACGGGCTGCTGTTTCGCGACTTGTCGCTTTCGATTGCCGAGGGGGAGAAAGTGCTCCTCCTCGGTCCGTCGGGATGCGGCAAGTCGACATTATTGCAAGTGATGGCCGGCATCATTCCCCACTCGATCGATGTGCCGATGAAAGCGGAGCGCCTCGAGCGGCCGGAACGGTGGGGCTATGTTTTCCAAGATCCTGATGCGCAATTTTGCATGCCGTATGCGGACGAGGAAATCGCTTTTGCCCTCGAAAATCGAAGTGTGCCGCGCCGCGAGATGCCCGCCCGCATCCGTGCGCTGCTGAACCAAGTCGGTTTGGAGATCGCTCCGCATACGGATATCCATACGCTTTCCGGCGGGATGAAGCAGCGGTTGGCGCTCGCTTCGGTGCTGGCGCTTGAGCCGGATGTCTTGTTTTTGGATGAGCCGACGGCGCTGCTTGATGAAGAAGGGACGAAGGCGGTATGGCAAACGGTGAAGCAGGTGAGCCGCGGCAAAACGGTCATCATCGTCGAGCATAAAATTGACCATGTGCTCGACTTTGTGGATCGCATTGTCTTGTTCGGCCGCGATGGGCGCATCATCGCCGACGGCGAGGCGAAGGCGGTGTTTTCCGACTATAAAGACGTCATTGCCGCTGAAGGGATCTGGTATCCAGGCGTCTGGGACGACTATGACCGGACGGCAAGGCGGCGAAATCGCCATCAAGGCGAGGAGCTTCTTCGCCTCGCCCGTTTTCGCGGGTTCCGCGGCCGGGAGGCGAAAATCTATGTTCCGGAAGCAGCGGTGCACGCCGGCGAATGGATTGCCGTCACCGGAAAAAACGGCGCTGGCAAAAGCACGTTGCTGCACGCGCTTATGCAACTCATCCGCACGGACGGAGAGTATATGCTGCTAGGCGCCGACATCAAGCGGCAACACCCGCTCTACCGCCATATTGCGTTTGTTTTCCAAAATCCGGAGTGGCAATTTGTCGCCCATTCCGTCCGCGAAGAGCTCGCCTACTCGCTTCGGCTTGAAGGGCGGCCGGAAGCGGAAATCGAGGAAACCATCACCCGCCTGTTGCGTGAATTTGACCTTGTTGAGCAGCAAGACCAGCACCCGTACCAACTGTCGGTCGGACAAAAGCGGCGGTTGAGCGTCGCCGCTTCGATCGTCGCCGGCCAACGCCTCTTTTTGCTTGATGAGCCGACGTTTGGTCAGGACGCGAAAAACACGCTTGCTTTGCTTGAAATGCTTGAAGCGCACCGCGAACAAGGAGCGGTGATCATGATGGTTACACATGACGAGCAAATCGTCCGCCGCTTTGCGACGAGACAGTGGGTGATTGAAGATGGGGCGCTCGTTCGGGACGAACAGCTTGCAATTCGAGATCCGGTGTTGGCGGAAGGTGGGGCAGGGCGATGAAATGGGAGGTTCGTTGCCGTGAGACATGGCTTCATGAGACGAACCCGAGCTTGAAGCTCATTGTGTTTGTCGTGCTCTTTTTCGCTGTGTTGTTCATTCATAACCCGAACGTGCTGATTAACGTTTCGCTCGCTCTCTTCGTTTTGTTTTGCTTTGGCACCGGCTATCCGGCGAATGTGTTGTTTTGGCTGTTTTTGCCGTTTTTCCTCGTGTTTGTTTCGACGGCTTCATCGATGATGATGTTTGGCGAGGGAACGACGACATGGGTTCGCTGGGGGCTCATCCATGTTACAGCGGAAAGTTTTTGGCGCGGGGTGCACATCGGGTTTCGCGCTTTGGCGCTTGGGCTTCTCGGCTTGATTTTTTCGCTGACGACCCGGCCGGTTCCGTTGTTTTATTCGCTCATGCAGCAGTTGAGACTGAAGCCAAAGTATGCGTACAGTTTTTTGGCGGCGGTTCGGTTGTTGCCGATGATGCTCGAAGAGTTTCAAACCGTTCGCTACGCTTTGACCGTGCGCGGCGTGCCGAACAAGGGCGGCCTTGGCAAAATGAAGCGCTACGCCATTCCGCTGTTGTCGCAAAGCATCCGCCGCGCCCAGCGCATCGCGGTCGCGATGGAAGCAAAGCGATTTTCCGGGGATGGGCGGCGCACGTTTTACTATGAAATCGGGTTTGGCAAATATGATGTCCTGTTTGTCGCCCTGTTCGCCGCCTTGATGCTGGCGGCTTATTATGCCGGCATCCATTATCCATATATCCCGATCAGCGATGTCCGATAGAGGGAAAGGGATGGCGATGGGGATTCTTCATTTCATTTCGACGGGACGGCAGACAGCCGATGAGTTCGCCGCGATTTGCGCCCATGTTCATCCGTATGCCGATTTCATTCATATTCGTGAAAAGGAAAAGACAGCGCGCGAAACGGCCGAGTTCGTCACCGCGTTGCTTCGCGTCGGGGTGCCGCTGCAAAAAATCATCGTCAATGACCGGGTTGATGTCGCCGCTGTCTACGGTGTCAAAGGTGTGCAGCTTGCTTATCACAGCCTGCCGGTGCGCGCCGTCCGCCGCTCGTTTCCGGACTTGACGGTTGGTTGCTCGGTGCACGGGTCAGAGGAGGCGAAACAAGCCGAACAGGATGGCGCTCACTTTTGTTTGTATGGCCATATTTTTCCGACGGACAGCAAGCCCGGTTTGCCGCCGCGCGGTCTGGACTCGCTTGCGGAAATCGCGGCCGCCGTGTCCATTCCAGTCATCGCCATTGGCGGCATTCACGCCGGCAACGCTCGTCGGGTGCTGGAAGCGGGCGCAGCCGGGGTGGCAGTATTGTCGGCTGTTTTTTTCGCTGCTGACCCCGTTGCTGAGGCTAAACGGCTGGCAGACATCGTGAAAGGGAGGGGATAGGGGATGACGCATCGGTATGACGTCGCCATCGTCGGCGGCGGGGTGATTGGGGCGGCCATCGGTTTTGAGCTCGCCAAGCGGCGGCATCGCGTCGCCATTTTTGAAAAAGGAACGATGGGAAGCGGGGCGTCAAGCGCGGCAGCCGGCATGCTTGGGGCGCAATCCGAGTTTTCGACGTCAAGCCCGCTTGTGCCGCTTGCCTTGCAAAGCCGAGCTCTCATGCCGGCCTTGGCTGAAGAGCTGAGGGAGAGGACCGGCATCGATATCGGCCTTGTCGAAAAAGGATTGATCAAACTAGCGACAACGGAAGAGGAAGCAGACGATCTCTATCGCCATTATACATTTTGGCGGGGCATAGGCGAACCGGTGCAGTGGCTCACGAAAGGGGAGGCGCTTGAAATGGAGCCGCGTCTTGCGGCGGAAGCGCTTGCCGGCGTGATGTACATCCCTGGCGATGGGCAAGTGAGCGCTCCGGATTTGGCCGCCGCTCTTGCCTATGCCGCCGCCTCCGCCGGCGCTTGTCTGTACGAGTATACGGAAGTGTTCGACATCCGTTCCGACAGCAGTGGGCATGTGTTAGACACAACAGGCGGGACGTTTGCCGCCGAGGCGGTCGTCATCGCTTCCGGCGCTTGGGCGGCGCGGCTCGGCGCGCGGGTCGGGCTTTCACTTTCCGTTTATCCGGTCAAAGGAGAATGCGTCATGGTGCGCGCCCCGGTTCCGTTGTTGCAAACGACTGTATTTGCGAAAAACGGCTGCTACATCGTTCCGAAATCAGGAAACCGGCTGCTCATCGGAGCGACGTCCACGCCCGGCACGTTCGATCGACGTGTATCGGCCGGTGGGGTGATGAACTTGCTTCACCGCGCCGCCCACCTTGTTCCGGACATCGAACAGGCGGAATGGGTGGCATCATGGAGCGGCATTCGGCCGCAGACCGAAGACGGCTTGCCTTATCTAGGCGAGCATCCGGAGCGGCGCGGCTTATTCGTCGCTGCCGGCCATTACCGGAACGGCATTTTGCTCAGCCCATTGACCGGTCTGCTTGTCGCCGACTTAGTGGAGCGGAAAGAGACGGCGTTTGATCTTGCGCCATTTTCGTTGACACGCCATATCGGAAAGGTGGGGGTGGAATGACGTTAGTGATTAACGGGGAGACGGTCGCCGTGCCCGACGAGGTGAAAACGGTGGGCGATTTGCTTGCCCATTTCCGGCTTGAGAACAAGCTTTGCATCGTCGAAGTCAATGTCCGCATCATCCAAAAACATGAGTATGGGACGACGGTGCTATGCGATGGTGATCGCGTGGAAATCGTTCATTTTGTAGGAGGCGGTTGATGATGTTGAAAATTGGCCCATATGAATTTTCTTCGCGGCTGTTGCTCGGCACGGGCAAATATCCGAGCTTGGACGTGCAAAAAGAAGCGGTGGAAGCATCAGGGGCGGAAATTTTAACGTTCGCCGTCCGGCGGATGAACATCTTTTCCCCGGAGCAGCCGAACTTTTTAGAGCAGCTCGATTTAAGCAAATATAAGCTTTTGCCGAACACCGCCGGGGCGAAAACGGCCGAAGAAGCGGTGCGCATCGCCCGACTCGCCAAGGCATCCGGATTGTGTGATATGATAAAAGTAGAAGTGATCGGCTGCGACAAAACGCTCCTCCCAGACCCGATCGAGACGTTGAAAGCGGCGGAAATGCTGCTTGAGGAAGGGTTTATCGTGTTGCCGTACACATCCGATGATGTCGTGCTGGCGAAGCGGCTAGAGGAGCTTGGCTGCCATGCGATCATGCCGGGCGCCTCGCCGATCGGGTCTGGGCAAGGCATCATCAATCCGCTCAATTTGAGCTTTATCATTGAGCAGGCGAACGTGCCGGTCATTGTCGACGCCGGCATCGGTGGACCGGCGGACGCGGCGCTGGCGATGGAGCTTGGCGCGGATGGGGTGCTCTTGAACACCGCTGTTTCCGGCGCGGCCGATCCAGTGAAAATGGCGAAAGCGATGAAGCTGGCGGTGGAAGCGGGCCGGCTCGGCTATGAAGCCGGACGCATCCCGAAAAAACGGTACGCGTCAGCGAGCAGTCCAACGGAAGGAATGAGTGTTGTTTGAACGAACGGTATTCCCGGCAGCAATTGTTTGCACCGATTGGCGAGGAAGGGCAAAAGAAAATACGGGGAAAGCATGTCGTGTTAGTCGGCGCCGGAGCGCTCGGCACAGGCAACGCCGAAGCGCTCGTTCGCGCCGGCATCGGCAAATTGACAATCATTGACCGCGATTACGTCGAATGGAGCAATTTGCAACGCCAGCAACTGTACAGCGAAGCGGATGCGAAGGAGCGGCTGCCAAAGACGATCGCCGCCAAACGGCGCCTTGAACAAATCAACAGCGAGGTTGAGATCGAGGCCATTGTCGGCGACGCCGGCCCAGAAGAATTGGAAACGATCGCCCTCAAGCAACGCCCTGACTTATGGATCGATGCGACAGATAATTTTGATACGCGCCTTGTCATCAATGACGTTGCCTACAAGTACAACATTCCGTGGATTTATGGCGCTTGTGTCGGCAGTTACGGTTTAAGCTGCGCCTTCATTCCGAACCGCACGCCTTGTTTGTATTGCTTGCTTGAAACGGTGCCGCAAGGGGGATTGACGTGCGATACGGCCGGCATTATCAGCCCAGCGGTGCAAATGGTTGTCAGCTATCAGATGGCTGAGGCGTTAAAAATTTTAGTGGAGGACTGGTCGGCGCTCCGCGGCAAGCTCGTTTCGTTTGACCTTTGGACGAACGAATACGCCTCGATTCGCATTGACGGGGTGAAAAAGGACGGTTGCCCGACGTGCGGACGTCATCCATCTTATCCGTTTCTTTCCTATGAACAACGGACGAAGACTGCCGTCTTGTGCGGGCGCGATTCTGTGCAAATCCGTCCGCCTGCCCCGCGCCAGTACGACTTGAATGAATTGGCGGAGCTGTTTCGCCGCCAAGGGCTTCAAGCGGAAGCGAACCCGTATCTTGTCTCCGTTTCGCTCGGCGACAAGCGATTGGTTGTCTTTCGCGACGGCCGTGCGCTTGTGCACGGCACGAAAGACGTGCAGGAGGCAAAGGCGATCTATTACCGCTATTTAGGTTGAAACGAGGGAAAATGAAATAAGGGCGTCCATTGATGGGAGGACGCCCTTGTTTTGTTCATCAAACTGTCAAAAAGACACCCTTCTCCTCCTGCTTTTCCCGCCGTCAATATGGTACGATGAAAGAGGGGAAGAAAAGGGAGGGGAAGACAAATGGCCGAGTGGTCGGTGACATTCAACATTGCCTCATTGCTTGTTCTTGTGTATTTGATTGGTTCCTGTTGGCTTGAATCATGATGCGCCTCGGTTCATCCGGCGCATTTTTCTTTTTAGTTGTCTGGATTTATATGGAAGGAAAACTCGCCAGCTATAGTCAGTTGGCGAAAAATTTGTTATATTTAAGAATAGGAAGAGAGAAAACGGCTGCTGCCGGTTGCATCGCTCTGTTTCCGCTTAGCGCGGAAAGTGTGGCTTTTACAGATTCGCGAACGAGAAAGCCCACGCTCTTTAGGCGTGGGATGAAAGTGAGCCGTTTTCTTCATATGGAAATGGCATCCTGTCATTGCTGCAAGGAGGTGAATCCATGCCCACGATCACACTAAGGCTGGAACTGCACAAGCCGACGAAAGCCAAACAAGACATGTACGAACGGATGACAGAAGTGAATACCGCGTTTGCGAATTGGCTGTTGAACCATCCCGAGCTGAATCAAGCGACGAGCAAACTGTTTAAAGTGTTTTCGTCGCAGCGGTTTCCTTCCGCCGTCGTGAATCAAACGATTCGAGAAGTGAAGTCCCAAAAGAAAAACCAGAAAACAAAGAAGTTCCGAACATTCTGGTGTTGCTTTAACAATCAAAACCTAAAGGTGGAGAAGAAAGGATCGTTCTACACGGTTTCCTTCCCCACACTGGAGAAGCGAATCGGCGTGCCAGTGGTCACGCGTTCCTATCAAGAAGCGTGGCTGAATCGGCTGCTCGATGGAACCGCCAAACAAGGGGCCGCCAAGCTCTACAAAAAGAGAAAGAAATGGTGCTTGGCGATCGCGATCACCTTTGACGTGAAGCCGCGGCACGAAACAAAGGTGATGGGCGTTGACCTTGGGCTTCGCTATATCGCCGTGGCCAGCGTGGGAACGAAATCGTGGTTTTTCAAAGGGAACCAATGCGCCTTTGTGCGCCGACGCTATGCGGCTTTGCGGCGAACGTTGGGCAAAGCGAAGAAGCTTCATATGATTCGCAAAATCGGCCGTAAAGAGTCCCGCTGGATGAAGGATCAAAATCACAAAATCAGCCGTCAAATCGTGAATGTTGCGCTCGCCAACGGTGTTGGCGTGATTCGGATGGAAGATTTGACAGGCATTCGAAAGCGGGCAACATCGGCTAAAGAAGCAGGACGAAGCCTTCATTCTTGGGCATTTCACCAACTACAAACGATGATTGCCTATAAAGCCGAAATGGTAGGCATTCGGGTGGAGTGGGTGAATCCAACTTATACGAGCCAAACGTGTAAATGTGGACATCGAGAGAAAGCGAACCGAAACGGCATCTGCTTCCGATGCCAAAGGTGTGGATACACTCTCCACGCCGACTTGAATGGCGCCATCAACATCGCCAAAGCGATTTCGGGCTTCGCCTCCTAACCTAGCGCACTGGTCACAGGTGCGCCGCCCATCGGGGTACACTCTAACCCGATGGGACGGGGTGATGACACACCCCTAAACTTGGGCGTTGTCCGAACCAGAAATGGATGAGGACGCGAACGACCCAAGAATCCCACGGCTTTAGCCGTGTGGAGTGTCAAAAGCATGATTCGGCGGAAAAATGGATATGAATAACATCGTCACCATCCATAGGAGTGTGAAGATTCGTTGGAAGAGTGGCCGCTAAGGTTGTTCGGGTGGTTTTTCCTCTCCCTGCTCGCGAATGCACTGTTCGCTTCAGCAGAAGCTGCGTTTTCTTCGGCAAGCAAGGCACGGTTGCGGCATTATGCGGAAGAGCATCTGCACAATAAGCGCCTCCAAGCGGTGATCGGTCAGCTTGACCGCGTGTTGTTGGCGCTTGCTGTGGCCAATCGCCTCACCAGCGTCGTGACGGTCGTGCTCTTTACGGACATCGCCGTTTCGTTGCTTGGGGAACAGATGGGCTTGTTTGCCACGCTGGCGGTGATGACCGTATTATTTGTCGTCTTCGGTGAAATTTTGCCAAAATCGATGGCGAAAGAGCATGCGGAGCAGCTCGCCATCCGATACGCCGGCCTTGCCTATGGGCTGATGAAGTTGATGACGCCGGTTACGGCGTCGCTCCAAGCCTTAAAAGATCGAATCGCCAAGAGGTTCGCCAATGGGGTGGCTGTGCCGGCTGTTACGGAGGAAGATATTAAAGTGATGGTTGAGCTGAGTGAAGAAGAAGGGGTCATCGACAACAAAGAAAAAGAATTGATCCAACGTTCGCTCGATTTTGATGAAATTTTGGTCGGAGAAATTTTCACGCCGCGCGCTGATATGGTGGCGGTGGAAGTGAACCAGCCGATTGAAGAGATCCGCGACGTGTTTTTGGAAGAGAAATATTCCCGCATCCCGGTCTATGAAGGGGATATTGACAACGTGATCGGCATTTTGTCGGAAAGCGACTTTTTCAGCGAGCTTGTGCAAAAGCGGGAGGTGCGCATCCGCGATTTGTTGCGCCAGCCGTTGTTCGTCGTCGAGTCAATGAAAGTGTCCGATCTCCTGCCGGAGCTGCAAAAAAGCAAAGTGCATATGGCGATCGTCGTCGACGAGTTTGGCGGCACCGCCGGCTTGATTACGCTCGAAGATATTCTCGAGCAAATTGTCGGCGAAATATGGGATGAGCATGATGAGGCGGTGAAAACGGTGCGCCAAATCGACGAGCACAGCTTCGAGTTCAGCGCCGAACTGCCGCTGGATGAATTTTGCGAAGTGATGAACATCGACGTGCCAAAGAGTGAATCGCATACGTTGGGTGGCTGGATTTTTGAGATGTTTGAGCGTATTCCAGCCGTCGGCGAAACGTTGCAATATGGATCGCTGACGTTCACCGTCCGCCAAGTCGACAATCGGCGCATTCGCAAAGTGCTTGTCTCATTGAGCCAACCGCTTGCCGAGCAGGCGGGAGGCGCCTGATTCGCTCCCCGTTCCCATATGAAAGCGCCCCGGGCTGACGGCCCGGGGCGTTTGCCATCTATATGAAGTTGTTCGTTAAGGCGGTTATTGAATGTTTCCGAATTGGCCCCCAAGTTGTTGCTGAGCCATGGCGACAAGACGTTTCGTAATTTCGCCGCCGACCGAACCGTTCGCGCGAGAAGTCGTGTCAGCGCCGAGGTTCACACCAAATTCTTGGGCGATTTCGTACTTCATTTGATCAATGGCTTGTTGAGCACCAGCGACTAACAGTTGGTTGTTGTTATTGTTGCGTGCCATCGTTGATCATCTCCTCTTAAAAATTTTTGATGGTTGGGGTGGTTGGATTTGCACCAACACTTCACGCTGCAAGGCGTGTGCCAAGCTTGGCTGAACCCACCGGCCCACCCGCCTTTGGCTTCGCCAGCGTCCCTGTTGCAACGGATGGGTGATTTCGCTGGCGGTACTCATAGTTTGGGACGTTTTTTGCCTGTTATGCATGGTGAGAATATGGGAATTTTTAACGTTTTACCGCCGTCACCATTAGGGAATATGTAAAGATAAGGAACATCTTAGAGGAGGAAGCAGCATGAATGTATGCCCGCTGTGCAACGGGTTGCGCCGGGTGACGGTGTATTGCAGCTACTGCCGGCAACCAATGGAAGATCATGGGAAAGTTACAGATTATTTCGATGACTACAGCCCGTACATGGATGCGGACGTCATGAAGCTTGTCGACGGCTATTTGCGCACGTATACGAATCATGAATGTGTTCATTTGTTTTACTGTCCGACTTGCCATGAGGAGGAAGTGCGTTTTATCAAGGAATAAGGCTGTTGATGGAGTGGAAAGGAAAGGCGTTCCGTTTTTTCAGAACGCCTTCGAATGAATCTATATGAACAACAATGGGGGGTTACTTTTCATCCGCCGCCCGGATGCGCCGTTCCGTTTCAACGTCAAAGAAATGCGCTTTGTTCATATCAAGCGCCAGGTCAATCCGGTGGCCCGGCTTGATTTCCGTGCGGGCGTCGATGCGAGCGACCAATTCTTGGTTGTCGATGCTAAAATAGATCATCGATTCAGCGCCAAGCAGCTCGGCGACTTCGACGAGAGCGGTAACTTTCGTCGCCGGAGATGCTTCAAGGAAGAGCGGTTCGTCGTGAATGTCTTCCGGACGAATGCCTAAAATCACTTCCTTGCCGACATACCCTTGCTCACGCAACACTTTCATTTTTCCTTCCGGAATGCCAAATGATGTTTGGCCGACGACAAACTTGCC
Source organism: Geobacillus sp. YHL (assembly GCF_022341265.1). NCBI lineage: Bacteria > Bacillati > Bacillota > Bacilli > Caryophanales > Anoxybacillaceae > Geobacillus > Geobacillus sp. YHL. The sequence goes on from NZ_JAEIGB010000003.1 coordinate 56,659, forward strand.
GTCTTGCAGCGTTCCACGAAGGAAGTTCATGGCCGGTGAACCGATAAAGCCGCCGACAAAAATGTTTTCCGGTTTTTCGTATACCTCGCGCGGCGTCCCGACTTGCTGGATGACGCCGTCTTTCATGACGACAAGACGGGTGGCCATTGTCATGGCTTCCGTTTGGTCGTGGGTGACGTAAATGGTCGTCGTTTCCAAGCGCTGATGGAGCTTCGCGATCTCTGAGCGCATTTGCACCCGCAGTTTCGCATCCAAGTTCGAGAGCGGCTCGTCCATTAAAAACACTTTTGCATCGCGGACGATGGCCCGTCCCAATGCCACGCGCTGCCGCTGCCCGCCGGAGAGCGCTTTCGGTTTGCGGTCCAAATATTGCTCGAGCCCAAGAATGCGCGCCGCCTCGCGGACGCGTTTGTCAATTTCCGCTTTCGGGAATTTGCGCAGTTTTAAACCGAACGCCATGTTGTCATAGACGCTCATATGTGGATACAGAGCGTAGTTTTGGAACACCATGGCGATGTCGCGGTCTTTCGGCGGCACATCGTTCATTCGTTTGCCGTCGATGTAAAGATCGCCTTTGGAAATTTCCTCAAGGCCGGCGATCATCCGCAACGTGGTGGATTTGCCGCAGCCGGACGGGCCGACAAATACGATAAACTCTTTGTCTTGAATATGTAAATTGAAGTCTTTGACGGCGACCACATTGTTGTCGTAAATTTTGTAAATATGATCAAGAATGAGTTCTGCCATAACCATCCTCCTCATCGCCGAAATCGTTTTCTTGCCATTAGTGTATAGAAAAATAGGAACATTCGTAAATGGACGAGGTGCACAAAAAATGCCGCCGATTTTCGGCGACATGACAAAAAAGCGGGGGATTACGAACGGCGCCGGTGCAAGATAGCCAAATAGACGGCTGCCGCCCCTTTGAACCGTTTGATGTCAACACCAGTTTGCTCCGTCCATTTATCGATTCGATATTGCAAACTATTGCGGTGCATATACAGCTTTTTCGCTGCCATCGAGACGTTTAAGTTGCATTGCAAAAACGTCTCCATCGCCCGCACTTCCTCCTCGTCGAATCCGTCAAGAAACGAGAGGGTCCGGCGGGCTTTCTCACTGACTGCTCCTTCTTCAAAGAGCGGAAGCGGAATGACGTCTTCCCATTCGTACACCGTTCGTTTCGGCCAAAAGCGCCGAGCGGCGGAAAAACACTCTTTTTCAAGGAGAAACGATTCATATAGCCGTTCATCGACGGAGCGGATTGGGCCGATCAATAAATGAATGGCAGTATAAAAATCAGCGGCGAGCGCCTCAGCCATGTCCGCTAACGAAGGCGGCTCCGTCGTCCGCTTTTGTTTCGCTTCGACGATCAGCCCGCGCCGATCTTGTTCCCAGACGATGGCAACCGGGGAGGAAAATAAGCCGCGAACAGCGTCAGCAAACTCCTCTTTGTTGGCGATCGGCCGGCTGGCTGTAAAATGAATGAACCGGCAATACGGAGCAGCGAGCCGAGCGAGCGCGGCTGGGTCGCCGGTTGCCATCCATCGTTTCCATGCCCGCTCCTCTTCGCTTTCCGGTTCGCGTCGGCGCTCGGCGGGGGTGAAAAAAAGCGCCAGCAATCGCCGCTCCTGCTCTGTCAATCGATGCTTGGCGATGCCGATCTCATCGCCATCGGCGGTATAAAACCATTCGTAATCTTCGGGGTGTTCCGGCTGACCGTTGATGACGATGTCCCCTTCATAAAGCGATTCGAGCTCTTTTAGCATCGCGGCGCACCACTTTCCGTCAAGGATGATGTCACGCCGAAGAGGAATCGGCGTTGTTTTCATTATACCAAATCTCCGCGAATGGAAAGAAAGACAATGGATGAAAGCGGGAAAGCCGCAGGATGAACGGGCGGCTTGGCCAACAGCGGTCGTTTCGAACGATCCCTGCCTAACGCATTAGCGGAGAGGCTTCATAAAACAAAAGGCCGACTTTCCCGAGGCGGGAAAATCGGCTCCGTTTACTGGCCGGCTTCGTACGGCGGCTCTTCTTTGACAAGATCGCGCGCTTCCTCAATGTTGACGTCATCGCCGTGGCCGTACACAGCACCTCCGGCCATCCCTTCGTTGATCATGCGGTCGATGTCCATATAGTATTCATCGCGCCCTTCGTACAATGAATCACGGCGCTCGGCTTCCTTTCGTTCCATCATCTCGCCCCTTCCTTTCATCGTTTTTCCTAAAGTTTGTCCAAAATAGGCATACGCTATCCATGCCATTCATATGGATGAAAGAGGACAATAGGGAAGAAAGGGGCGGCACGCGATGATCATGCTGATCAAAAAATTGCTCGAAACAACCGCCGCGGCGGAAGAAAAAGCCCGGCAGCTCGCTGAGATGGAAACGGATGAGGCATGGGCGGTCTATTTGGCTGAAGCCGAGCGGCAGCGTAAACTTTGGCAATACGTGCATTATTTCGTTGCTGGGGCTAACGCCGACGGTCGAGCGGAAAGAGAGCAAAGCAAAGCAGGCGCACCTCGTTGTGATCTCTTGCAAGCCATGGCGGCGGCTGAGTGGGAAAAAGCGATGTTATGCCAGAACGTCTGTCAAAGCTTAAATGGAGCCGCCAAACAAGCGGTTGATGCTGTGTTCCGCCAGGCGCTTCGCTACAGCGGCCAGTTTCTAGCTATGGCGTACGATGAGCGAGCTCGGCAAACAGCTGATTGAGCCTCTCGAGCCGCCGTGCCTCAATCTCCGGCTCATCAAACACCATCGGCTTGGCGTTGATTTCATAAATGTAAAGCTGCTGTTCGCTTCCGACGCCGATGTCGGCGGAAAACTCGCCGACAAAGCCAAACCGTTCGCCAAGGCGTGCGCCGCTCAAGGCAATAAGCCGCTCGAGCGCCGCTTCATCGATGCGTTCCTTGACTTCTTTGTACGGGAGGATGGTTCCGCCATGAAACACATGGGTCGTCACTGACTCGACGTCGGCCGAACGAACACCGATGCCGGTGATCGTATGGCGGCCGTTGTGCCAATGGGCGAGCACGCGCAAATCGTAGCGGCGTCCATTCCACTCGTCCGTTTCAGCCAATGCTTGGGCGATGTAGCGGCCGGACTGAATGAGTGATGCGAGCGCATCGAGCGAGCAGAACCGTTTTTGGCCGCCCGGATATTCGCAAATGGCTTCCGTCTCTGACAAGGCGGTGAGACGAAACAGCCCCATTCCTCTGGCGCCGTCATCCCGCTTCAAGTAAATGCAGCTGTATTGGCGGAGCCAAGCGCGAAGATCGGCCGCTGTTTGGACAGGCGCCGTCGGCAATAGATGCGGCCAGAGCCGGCGGTCGGACCGCAGCGCGTCATAAACGTCCGATTTGCGGAAAAAAGAGCGGTTGACAAGTGGAACGCCATGGGCGCTCAACTGGGCAGCCGCCGTTTGAAACGGCTCGCTTTCTTCTTCTTCGCGGCTTTTTACTCGATTGTAGACGACATCGGGCAGTGGAGCGGCCGCTTCGATGAAACGATGAAGCGTCGGAACGAATAGATATCCGGAGACCGTTTTCTCTCCGATGCCGGCGGCCGCACTGACGACGGAGATGCCGCCGGCTTTGTGGATGGAGCGGATAACGGTTTCAAGCCACGGCTTTTTCCCAGCCAGCAAAGCGGAAAGGGACGAGGCGCTGACCAGCACGCCGACGAGCGGTCCCACCCGTCCATCTTGCTCGCGGACGGGAAAGACGAGATCGGGAAGGACAGCGGCGGGAGCAACCCAGCCGCTGCCGAATCGATAAGGGCCGCCCGGACTGTTGCACACCCACTCGCCGGTGTCAGGACGGTAGCCGATCGTCAGCATGGCCAAAGCGCCTCGGGTTCGGTGATGGCTGTTTTGCTGAGGTGGACGGCGTAAGCGAGCGGCAACCGCGCTGTTCGTTCGTCTGCGTCCTTTAATTTTGGATGCTTAAAAATCGACCGTCCGGGTTTGGAATTGGCTTCAAACATCCAAATCCTTCCTTGTTGGTCAACACCAAGGTCAAAACCGATTTCGCCGATCAACGTTTCTGATGCTTCATCAAGGCAACGGCTGAGCGTAAGGGCGGCGTCAGAAAGACGGGCGAGCATGATTTCGCGCTCGGCGGCATCCGGGAAAATTTCTTCCAGCGTTTTGACGATGCCTCCGCTGTTCATATGGGTCGTGATGCTTTGTTTTCCAGCGATTTTGGCGGCGATGGCGCTCACTTGCCATATGCCGTGTTCGTTTTTGTTAACGTGAACGCGGAAATCAGCCGGTCGGCCGTTGACGGCAAGAAGCGGAACCGCTTGTTGGATGACATAGCGGTGAAGCGGCGCATGGGCGAGCAAATGATGCCACACCGCCATGGCGGTGGGAAACAGCACTGTTTGTATTTCTCCGCTTTCATCGCGGAACCGGCATTCATAGGCGTTTTTTTTCGCTACATGATAAATGCCGCGGCCGAGGCTGCCGTCGGCCGGCTTGATGTACGCTTCACGGTAGCGGGCAAGAAACTGCTCAATGGTGTGCTGCGTCACGTGGGCGGACGTCGCCGGCAAATACGGCTGCGCCTTCGGATGGGCAGCGAGCCGGCGGTAAATGTCCCATTTGTTGAAAAAACACCCGTTAAAGATCGGGATGCCGTAGGTGGTTTGCAGCGTCTTCGTCATCGTTTGAAACGTTTCCTCCTTTTCGACGCGCCGGTTTGGCAGCCGGTTGTAAACGACATTCGGCAACGGCACCGTATGGCGTTCCCAGCCGCGCTCTGTGTAAAAATAGCCGTTCGTCATGCCGTTTTCCCAGTCAATATGGGGCGCGCCAAACAAAAAGGCAAATCCGCCGACTTGCTTTTCTTGCGCCAGCAACTTGGCAAAAAAGAAGCTCCGGCTGCCGACCGGGCGGTGGAGCGACTTTGTGAATCCGGCGGTCAAAATGCCGACAAGCGGCCCGAAGTGAACAGCTTCATCGGTCAAAAAGACATGAACGTCAGCGGCAAATGGGATCGACAAGCATCGGGCAACGTCATGCGCCACAATCACACGGTCGACAAGACGGGGGGAAGAAATGACCCGGCATGGGGTGACAAGGCTGCCGAACGCGGCTGATGTTTGCCTAGATGTTTGGAGCGTGGCGGGAAGAATCACCGTATTTGTTTGTTGTTCGTCAATGATCAACGTGTAGGTCATTGGCTTTTCCCCCCTCTGGCCAAAAACAAGCAATACCGAAGCGGCGCTTCGTACAGTTCGTTTTGTTGCTCCGGGGGCAGAAGATGCGCCACTTTTCTCCCCGGCTTGGAATTGACATCCAAAATCCACACCGCCCCGTTGTCGGTTGCACCAAGATCCAAGCCGATTTCAAACAAAGGACCGAACGTGTGATCCATATAAACTGGCAGCGTGCGGATGATCGTCTCAACGCCATCGAGCACGAAGAGACGTTTTGAAGAGGAAAGGTGGTCGAGCCACTCGGAAAACGGACGAATGTCCGCGCCGGCGCGGACGTTGGCCACCCATGCCCCCGGTCGGCCGACTCGCACGGCCCGCACCCGCTCCACCCAGCGTCCGTTTTCATCCTTTTGCAAAAGAATGCGGAGGTCAAACGGTTCACCCTCCGGGGTCGATAGCTGAAGCAATGGCTGCAGGACATACTCGCCGCGGCGGCTCCAAGAGGCGAGGAGCTGTTCCAGCTCGCTTCGGCGGGCAATGACGGCCTGTTCTTGACCGTGACTGTCTTGGACGGACAGCGCCTTCCCTTTCTTTTGAAAGATGCAAATACCGCGTCCTCCGGAGCCGTGCACCGGCTTGGCGATGGCGGCTTGTTCGCGGCGGAGAAGCGCAAGCACATCATCGGCGCGCTCAAGCCGGACAGTCGGAGGCACGTATGCGGACAAGAGCGGGTGAGAGGAGAGCGCTTCATATACGTCCCATTTGCCCGGCAGGCCATAGCCTAAAAACGTGAGGTCAGGCCGCTGCTTCAACCAGTTCATAATCGGTTTTGCTTTTTTGGACCGCTCATCATTGCCGTAAAAGCAGCGGTCATATAAAAATGGCGGAATGGCAAAGACGGCGTTTGTCCATTCGTTCGTTTCCTCTTGAAAGAGAAAGCCGCGGACGTTTTCCGTCTGCGGATCGATGCCAAGCGGCGAAAAGCGGCAGACGGAAATGCCGTAGCGTCTGGCGCATTTCGCCACCTCAGTGCAATACGTGTGGTCTTGCTGTTCGTCAAGGGTGACAAAACCGAGTGAAAGCAAAACGGTTCACTCCTTTTCCTCCATCAATGTCAAACTATAGTCGATGATCGCCTTCGCCGACGGGCGGACCGATTGGTAGGAAGCGGCCATATCCGTCTGTTTCGACGGCTTCGTATTCACCTCGATGATCCACGGCTGGCCATGGATGTCAATGGCAAGATCAACGCCAAACTCTCCATACAGTCCCTCCGCTTCCGAGGCGAGAACGGCGGCGGATTCCAGTGCGATTTCTTTCAGAAGCTGTTTTTGCTGGAACGCGTCAGCTCTCGTATACCACTTCCGCAAGACATCATTGACCGCCATCAGTTCTCCGCCGCGGGCAAGGTTAGCGACAAACTGATCGGGCGGCGCTACGCGGGCGACGGCGGAAGTGACGCGCCAATCATTGTGGCGGGCGCGATGACAAAGCAGGCGAAAATCGACCGGGCGGCCGTCGAGGGTGCGAAGCTCAAGCCCTTGTTGGATGATCATCGGCGTTCGGATTTGTTGCCGCAAAGCGGAAGCTAAAGCGTCCATCGAACGATATACGGCCGTTGAAGCGGAAGTGGAATGGCGAAGACAAATTCCGTCGTCCGAATGTTGGAGGCAGAAAATCCCTCGCCCTTGGCTGCCATAGATCGGCTTGAGAAAGACGGATGGGAAAGCGTCAAGGAACGCCTCAAGCGTATGTTGACCGCTCCAGAGCGCCGTTTTCGGCAAGTGCGGGTGCAAGTACTCGTGCCGCTCAAAATGGCAGTGCACTTCCCATTTATGCAAAAAGCGATGGTTGAACATCATCCCGTTTTCTTCGGCAAGCCGAGCGAGCAGCTCGGCAAACAAAGGGGAGCGTTCGAGCTTGCGAGAGTGAAGGCGATTGTAAACGACATCGGCTGGAGGCACGTCCCGCTTGCCCCATCCGCTTTCGGTCCACTGATAGCCGACTCCCTCTAAGTAAAGCGCCGGCGAGGACACGTAAAAAAAGAGACCACGCTTTCTAGCATATGCCGCCAATTCCTCGCAAAAATGATGGATGGATCCAAAGGCAGCCCGTTCACTTGTTTCATTGATTTCCGTCAGCACAGCCATCGTTCGTTGTTTGCTCATCGCAGTCCCTCATTTGCGCATTCGTCAGGCAAGCTCTATAATGAACAATTAGGCAAACGTTTATATCGCCATCGTATGATGACGGACGCCGTTTGGTGACAGCGGCGGGGACGGAAGGAGAAGAGGATGGAAACGTTCGTTTATTTGCTGTTTATGGTGGCGGTCGGGGCGCTCATTGGCGGGGTGACGAATTTTATCGCCATCGTGATGCTGTTTCGCCCATATGAGCCGATGTACGTGTTTGGAAAACGGCTGCCGTTTACGCCGGGATTGATTCCAAAGCGGCGGCGGGAGCTGGCCGAACAGCTCGGGAAAACGGTCGTGGAACATTTGGTGACGCCGGAAGGATTGCGGCGCAAACTCATGGATCCGTCCTTTACGGCCGAGATGGCCGAGTGGGGGCGGGAATGGCTTCGAAAGTGGCTTGCGCGCAAAGAAACGCCGGCTGAGTTGCTTGAACGCCTCGGTATTCGCTCTCCCGCCGAGCGGCTCGAAGCGATGGCGGCCGAGCAAGCTGAGCGAGCGTACGAACGGTGGAGCGAAACGTGGCGTCTGCGGCCGATACGCGATGTATTGCCAGCGGAGTTGAAGCAGACGATGGAAGCGCGCGTCGAAAGTCTAGCGGGTTATTTGGCCGACAGGACGCTTGACTACTTTCGCAGCGAGGAGGGAAAGCAGCAGATTTCCAGCATGATCGAGCGTTTTTTCCAAGAGCGCGGGATGGTTGGAAATATGCTGCAGATGCTGCTTGGCAATGTCAATTTCGTCGATAAGGTGCAGGCGGAGCTCGGTAAATTTTTGCGCCATGCTGGCACAAGAGAGGTGCTCTCCCGCCTTCTTTGGACGGAGTGGAACAAATGGTTGGACTATCCGCTCGCAACCGTGGAAGAGATGATCGGCCGCCGGCGCATCGATGAAGCGGTGCGGTCGGCTGCCCGCCGCTTGGTGCAAAGCGGCGGCTGGCTGCATCGCCCGCTTGATGAGCTGATCGCTCCGTACGAGCAACCATTGTTTGACCGCCTCATCCCGCAGGCGGCGGCAACGGTCAGCTGCCTGTTAAGCGACAAAATCGAGGCGATTGTTGCACAGCTTGGGTTGGCGGATATTGTCCGCGACCAAGTGGAGTCGTTTTCATTACGACGATTGGAAGCGATCATTTTATCGATCGCCCGCCGTGAACTAAAGATGATTACGTATTTGGGCGCCTTGCTTGGCGGGCTGATCGGCGCCGTTCAAGGCGTCATTGGCTTATGGCTGTAGGCTGTGGCATATCGCCGTCAGATGGCGCATACGTTAGAACGTGAACGATATTCGTATAGGAGGCTCTTTTTATGTCTGAACCCCTTCATGCGCTCGCTAGACAGCTTGAGCAGGCGATTCGGGCGAGCGAGCCGTTTCAGCAGCTGAAACGGGCATACGAAGATGTCCGCCGAGATGAAATCGCCTATCGAATGTTCGCGAATGTCCGCGACATCCAGCTTCGGCTCCATGAAAAACAGATGCGCGGGGCGGCCATTTTGCCTGATGAAATCGAACAGGCGCAAAAGGCGATGGCGCTCGCCCAGCAAAACGAGAAACTCGCCCGCCTGATGGCGCTCGAGCAGCAAATGAGCATGACCATTGCCGAGGTTCAGCAAATCGCCATGAAGCCGCTTGAGGAGTTGCACCGTTCATTCATGGAAGGAAGATAGGAAAAACACCCGGTCGGGTGTTCTTTTTTTGTCCGTTTCGTCATAGTCATGAAAATGATAAGGAATGCAAAGCCGCCGCCAGCTTGCTGGCGGCGGCAAGAGAGGTTGAGACGGACAAAAGGGGGAGACAGCCGTGTATAAGCTGTTGGCGCTCAACATTGACGGAACGATTTTAAAAAACAACGGCCGCCTGCCGCGCGAAACAAAAGAGGCGGTCGACTATGTGAAGAAAAAAGGAGTTTATGTTACGTTAATCACGAGCCGCAATTTGCTTTCCGCCCGCAAAGTGGCGAAAGCGCTGCGGCTTGATGGGATGCTCATTGCATTCCAAGGAGCGATGATTGCCAGAACGCTTGATGATAGGCTGTTTGACGCCGTGATCCCTGAGGAGCGGACGTTTAATATCGTGCAAATTTTGGAAAATTTCAACTGCAACATCCGCCTCATGCATGAGCGGTATTCGCTCGGCAATCGGAAGAAAGTGAAGAAAAACCTTGTCGTGCAAACGGTTCTCTCCTCAAGCGACCCGTTTTTCTATCCGACTCAATTTGTCGACTCGCTTGGCGATGTGCTGATCGACGAACCGATCGCTGTGCCGAAAATTGATGTATATTTTGCTACAGACGAAGAGAGGGATGCAGCGGCCGCTTTATTGACGAAATCGATTCCGTCCATTGATATGATTATGCAGCCAAACGGAAAAATGGAAATTGTCCCGCAAGGAGTGTCTAAACTCGCGGGGTTGCGCCGGCTGGCTCAACATATCGGCGTATCGTTGAAAGAAACGGTGATGATCGGTGACGGCCTTGACGATTTGCCGGCGATTGAAGCGGCTGGGCTCGGCGTCGCCATGGGGAACGCACCGCTTGAGGTGAAGCGGGCGGCCGACTGGGTGACGCGTTCGAACGAACAGCTCGGCGTCGCCTACATGGTGAAAGAACATTTCCGCAAACAGCAACGGATCGAGTTTTTGCAAAAACTCAAAACGAAACAGTAAGCAGCTTGAGCGGGGAGCGAACCGTGAGCGGACAACTGGCGCTTGCCGTTTTCACGAAAATCATAAAAATGAGGCCGGAGCGAATGTCCGGCTTTTTTAATCTAGTTGGCCGGGCGGGAGTCATTTCCATAAAGTCGGCGGCAAAGGTGCATTCTTCCGCTTGACGAAGGAAACAGCCGTTCAGTACACTGAAAGAAGTTTGAAAGAAAAGGTGATGAACGTGCGGATCGAAATTCAAGGACTGCCGCATCCGGAACGGTTTCAGCGCCCGCTCGAAGTGATGACCGAGCTGTTCTTCGAAGCGCCGGAGCTGTCGTTCGCGCCGCTTCCCGAGGCCGATATGGCCGCTATGTTTTCCGTCAAGGAAGACGGGTGCATCGCTGTTTCTGGGACGCTTCTCGACAAGACGTCCGGGCGCGTTGAGGAAGCGAGTCATGAATGCAGCACGCCGGCGGATGCTGACGGGAAAACGTACGAAAAACAGCTGAAAAACGCCGTTTTGCATGTCTATTTGACGTTGCTTGAGCGTTCTACCGGCCTCATTCAGCCGTGGGGCGTGCTGACCGGCGTGCGTCCGGTCAAGCTGCTTCATCAGCTTTTGCGCTCAGGCCTTTCGAAAGAAGAGGCGCACCGGAAGCTGGCTGAAGAGTATTTAGTGACAAACGAAAAAATCGAATTAATGCAAGCGATCGTGGATCGTCAGCTCACGGTCGTTCCGGATTTATACGATTTGGCCCACGAAGTGAGCATCTATATCGGCATTCCATTTTGCCCAACGAAATGCGCCTATTGCACATTTCCAGCGTACGCCATCAACGGCCGCCAAGGGTCGGTCGACGCCTTTTTGGCCGGCCTTCATTACGAAATGGAGGCGGTCGGCCGCTTTTTGCGCGAGCGCGGCATCCGCATCACAACGATTTACTACGGCGGCGGGACGCCGACGAGCATTACGGCCGACGAGATGGACCGGCTGTACGCTCATATGTATGACGTATTTCCAGACGTCGACCGCGTCCGCGAAATCACGGTCGAAGCCGGGCGTCCGGATACGATTACGCCGGAGAAGCTCGAAGTGTTGAAAAAGTGGCGGATCGACCGCATCAGCATTAACCCGCAATCCTACATTCAGGAGACGTTAAAAGCGATCGGGCGCCATCATACGGTCGAAGAGACGATCAACAAGTTTCATTTAGCAAGGCAAATGGGTATGAACAACATTAATATGGATTTAATCATCGGACTGCCCGGCGAGGGTCTGGCGGAATTTACGCATACGCTCGCCGAGACGGAGCGGCTCATGCCGGAATCGCTCACCATCCACACGCTGTCATTTAAGCGGGCGTCGGAAATGACAAAGAACAAACAAAAGTACAAAGTCGCCAGCCGCGAGGAAGTGCAGGCGATGATGAAGGCTGCCCAAGAATGGACAAAGGAACACGGTTATGTCCCTTACTATTTGTATCGACAAAAAAACATTCTCGGCAACCTTGAAAACGTCGGCTACGCGCTGCCAGGTCAAGAGAGCATATACAACATTATGATCATGGAAGAGCAGCAGTCGATCATCGGCCTTGGCTGCGGGGCATCAAGCAAATTCGTCGATCCGAAAACGCGGAAAATCACCCGCCAGGCGAACCCCAAAGAGCCGAAAGTGTACAACGAGCATTTCGCCGAATATACGGAAGAGAAAATCAATATATTAAAGGAAATATTTGGATAAATAACAACACCCCGGGAACAACCCCGGGGTGTTTTGATTAACGGTGAAATAAAATGAGCTTGCCGCTGGCATTGACGCAACGGTGTGTTTTGTCCCAACAGCCGCGCTCGCGCAGCTTTTGTTCACCGATTTTTTTCGCTTCTTCATCATTGGCTGCTTCAAACGTTTCATCGAGCAATTTTTCCCCGTTGCGTTCAAAAGCGGTCAACGTATACATCGGCATGTCACCATCTCCTTTCTCTGAATCATCATTCATTTCTCTTTCATTTAGAGGTTTGATAGGCAAATTCCTGCTTCTGTCTGAAACTTTTTTTGAGACTGCACGTTTTAATAATGTGAGTGGAAAATTTGTTTTACGTTAGGGGAATATGGATGAGTTTAGAGATCATTGAGGTGACGAAACGGTTTGGTCAGGCGACGGCCGTCGACCATTTGACGTTGACGGTTCCAGAAGGGGAGATGTTCGGATTGCTTGGGGCGAACGGAGCGGGAAAAACGACGACCTTTCGCATGATTTTAGGCCTTCTGCTCCCGACGGAAGGGGTGATCCGTTGGCAAGGCGAACCGATTGATTACTCGAAAAGCCATCTGATCGGCTATTTGCCGGAAGAGCGCGGGTTGTACCCGAAGCTGAACGTGCAAGAGCAGCTTCTGTATTTAGGGCGGTTGCGCGGAATGAAAAAGACGGATATTCTTCCGGAAATCGACCGCTGGCTCGAGCGCTTCCATATCCGCGATTACGCCAACAAGCGGGTGGAGGAGCTGTCGAAAGGCAACCAGCAAAAAATCCAGTTTATCGCTGCTGTGCTTCATCGACCGAAGCTATTAATCTTGGATGAGCCATTCAGCGGTCTTGATCCGGTGAACGTTGAACTGTTGAAAGAAGCGGTGCTTGATTTAAAACGGAACGGCACGACCATTGTCTTCTCGAGTCATCGGATGGAACATGTGGAAGAGCTGTGCGAACATGTCTGCATTTTGCGCCGCGGCCGCGCGGTGGTGGCTGGAGCGCTGCGTGAACTGAAACGTTCGTTTGGCAAACAAATACTTGTTATTCAAGGGGACGGGCCGTTTGAAGAATTGGCGCGGTTTCCTGGCGTTTTGCAGTGGAAGAGGACGGCGGAAGGGGTGCGGCTGCAAATCGCCAATGAGGAGACGGCACAAGCGATACTCGGCCATATAGCAGGAAAAGTCGCGGTTCGTCTGTTTGCCTTGGAAGAACCGTCTCTGAATGATATCTTTATTGAAAAAGTAGGTGCGGCGTATGAATAAGTTTTTCCTTGTGGCGGGGCATACGTATGGAACGAAGCTGAGGGCGAAAGCATTTCTTGTGACAACCGCCATCACTTGCCTGTTGATCATCGGGGTGGCCAACATTCAGCCGATCATCGAGTTTTTCACCGGTGATGAAAAGACTCATGTCGCGGTCATTGACCGCACGGGATCTTTGTACGGTCCGCTTGAGAAGCAGGTAAGCCATGACCAAATCGCGTTGACAAAAATTACGGATATGGAAAACGAAGCGAAAGAAGCAGTCAAAGAAGGCAAATGGGACGGATTGCTCGTATTGTCCAGGGATGCGGAAGGATTGCCGGAAGCGGTGTATTATGCCAATACGATTGTGGACAATCAGACGCCTGAGGAACTCAAACGAGCGCTAAGCCAGCTGAAAACAGCGCTTTCAGCCGCTAAGCTCGGCCTGACGGATGAACAAATGGCTGAGCTTTACAAACCTGTTCCGTTCCAAAAGGTGGCATTGGAAAAAAACGCGAAGACGGAAGAGGAGTTGAACCAAGCGCGCGCTCTTGTTTATGTCCTTCTTTTCGCGATGTATATGTTTGTTTTGATGTATGGAGGAATGATCGCGACGGAGGTGGCGACGGAAAAATCGTCGCGCGTGATGGAAATTTTAGTGTCAAGCGTCCCGCCGGTCCAACAGCTGTTTGGCAAAATCATCGGCGTTGCTCTTGTCAGCTTGACGCAATTTTTCGTTTTTTTCGCCGTCGCTTTCGCCGCGTTAAAAACGAGCGGGCAGGAAGTGTGGCGTTTCCTCGGATTTGACCACCTGCCGGCATCGATATTTGTGTATGCACTCGTTTTTTTCTTGCTCGGTTACCTCTTGTATGCGGTGCTGTTTGCCGTGCTCGGTTCGCTCGTCAGCCGGGTCGAAGATGTACAGCCGGCGATTACGCCGGTCATGATGCTGGTTGTCGCTGCCTTTATGATCGCCATGTTTGGCTCGAATGCCCCTGAGTCGGCGTTCGTGACCGGCGCTTCGTTCGTTCCCTTTTTCGCGCCGATGCTCATGTTTTTGCGCATCGGCCTCGTTTCCGTGCCGGGGTGGGAAGTGGCGCTTTGCCTTGTGCTTTTAGCGGCGACGACTGCCTTGCTGATCTATTTTGGCGCCAAAGTGTATCGAGGCGGTGTGCTGATGTATGGGCGAATGAACATTTTCAAGGATATAAAACGGGCCATTCAGCTAACAAAAAAATAAACAGCGTGACGGGACGTTTGGGCCAATGTTTCCTTGCCGTTTCGGCAAGGCTTTCTTTTTGCCCTCTAACCGTTATGATATACTAGAAAGTACGTACAGAGAAACGGAGGAGAACGAAGTGGCGAAAGGCATCATCCATTATGAGGTTGGGGAACAAGTTGATCTCTTTTTGCTCATCAAATCCGCAACGAAAGGCATCGCCAGCAACGGCAAGCCGTTCTTAACGTTGATTTTGCAAGATAAAAGCGGCGACATTGAAGCGAAACTGTGGGATGTCTCGCCAGATGATGAAGAGCGGTATGTGCCGGAGTGCATCGTCAAAGTGGCGGGAGACATCCATAACTACCGCGGCAAATTGCAGCTGCGCATCCGTTCGATCCGTCCTGCTCATCCGGGCGATGCCGTGCGCATCGATGACTTTTTGGAGAAGGCTCCGCTCGGCCGCGAGGAAATGAAGGCGAAAGTCATGGAATACATATTTGCGATGGAAAATCCAAACATCCAGCGCATTACCCGCTATTTGTTGAAAAAATACGAAAAGGCGTTTTTTGAGTATCCAGCGGCGACGAAAAACCATCATGAATTTATCTCCGGACTGGCGTACCACGTCGTGTCGATGCTCGAGCTCGCCAAGGCGCTCATCCATCTCTATCCGTCGCTCAATAAAGATTTGCTTTATGCCGGCGTCATTTTGCATGACCTTGGCAAAGTGATTGAACTATCCGGTCCGGTATCGGCGGCGTATACGCTTGAAGGAAATTTGCTCGGACACATTTCGATCATGGTGAGCGAGATCAGCAAGGCGGCGGAACAGCTCGGCATTCAAGGTGAAGAAGTCGTCATTTTGCAGCATCTTGTGCTCGCGCATCATGGCAAGGCGGAATGGGGCAGCCCGAAGCCGCCGCTTGTCAAAGAAGCCGAGGTACTTCATTACATTGACAATTTGGATGCGAAAATTACGATGATCGACCGTGCGCTTGAGAAAGTAAAACCAGGTGAATTCACTGAACGCGTCTTTGCCCTTGACAACCGCTCGTTTTACAAACCGGCGTTTTTGTCTGTTTCAAAGCCAAAAAACGCGGGTAGTAAAGAGTAGGGACGGATCAAGGGGAGGGATGGATTATGATCGAACCGATCATTGAAATCGTCCCAAAGACCCAGTATGAACAGGCGAAAGAAGAATTGAAGGAATTGCGACGTCAATGGAAAAAGGTAGAAGCGAAGAAGAAGCCAAAACGAAGCGAAACATAAGCGTTGTCCCCATGAAAGAGGCGGCATTCCCGCCTCTTTCTCCATGCATACGGCTGCCCGCTCGCGCGTATAGTGTAGTAAGACAAGCATACAAGGGGGAATGGCGATGCTCAGTTTGCCTTGGTGGGTGTATTTGGTTGTTGCCGGCATTATTTTCAGCGGCTACATGACCGTCAAAACAGCGGCGCGCGAGCGGGAAATCGACGAGGCGTTTATTGAAAAAGAAGGCGAAATTTATATGGAGCGCATCCGTCAAGAACGGGAGCGGCGGAAACAAGCGAAGTCCTTGCAATAGCAGGGGCTTTCTTTTTTTGGAAGATTTCATTTGAAAGCGTTTTTTTCGAAAAATTCTCTTTCTTTTTTTGCGAATCGTGCTAGGATAATAATATCAATGGACTACCAGGAGGCAAAGTGAGGGATGACGATGAAACGAGCATACAACTTCAACGCCGGCCCGTCAGCGCTGCCGCTTCCGGTGCTTGAGCGGGCGCAAAAAGAGCTCCTTAATTTTCAAAACACCGGCATGTCGGTGATGGAATTAAGCCACCGAAGCAAGGAATACGAGGCTGTCCATCATGCGGCGAAAGAGCGGCTCAAGCGGCTTCTAAATGTGCCGGACGGATATGACGTTTTATTTTTGCAAGGCGGGGCGAGCCTGCAGTTTTCAATGGTGCCGATGAACCTCCTCACGGAAGGGAAAATCGGCTGTTATGTGCTGACCGGGGCATGGTCGGAGAAAGCGCTGAAAGAAGCGCAAAAAATCGGTTTGACAACGGTCGTCGCTTCGAGCAAAGAAGCGAACTACACATACATTCCGCCGCTTGATGACGTCCAATGGCCGAAAAACGCCGCCTATGTCCATATTACGTCAAACAACACGATCTTCGGCACTCAATGGAAGGAATTTCCGAACACGCCGGTTGACTTGGTCGCGGATATGTCGAGCGATATTTTAAGCCGTCCGTTCGATGTCAGTCAATTTGCCCTCATTTACGCCGGGGCGCAGAAAAATCTCGGCCCGTCAGGAGTCACGGTTGTCATTCTCCGCAACGATTTGCTTGAGCGCATTCCGGACGGGCTGCCGACGATGCTTGATTACCGGACGCACCAGAAGAGCAATTCGCTGTACAACACGCCGCCGACGTTTGCGATTTACATGCTGTCGCTCGTGCTCGAATGGGTCGAAGAGCAAGGCGGTGTGGCGGCGATGGAAGAGCGCAACCAGCAAAAGGCGGCCGTGCTGTATGAGGCGATTGATGAAAGCGGCGGCTTTTACAAACCGCACGCCGAAAAGGGGAGCCGTTCGCTCATGAACGTCACCTTTACGCTTCCAAATGAGGAGCTGACGAAAACGTTCCTCGCCGAGGCGAAAGAACGCGGGTTTGTCGGGCTCGGCGGGCACCGATCGGTTGGCGGCTGCCGGGCGTCGATTTACAACGCGGTGCCGCTTGAGGCGTGCGAAGCGCTCGCGTCGTTTATGAACGAGTTCCGCCGCCGTTTTGCCTGAAAATTTCTTCTTCACTTTTACACTGCAAAGTGATATAATGATAGAAAAATTCTCGAGCAAAAGATATAGACGAGGAGAGATGAGGAGAGATGAGCATGAATGTGAGAGCATTAGTATCGATGGCGCTGTTAGTCGGAATCGGAGCCGTGTTGCACGCGGTCATTCCGGGGTTGTTTTTCGGAATGAAGCCGGATATGATGCTGGCGATGATGTTTTTGGCGATTTTGCTTTTTCCAAACGTCAAAGCGGTCGGCCTTGTCGGCGTCGTCACTGGCTTGATCTCAGCCATGACGACGACGTTCCCGGGCGGACAGCTGCCGAATATGATCGATAAGATCATCACCGCCTTTGTCGTGTTTGCCCTAGCGACTTTGATGAAAGCATACAGCCAAACGGTCATTGGGGCTTCAGTGCTGGCGGCAGTCGGCACGGTCATTTCCGGCGGGGTGTTTTTGGCTGCGGCGCTCTTGCTTGTCGGGTTGCCGGGCGGAGCGACGTTTTCGGCGCTGTTTGTCACCATCGTGCTGCCGACAGCGGCGTTGAACGCCGTGGCGATGGCCATCATCTATCCGATCGCATCGTCGATTTTCCGACGGATGAACGTTACAGCGCACGTGTAGACGGCGAAAAACCCGATCATGGCTGGTCGGGTTTTTTGCTATCAAAGAGAGAGTAGGAAAAAAATACTTATGCTCTCAGGCGTGTTGATTAACCATTAAAAACCAGTTGAAATCGCTCTATTATCAGCTTTTCTGCCGTAGTCGGCAAGCGATTCGCTTGCCGACTGGGCATGCTGTACGCATGCCTTCCTCGAACAATGAACGCTTTGCGGGCAAATGACATTTGCCCGCCGGCGTTCTTGTTCGAGGGAAGAGGCAGAAAAGCTTGTGTTCAGTCAAATGATTCTGTGCTTTTAGTAAAATAATGGATAATCAACACTCGTGTTATGCTCCATTTGTTTTTAACGCGTATTAGACATAGCTGAGAAGCCAAGCGGTGAGCAAGCAAATGAACGCTATTCCAATATAGCGCAAAGTCCGTTCTTTCAGCAATGCTTTCGGCGGGTACGCCCGCGCTTTCCATAAGGCGAAAAATGCGTTTATAAAAAGACAGAAAAATAAGAATCCGACAGCGATAAGCAGCCATTGTATATACACCATGGCATTCTCCTCCTGTATGCGCCAAGCGCCTTATGCTTACTACTATGAATATGCAAAAAAAATCATAAAAATAAATACTTTTGTCTTTATTCCTTTTTGTTTTATTGATATAATGGAGAGTAAAAAATACGGTGAGGGAAGAGTGGGTGGAACGATGAAAGCGACAGAACAGCATTATTCCATCAAAGAGGCGATGTTATTCAGCCAACGAATTGCCCAGCTGAGCAAAGCGTTATGGAAATCGATTGAAAAAGATTGGCAACGTTGGATCAAGCCGTTTGACTTGAACATTAACGAACATCACATTTTGTGGATCGCCTATCACTTCAAGGGAGCCTCGATTTCGGAAATCGCCAAGTTTGGTGTGATGCACGTATCGACGGCGTTCAACTTCTCAAAGAAATTAGAAGAAAAAGGATTGCTTTCGTTTTCCAAAAAACAGGATGACAAGCGCAATACGTACATTGAGTTGACGGAAAAAGGAGAAGAAGTGTTGATGAAGCTGATGGAGACGTATGACCCGACGAAAAATGCCGTTTTCAATGGGGCGTTGCCGTTGCGCGAGTTGTACGGAAAGTTTCCAGAAATTTTAGAAATGATGTGCATCGTCCGCAACATTTATGGCGATGATTTCATGGAAATTTTTGAGCGGGCGTTTGAAAACATTAAAGAAGATTTTATCGAGCAGGACGGCAAACTTGTCAAGCGAAAGCCGAAAACGGAAGAGCACGAGAAAGAATTGGCCAGCCAGGCTAACTGATGGTGCGAATGAGCGTTTTCAGCTCGGTCATCAGCGGGACAAACATTTGTTGGGCCAAAAGAGCGTCAACTGTCTGTTCCAGCGGAAGGTTCGGATGAAGCATCCCAGCAAACTGCACGAGCAGGGGAGTGAAAATCGTCAACCCTTCCGCTTTTTGCTGTTCGTATTGGTCGGCAAGCTCTTGGCAAAACGCCAAGAAGGCGTCGACTTCTTCTTTGGTCAAATCCGCGCGGATGATGAGGGAATAAAATGGTTTTTTCGTTTCGTCGATCATTTCCATCAGCAGAGACTGGTGAAATTCCAGCTTGGCCACTCGCTTTTCCAACGATTCCATATATCGTGCTCCTTTTGGTGACGAAAATGTGACCGTTTTTACGTATATTTTACCGAATTTGTGCGCATTCACCAATAGAAAAATCGGTTTGTGTCCGGAAAAAGAAAAATGATTGATTTCCCGCCATGAACGATGTAAAGTTAAAGCCATGGGCGGCGTTTGGCGAAGAATCAAAGAGGAGGGGAACAGTTTTGGCGCTTTCTTTCATCCTCCTGGCGGTTACGGTCTTATTTTGGATCAACCAGCTCACACACTCGCTTTGCGCGCAGCGTGACATCCCGGAGGAGCAGCAGCCGGCGGTTTTTCGCACGATTAATGTCCTTATTACGATTTTATTAATCTCTTCTTACTTTGAAGTGTTGTTTACATAACTTTTCTCTCTTCTAACGGTTGATGCGGGGATTGTTATGTTTTTCTTTTGATGGAGCGAGTTCCATTGTCGTTGCCTCTCCCTTCGTTTCAAGGAAGGCGGCAAAAAAGGGTGCTCCTTTTGCGGGAGCACCCTCTTTCGTTTAGTAGATGACGCAGGCGCAGCCGACAATGATTAGCAAAATAAACAGCACAACAATCAACGCAAAGCCTCCGGAATAAGGTGCGCTCATCGTAACACCCCCTTTCGGCAAGAAGAAGCCTGTCGAGCGCTTCATCCTCATCATATGTATGGCAAGCGTGCATGTTATGGGCGGATGACTAAAGCGGAAAGAGGTTTTTTTTTCGTTGGAAATATGGTATAGTTATTGTCGTGGCTGAAGAGGCGAGCATGTTGTTTCTTGGGCGCGCTTGGGCGCCATTCGATCTGCGCCGCTTGAAAGCGTGGGAACATTCAATCGAAAAAAGATGTAGGAGTTGTGAAGCGAATGAAAAAATGGATGATGGCCGCTGCCGTCGTTTCGCTCATGGCTTTGTCGGCCTGCAGCAACGACGGTTCGGAAGCGATTGTGGAAACGAAAAACGGCAATATTACGAAAGACGAATTTTATAATGAGATGAAAGAGCGCGTCGGCAAATCCGTCCTTCGTGATTTGATTGACGAAAAAGTGTTGAGCAAAAAATACAAGGTAACCGATGAAGAGATCGACCGCGAAATCGAACGAATCAAGGAAGCGTATGGAACGCAATATGATTTGGCCGTGCAGCAGAACGGAGAAAAAGTGATCCGCGAAATGGTCAAGCTCGATTTGCTGCGGACGAAAGCGGCCGTTGAAGACATAAAAGTGACGGAGAAAGAGCTGAAGGAGTATTATGACAACTACAAGCCGAAAATTCGCGCCAGCCATATTTTGGTCAAAGATGAAAAAACAGCAAAAGAAGTAAAGGCGAAGCTTGATAAAGGCGAGGATTTCGCCAAGTTGGCCAAAGAATACTCCCAAGATCCAGGCTCGGCATCCAACGGCGGCGATTTAGGCTGGTTTGGCCCAGGGAAAATGGTCAAGGAGTTTGAAGAAGCCGCCTATAAGCTGAAAGTCGGCGAAGTGAGCGATCCGGTGAAAACGGATTACGGCTACCATATCATTAAAGTGACGGACAAAGAAAAGAAAAAGTCGTTCAACGAAATGAAAGACGAAATTGCGTTTGAAGTCAAACGGAACAAGCTTGATCCTGCGACGATGCAGTCAAAAGTGGACAAACTGGTGAAAGATGCCGGTGTTGAGATCAAAGACAAAGATTTGCAAGATGTGATCGGGCAGCAAGGAAAACAGTAAAAAACGGAAGCGGAACATCCCTGCTTCCGTTTTTTTATTTGTGGGCTTGACCTTTCTGCTGTTCAACAACGGGAGATCAGCCGAGCTGCTCGCGAATGGCGGCCGCGATCGCCTGCAGGTCAGCGGGCGTATAGTCGCTTGCATGCGACTTCCAGACCGCGCCAAACCCATCCCCTTTGCCGTAGCGTGGAATGAGGTGAAGATGGTAATGGAACACTGTCTGCCCCGCTTGCTCGCCATTGTTGTTCAATAAGTTGAGCCCGACCGGGGAAAATGCTCGCCTGAGTGCATTGGCAATCGTCGGCACTGCCCGAAACAGTTGGCCGGCCGCCTCCGACGTGAGGGTGAAAATGTTTTCCGTATGTACTTTCGGGATGACAAGCGTATGCCCTTTTGTCACTTGGCTGATGTCCAAAAACGCGAGCACATGGTCGTCTTCGTACACTTTCGCCGCGGGCAATTCGCCGTTCATGATTTTGCAAAAAATGCAATCGCTCACTGTGGTCACCCTTTCCTTCCTATTTTCTTCATTTTACCATAAAAAAACCGGGATGTAATCCCGCAACGCAGGTTACATCCCGGTTGGTGAAAAGGGGAGAGGATGATTCAAGCAAATGTGCGTTTGATGAACACCCCATTTGCAGCAAAAATTGGTTCGGCGTGAGCGCTTCCTTTGTTCAACGTGACCATCCCCTTTGGACAGGCTCGTTGCTTCCCAGCAACGAATGCGATGGTCGCTTCCTAGGAACGTTTACAACGTTTTGCGGCTCACAACGGTGTCTTTGACGAACACCCCATTTCGGATGGATCGTTCATCAACTTTTTGATTCCTCATCCCCTCTTCGCTATTTATCATGCCCGGCTTGAGTGAGTTTATGCAAAAGAACGGTGTGATCTTTTTTGGTAAGCGAGGCTATAGTTTGGTACAATGGGGACAAAGGCCAGAACGGAAAGGGAGCGGACGATGACGCTTTTAGAAGTGAAGGATCTATCCGGAGGCTACACGGCGCAAAACGTGCTTGAAGACGTGACGTTTGTGGTCGACCGCGGCGAAATGGTCGCCTTGATCGGCCTAAATGGAGCCGGCAAAAGCACGACGATCAAACATATTATCGGCTTGATGGAACCGCGCCGCGGCGCGATTTCCATTAACGGCTATCGGCTTGCGGACGGGCCGGAAACGTATCGAAGGCAGTTTGCTTATATCCCGGAAACGCCGGTGTTGTATGAAGAATTGACGCTTGAGGAACATTTGCGTCTAGCAGCGATGGCGTACGGGTTGAGCGAAGCAGAGTATGAACGCCGCCTTCCGCCGCTGCTTCGCGAGTTTCGATTGGAGCGGCGGCTTTCCTCGTTTCCGGCTCATTTTTCGAAAGGAATGAAGCAAAAAGTCATGATTGTATGCGCCTTTTTGCTTGAACCGCCGCTTTATATCATCGATGAGCCGTTTCTCGGCCTCGATCCGCTTGCCATTCACGCCCTGCTTGAGCGAATGAATGAACAGAAAGCGAAGGGGGCGGGCATTTTGCTGTCGACGCACATTTTAGCGACGGCAGAGCGGTATTGCGACTCATTCGTTATTTTGCACAACGGCCGCGTCAAGGCCAAAGGGACGCTCGATGACATTCGCCGCCAGTTCGGGCTGCGGGGGGCGTCGCTTGATGAACTGTACGTCGAATTGACAAAGGACGATGCGCCATGATTGACGCCCGCCGTCTTTGGAAGCAGCGTTTCCAATTGGAATGGCGAAAACGGATCCGCTACTTGCGCTATATGTTCAACGACCATTTGCTCGTCGGTTTGATCATTGTGCTTGGCGGCATAGCGGTGATGTACGAGCGCTGGGCGGCGGCGCTTCCTGACTCGTTTCCGTATCCGGCTATTGCGGCGGTCGTGTTCGGCTGGGCGGCGGCCGCTGGATCGGTGCGCACCTTGTTCCGCGAGGCGGATACGGTGTTTTTATTGCCGGCGGAAGAACGGCTCGGTCCGTATATTCAGCGGGCGTTTTTCGTCTCATGGTTATGGCAGGCGTACGGCCTTTCTTTGCTTTTGCTGTTGGCGGGTCCACTGCATGCTCGCTTTTCCCCGGTGTCATGGCCGCTTTTTTTGTTCGGTCTTTTCTGCTTCAAAGGATGGAGCTTATGGGCCAGTTGGCAAGGAAGCTACATCGCCGATCCGTCTTTTCATCGCTTTGGCGCATTTACGCGTTTCATCCTAGCGGCGGTGTTCGTTTATTTGGTGCTGGTTGCGGCCCCATGGCCATTTTTTGTCGTTTTGGTCGGTTTGATGGCCGTTCTGTCCATCTGTTTGTCACGGTTGACGAGAGGAAAAACATGGAAATGGGAACAGATCATCGCGGAAGAACAGCGAGCGGCCACGGCGTTTTACCGGCTGGCCAACTTGTTTACCGACGTTCCGGAATGGCGGGAGGCGGCAAAGCGGCGGCGCTGGCTTGATTCGCTGCTCGCTTTGATTCCGTACGACAAGCGGCATGTGTTTTTTCATTTGTATGCCCGCACGTTTTTGCGCGCCGGCGGGTATGCTGGTCTGTATGTCCGTCTCACTGCGATTGGAGGCTTCATGTTGGCTGTGATCGATCACCAATACGGGCGGGCGGCCATCGCATTTTTGTTTCTTTACGCGACCGCTGTTCAATTGGCCGCGCTGCCTTCCCATCATCGCTATTCGCTATGGCCGCGGCTGTACCCGTTGCCGCAGGCGCAACCGGATGCTGCGGCGGTTCGGTTGCTTTCCATTCTGCTGATTGGGCAAAATACGGTATTCCATCTCGTACTGTTGGCTGTTTCCCCGCGCCTTCTTTGGCTCGCCACTTGGCTTGGCGGAAACATATGGGGGCTTTGGATGGCAGGGCGGTACGTGCGCCTGCAACGTGGGCAGAAAGCAGGATGCTAGTGCTGTTTGTGCTGGCGCCGGCGTTTTTCATTTTCAATGGATGGCCGAAGCTTTCACACCTTTTTTCCCGCTTCATATGCTGTAGTACACCGGCCTGGGCGCATGTCCAGCGGGTCGGGCTGGAAGTTGGGAAGAAAGGGGAATGATTCATGGGTGTAGAGCTTGTAGCGCTGCACTGGATTTACTTGCTGTTCATCGTGCTCATTATTGGGTTTATGGTCGCCCGCAAAGATACATCGCTCATTTGCATTGCCGGCATCTTTTTATTGGCGGCGGTCGCTACCCATTCGTTGAGCGCGGCGGTCAGCGGAGTGTTTAACAGCTTTATTTACGCGATTACGGAGCTATTGCCGACGATTTTAGTCATCTCTATTATTGTGGCGATGAGCAAAGTGTTGTCGGCCACCGGCATCAATGATGTCATGGTTTCGCCGTTTGTCCGTTTCATCCGTACGCCGGCTTGGGCGTATTGGACGATCGGAATTTTGATGATGATCATTTCTTGGTTTTTCTGGCCGTCTCCGGCTGTTGCTCTCATGGGGGCAGTTCTGTTGCCGGCAGCGGTCCGAGTGGGCTTGCCGGCGTTGGGAGTGGCGATGGCGATGAACTTGTTCGGGCATGGCATCGCGCTTTCCGGCGATTTTATCATCCAAGGGGCGCCGAAATTAACGGCCGATGCCGCCGGGCTGCCGGTCGGCGATGTCATCGCTGCCAGTGTGCCGCTTGTTTTTGTAATGGGGGCCGTCACAACGGTCACGGCGTTTTACTTGCTGCGCCGTGACATGAAGCGAGGGCGACTGGCAAGCGGGGAGGCGGAAATGGCTGCAACGGTCGATTCGACGCTGGAAAAAACAAGTCATTTACTGACGGGACAAACGAAAAAATGGCTTGCGCTGTTGATTCCGATTTTGTTCGCCCTTGATGTCATCGCGATGTTTTATTTGCGGTTGCAAGGCGGGGAAGCGACCGCCTTGGTTGGTGGGACAGCGATTTTCATTTTGATTCTCATCTCCGTTCTCGCCCATCGGCAAGAAAGTTTTGCGGAAGTGACAAATTACTTTATTGAAGGGTTTCAGTTCGGGTTTAAAGTGTTCGGCCCTGTTATTCCGATCGCCGCGTTTTTCTATCTTGGCGATGCGGGGTTTGTGAAAATCATCGGCGACTATTTGCCACAGGCATCGCAAGGCATCGTCAACGATTTAGGGGTTGCCTTGGCTCATGCGGTGCCGCTGAACAATGAGGTGGGGGCGGTTACGCTCACGATCGTCGGGGCGATTACTGGTCTTGACGGCTCCGGGTTTTCCGGCATCTCGCTCGCCGGTTCGATCGCTCATTTGTTTTCTGTAGCGATCGGCGGCGGAACGGCAACGTTGACGGCGCTCGGCCAAATCGCCGCCATTTGGGTCGGCGGCGGCACGCTCGTTCCGTGGGCGCTCATTCCAGCCGCAGCGATCTGCGGGGTTGACCCGTTTGAGCTGGCGCGCCGCAACCTCATTCCTGTTGCTGTCGGCTTGGTGGTTACGACCGTTGTCGCCATGTTTCTCATCTGAACAGAAAGCTGTCCCGTGCGGCCGGGGCAGCTTTTTTGCTATAATGGGCATGGACTTAAAAATCGGTCGATTTTTTGACAGTTCGCCTTCTTCTCTATACATTGGGTACGGAAAGCTGTATAGTGAAAAGGAGATAGGCAATGTTTGAAGGCAAAAAAAAGGCGAAACCATTGACGGGATTGTGAGGAAAGAAAGGCGGATGGAGATGGCTAGACAGATCAATGATACATTTTTGCGCGCCTGCCGCGGCGAACAAACATCGTACGTGCCGGTTTGGTATATGCGGCAAGCCGGACGGTCGCAGCCGGAGTATCGGGCGCTGAAAGAAAAATATTCGCTGTTTGAAATTACGCATCAACCGGAGCTTTGCGCGTACGTCACCAGACTTCCCGTTGAGCAATATGGCGTCGATGCCGCCATTTTATATAAAGACATTATGACACCGCTGCCGGCCATTGGCGTGAACGTCGAGATTCAGGGCGGCATCGGGCCGGTGATCGCAAATCCGATTCGCTCGCTTCAAGACGTCGAGCGGCTTGGGGAGATTGATCCAGAACATGATGTGCCGTATGTGTTTGAAACGATTCGGCTCCTTGTCAACGAACAGTTGGATGTGCCGCTCATCGGGTTTGCCGGGGCGCCGTTTACGTTGGCGAGCTACATGATTGAAGGCGGTCCGTCAAAAAATTATCATAAGACGAAAGCGTTCATGTATGCTGAACCGAAAGCGTGGTTCGCCTTAATGGACAAGCTCGCTGAGATGACGATCCGTTATGTGCGGGCGCAAATTCGGGCAGGGGCAAGCGCTGTGCAAATTTTTGATTCTTGGGTTGGCGCCGTTAGTGCTGACGATTACCGGACGTTTATCAAGCCGGCGATGGCGCGCATTTTTGCCGCTTTGCGGGAAGAAGGGGCTCCGCTCATTATGTTTGGCGTCGGCGCCAGCCACTTAGTGCATGAGTGGAACGATTTGCCGCTTGATGTCATCGGCCTTGACTGGCGGCTGTCGATTCGCGAAGCGCGCCGCCAAGGCATTGCGAAAGCGATTCAAGGCAACTTGGATCCGGCGGTGCTTCTTGCGCCGTGGGACGTGATCGAAGAACGGGTGAAGCGCATTTTGGACGAAGGGATGGAACGGCCGGGCTACATCTTCAACTTAGGCCACGGCATTTTTCCGGATGTTCAGCCGGCGACACTGAAGCGTCTGACCGCTTTTATCCACGAATATACGTCAACGAACTAAACGAGGGGGTGGCACAATGGTGAAAAAAACAGCGGGGCTGCTCGTGATGGCGTACGGAACGCCGTACCGGGAAGATGATATTGAACGGTATTATACGCACATTCGCCATGGGCGCAAGCCGCCGCAAGAACAAATCGAGGATTTAAAAGCGCGCTACCGGGCGATCGGCGGGTTGTCGCCGCTTGCGAAAATTACGGAAGAGCAGGCGAAACGGCTCGAGGAGCGGCTGAACGAAGTGCAAGATGAAGTCGAGTTTCGCATGTATTTAGGGCTCAAACATATTGAGCCGTTCATTGAGGATGCCGTCGAGCGCATGCATGATGACGGCATCAAAGAAGCGGTTGGGATCGTCCTAGCCCCTCATTATTCCACATTCAGCATTCGCTCGTACAATGAGCGGGCGAAAGCGGCAGCAAAAAAGCTCGGCGGACCGACCATTTACACGATTGATCAATGGTATGACGAGCCGAAGTTTTTGCAATATTGGGCAGAACAAGTGCGGGCGATTTTTGCCGCCATGCCGGAACGTGAGCGGGAGCGAGCTGTGCTGATCGTATCCGCACATAGTTTGCCGGAAAAAATTATTCAAGCCGGTGACCCGTATCCAACGCAGCTCGAAGATACAGCGAAACGAATTGCTGATCAAGCCGGCGTCGCCCACTATGCCGTCGGCTGGCAAAGCGCCGGTCAGACGCCGGAACCATGGCTTGGGCCGGACGTGCAAGACTTGACGCGCCAGCTTTACGAAGAGCGCGGCTATACGTCGTTCGTTTACGCGCCGGTCGGTTTTGTCGCCGACCATTTGGAAGTGTTGTATGACAACGACATTGAGTGCAAACAGGTGACGGAAGAGATCGGCGCCCGCTATTACCGACCGGAGATGCCCAACACGAATCCATTGTTTATTGATGCATTGGCGTCGGTTGTGTTAAAGCGGTGGGCGGAAGAAGGCGATCGACATGAATGAAGGGCAACGGACGGTCGTCATCATTGGCGGCGGCATTACCGGCTTGACGGCTGCTTACTACTTGCAAAAAGCGATTCGAGAGCAACGCCTCCCACTTGCATGCAAACTTGTCGAGGCGACGCACCGGCTCGGCGGAAAAGTGCAGACGGTCGTCCGCGACGGTTTTGTCATTGAACGCGGTCCAGACTCGTTTTTGGCGCGGAAAACGAGCGCGTTTCGCCTTGTGAAGGAAGTCGGCCTTGAACATGAGATCGTTCATAACGCGACCGGAACATCGTACATTTTGGTCAACGGCAAACTCTATCCAATTCCGGGCGGAGCGGTGATGGGCATTCCGACGCGCATCGCCCCGTTTTTAACGACCGGACTGTTTTCCCCGGCCGGCAAGCTGCGGGCGGCGCTTGACTTTGTGCTGCCGCCGGTGAAAGTCGATGGTGATATGCCGCTTGGCCGCTTCTTCCGCCGCCGCCTCGGCGATGAGGTGGTGGACAATCTCATTGAACCGCTGCTTTCCGGCATTTACGCCGGCGACATTGATGAGATGAGCCTAATGGCGACGTTTCCACAGTTTTTTCAGCTTGAGCAAAAATACGGAAGCCTTGTCCGTGGAGCGAGACGAACGACGCCGAAAGAGCAAAAAGAGCGGAAAGGGGCGTTCCAGACGTTAAAAACGGGCTTGCAGTCGCTCGTTGATGAAGTGGAAAAACGGCTTGAGCCGGGCAGCGTCATCAAAGGGGTGCGTGTCGAGCGGATCGTTCGCACCGATTCGGCGTATCGGCTGCAACTGAGCACAGGAGAGGTGTGGGGGGCAGACGGCATCATCGTGACAACGCCGCATCATGTTGTGCCCGACATGTTCGCTGACTATCCGTTTTTCGCCCCGTTCCGTTCAGTGCCGCTGACGTCGGTGGCGACGGTGGCGCTCGCATTTCCGGAGGAGGCGATCCGCCAAGACATTGACGGCACCGGGTTTGTCGTTTCGCGCCGCAGCGATTACACGATGACAGCGTGCACATGGACGCATAAAAAATGGCCGCACACCGCGCCGCCTGGCAAGGCGCTCTTGCGCTGCTACGTCGGGCGCCCGGGCGATGAGGAGATCGTCGACCAACCTGATGATGAGATCGTCCGCGTTGTATTGGATGATTTAAATAAAGTGATGAATATTGCCGGCCAACCGGAGTTCGCCGTCATCTCGCGCTGGAAGCGGGCCATGCCGCAATACACGGTCGGGCACCGCGAGCGGCTGGCGCACATTAAACGGCAGATGGGCGATGCGCTGCCGGGGGTGTTTTTGGCCGGCAGCTCATACGAAGGGCTCGGATTGCCGGATTGCATTGACCAAGGCGAAAAAGCGGTGCGTGACGTGCTTCTGTATTTGCAGCAAGCGCCAGTTCAACAGACGTCCGATCTGTACAGCAGCGTCCGTTAATCGACGGTTTTCCAACGCCCTGGTCCGTTCGCCGCTCACATTTGGACGTCGGTGCGGCCGCCAGCCGGTTGAAGCGAAAAGAAGCGGATGGCTGTTTGTCTCTTTTGGCTCGTGGAAGTGGTTTCCGCTGCAAAAGGGATGTGAAAAGAACGTGGGAGAAGCTTCAACGGCGCTTCTACCCATTTGCTTGGAAAGGATGAGGGAGCAGGAAGAAATTCCGTCCCCAATGCGACGGCCCTTTACATCCATGTTGTTTGATAGTATAATGGATACGGGTTGACCAAATTGTTCATTTAGTCAATTTGAAGGATGAGGAGTATGGCAAGCGACCGCAAACGGCAAATCATCGAAGCGGCGGCCCAATCGTTTGCTGCCTTTGGCTACAAGGCGACGACGATGGAGCAGATCGCCAAGCTCGCCAACGTCGGCAAGGGGACGATCTATACGTTTTTTAAAAGCAAAGAGGAACTGCTTGATGAAATCGTCTCCGGATTGATTATGGAAATCAAGGCGGAAGCGGAGCTGGCGATGGACTCGTCACTGCCGTTTTCCGAAAACGTCCACCGCGCCTTGTACCGCATTTTGGAATTTCGCCAGCGCCATCAGCTGACGGCGAAGCTGCTTCAAGAAGTGCGCAATATCGGTACGGCGGCGGTGCAAGAAGTGCTTGCCAAACTGGACCGGGCAATGGTCGAGTTCATTCGGCAAAAAATTGATGCGGCGGTGGAAAAAGGGGAGATTCGTCCGTGCAATTCGGAAATTACGGCATTTTTGATGCTCAAGACGTACATCGCCTTGATCGTCGATTGGGAAAAAGATCATGAACCGTTGACAAAAGAACAAATTGCTGAATTGTTTACGCTCTATTTTTTGCAAGGATTGTCGAGATAGATGATCCTCTTTTTTTGTTGGAAATTGACCATACGGACAATTTGGTCATCTGTACAAAGGAGGGAGCGCCATATGCTGCGAAAAGAGATGCGGGCCATCGTGCTCCGCCCGAATTTGCTTGGCATTTGTTCACTTGGATCATCAGCATAACATTTATGATGATTGTTCAATTCCTTGTCACCGTGTTTGACAACTCAGGCCGGTTTCTTGCCATTTTGCTATTGATTGCCCAGCTAGTTGGAAGCGCCGGCACGTATCCGATTGAGCTCGTTCCGGGTGCGTTGCAGTCGCTTCATCCGTGGCTGCCGATGACCCATGCGATCCGTGGGTTGCGAGCAGTCATTTCAAGCGGCGATTTCTTGGTCATGTGGAAGGAAGCTGCGATATTGCTTGCGACAGCCGCGGTCTTTGCCTTGGCGACGCTCGTGTATTTTCTCCTTCGGTATCGCCGCCGTTATGCGGTATGGACGGAAACAGCGGCTCAAACGTGATGATTGAACCATGCCGTCTCGAAGGCGTCCTAAAAAGATTGGGACGCCTTTTTGCATTGGCCAATATCGGAATCAAACAACAGATGGAATTAAAACCATTTTCTAGGACGAGGGATTGCTTTTTGCGGATGGGCCGCCATTAGAACGTTGTGTGTGATGGCGCCCCTGAGATTGGCAAAAAAAAAATGCCTCTTAGCTGGAGGCAGTCAAGAGAAAAGGCAGGCTGCATTGGGGAACAGCCAAACGCCGGCGGGGCAGCCGGCGAACGTGACGCAAGGGCAGCGTCCGCTCACCTATTGGCGGTAAGCGGCGCCAAGGCAATCAGAGCACGTGTTGCCGTAGCATTCATGCTGCTCGTCAATCTCTTTGCCGCAGTGCAGACATTTTTTTGGCGGTAAGTTTCTGAAAAATTCCAACACTTTCATCAACATTCCGATCCCCTCCGTTGTCTTGGTAATTTTATTGTATTATAACACACAACAAAATGTCAATAGGTGTTTTAAAACAAAAATCAACAAAGATGAAAAAATAGGCGCGGTTGTGTATGATGAAGACAAAACGAATGGAAGGAGAGAACCGAAAATGAAAGTGACGGTCATCGGCTATTGGGGAGGATTCCCTGCCGCCAATGAAGCGACATCGGCGTATTTGTTCGAACATGATGGATTTTGCCTGCTCGTTGATTGCGGCAGCGGGGCGCTTGCCAAGCTGCAAAACTATACGGCTGTGGAAAACTTAGATGCGGTCATCATCTCCCATTATCATTACGACCATATCGCCGACATCGGCCCGCTCCAATACGCGCGTCTCATTCATAAAAATTTGGGAGCTGACCTTCCCGTCTTGCCGATTTACGGCCATGTGGAAGACGAGGCGGCGTTTTCACGCTTGACGCACAGCGGCATTACGGAAGGAATTGCCTATGACCCGAATGGGACGCTGGCTGTCGGGCCGTTTTCGATCACATTTATGAAAACAGTCCATCCGGTGCCATGCTACGCGATGCGCATTACTGCCGGCGGCAAGACGGTTGTTTATACGGCCGATTCAAGCTATATACCGGAGTTTCTTCCGTTTGCCAAAGGAGCCGACTTGCTCATTTGCGAGTGCAACTTTTACGCTGGGCAAAACGCGGCGCCGGCTGGGCATATGACGAGCGAGGAGGCGGCGGCCATCGCGGAGGGAGCACGTGTCGGAGAATTATGGTTGACGCATTTGCCACACGTTGGCCGGCACGAGCAGCTGGTTGAGGAGGCTGGCCGGACGTTCCGCGGCGTCATCCGCCTCGCCCGCACCGGCTTGACATGGGTGCAATAAGGCAGCATTCAGGAAAGAAACAGCAGAGGAAACGCTTTCTCTTGTCCTTTGCTGTTCTTTTTTTTATAATGGATATAGTTCGAATTTTTTTACTTATAAAATGAATGGTCATTCATTCATTTTGGGGGAGGAGCTCATATGAACGTCACGACGCGATTGGCGCAAATCGCCAAACAGTTGCCGAAGAAGGAAGCGTATGTCTTCATGAAAGAGCGGTGCACGTACGAGCAATTGAACGAAGCGGCTTCCCGTTTTGCCGATGGGCTGGCGCAGCTTGGCATTCGCCGGGGCGACCATGTCGCCTTGTTGCTTGGCAACTCGCCGCAGTTCGTCATCAGTTTGTACGGGGCGCTGCGGCTTGGGGCGACCGTCATTCCAATCAATCCCATTTACACACCTGAAGAAATTTTTTATATTTTGCATAACGGCGATGTCAAAGGGGTGATCGGCCTCGACTTGCTCGCCCCGTTGTTTGCGGAGGCGAAGAAGCGGCTTCCGCTGCTTGAGCACGTGATCGTTTGTGAAACACCGGAAGGGAAGGAAAAAGCCATTTCCCTGTCGGAAGGAATGAAATCGTTTGCAGAAGTGTTAGCGGACGGCAGCCCGGATTTTACCGGCCCTGAACTGGATGATGATGATGTTGCCGTCATTTTGTACACATCGGGGACGACTGGCAAGCCAAAAGGGGCGATGCTCACTCATAAAAACATATACAGCAATGCCCAAGATACGGCCGATTATTTAGGCATCAATGAAAATGACCGCATCATCGCTGCGCTGCCGATGTTTCATGTGTTTTGCCTGACCGTGGCGCTCAACGCCCCGCTAATGAACGGCGGGACGGTGCTCATTATGCCAAAGTTCAGTCCAGCAAAGTTGTTTCAGCTGGCCCGAGAGGAAAAAGCGACGATTTTTGCCGGCGTGCCGACGATGTACAATTTCCTTTATCAGTACGAAGGTGGAAGCGCGGACGATTTGCGGACGCTCCGCCTTTGCATCTCAGGAGGCGCTTCAATGCCGGTCGCTTTGCTTGAAAACTTTGAGAAAAAGTTCAACGTCATCATTTCAGAAGGATATGGGCTTTCGGAGGCGTCCCCTGTCACCTGTTTCAATCCTCTTGATCGGCCGCGCAAGCCTGGTTCGATCGGAACGAACATTAAAAATGTTGAAAATAAGGTCGTCAACGAGTACGGCGAGGAAGTGCCCGTCGGCGAAGTCGGAGAGCTTGTCGTTCGCGGGCCAAACGTTATGAAAGGGTATTACAAAATGCCGGAAGAAACAGCGGCTGCCTTGCGCGACGGTTGGCTGCACACCGGTGATTTGGCGCGCATGGACGAGGAGGGCTATTTCTATATCGTCGACCGAAAGAAAGAGATGATTATCGTCGGCGGCTACAACGTGTATCCGCGCGAAGTCGAAGAAGTGCTGTACAGCCATCCAGATGTCGTGGAAGCCGCCGTGATCGGCGTGCCGGACCCGGACTACGGCGAAGCGGTGCGGGCGTATGTCGTCTCGAAAAATCCGGAGTTGACGGAAGCAGAGCTCATTGCTTACTGCCGTGAGCGGTTGGCAAAATATAAAGTGCCGAGCGCGATTGACTTTTTGGACGAGCTGCCGAAAAATGCGACAGGAAAAATTTTGCGAAGAGCGTTAAAAGAGCGGCTCGCGTCTTCCCATGCTTGATGGTGCTGAATTTTCAGCACCTTTTCTTTTTTTTGAATAGTATATTGAAAACAAGTAGATAAATTTATATAATTTAACACATAAAAGTTTAAAAGGACTAAACTTCTCTACATAGGGGGATGGGATCATGGGCCAATCGATTCGGCGGTTCGCCGCGGTGTGTGCAGCCGGCTTTTTGTTGCTTGGCGGCTGCGGCGGCGCGAAAGAGACGGGAAGCAGCCAGGGAAGCGGCGGGAAGAGCGGGAAAGAAAAGACGTACAAAATCGGCGTGACGCAAATTGTCGAGCATCCATCGCTCGATGCGGCGCGCAAAGGATTCCAGCAGGCGTTAAAAGACAAAGGGCTGTCCGTTGAGTATGACGTGCAAATCGCCCAAGGCGACCAAAGCAACAACCAAACGATCGCCAATAATTTTGTTTCGGACGGCGTCGACTTGATTTTTGCCAACTCAACGCCAAGCGCGCAGGCGGCGCTCAATGCGACAAAAGACATTCCGATCGTGTTCACGTCGGTGACCGACCCAGTCGGCGCGCAGCTTGTCCAATCGATGGAAAAGCCGGGCGGCAATGTGACGGGAACGACCGATACCCACCCGGAGGCCATTCCAAAAACGGTGCAATTTATTGACAAATATATCAAAGGCAACCGCGTCGGCATGGTCTACAACGCCGGCGAACAAAACTCCGTCGCTCAAATCGAGCAGGTGAAAAAGGCGATGCAAGGAACCGATTTGCAAATGGTCCCGGTGTCCGTATCGACGTCGGCAGAAGTGAAACAGGCGACCGAATCGCTCGTCGGCAAAGTCGATTGCCTGTACATCATCACCGACAACACCGTCGTCTCGGCGCTTGAGTCCGTCATTCAAGTGGCGAATGAGCACGACATTCCGCTGTTTGTTGGTGAACTGGATTCCGTCAAGCGCGGCGGTTTTGCGGCGTACGGGTTTGACTACTATGACATCGGCTACGAAGCTGGGGAAATGGCGGCGCAAATTTTGCAAGACGGCAAAAAGCCAGCCGATTTGCCGGTGCAATATCCACAAAAATTGAAGCTTGTCATCAACAAAAAAGCAGCGCAAGAAATGGGCATCAAGCTCAATCCGGAATGGGATTCCATTGCGGAATATATTGAATAAGCGGCCGTCCCTCCTTCGATGAAGGAGGGGGGCCAAAAAAGTAGGGAAAAGTGCGTTTTGGCACTCAACGTGTCACATGCGCCTTTGGTGTGTTTCCGAAAAGGTAGGTGAAAAGTTGTGTGGACAGCGATGTTCAGTTCCGTCGAAGCCGGCTTGATTTACGCCGTGATGGCGCTCGGCGTCTATTTATCGTTTCGTATTTTGGATTTTCCCGATCTGACGGTTGACGGCAGCTTCGTCACCGGCGCGTCCGTCGCCGCCGTGCTGATTGTCAATGGAGCCAATCCGTTTGCCGCCTCAGCCGCGGCGCTTTTGGCCGGCTTTGCCGCTGGGGTGTTGACTGGGCTTTTGCATACGAAAGGGAAAATCAATCCACTGTTATCCGGCATTTTAATGATGATCGCTTTGTATTCGATCAATTTGCGCATTATGGGCAAATCAAACGTGCCGCTCTTGCAGCAGGAAACAGTCATCACCAAAATCACTGCCATCTGGAAGCAAGCTGGGTTGGATGCGGCGCTCAATCAGCTCATTTCCTTCACTGGCTTTGCGCCGCGGACATGGGCGGTGCTTGTGTCAATGGCGATTGTCGCGCTAATGGTCAAAGGGCTGTTGGATTGGCTGTTGAAAACGGAGATGGGGATCGCTTTGCGGGCAACTGGAGACAACAAGCCGATGGTGGCGAGCTTTTCCGCCAACACCGATTGGTTGATCGTGTTTGGCCTTGGGCTGTCGAACGCGCTCGTGGCGCTTTCCGGAGCGCTCGTCGCCCAGTATGGCGGATTCAGCGACGTCGGGATGGGAATCGGGATGATCGTCATTGGGCTCGCTTCCGTCATCATCGGCGAGGCGCTGTTTGGGGCCCGTTCGGTCACACGCGCAACATGGGCGGTCATCGGCGGCGCCATCGTCTATCGCCTCATTTTGGCGCTTGCGTTGCGCGTCGAGTTTTTGGAGACGGGCGATGTGAAATTGATTACCGCGCTCATTGTGATGATGGCGCTCATCGTGCCCAACACGTTGGCGGCGCAAAAAGAACGGCAGCGGAGAAAGCGGAGGACCAAGGAGCTTGAGAGGGGGGAAACCGTTGCTGGAGCTGAAACGAATTACAAAAGTGTTTAACGAAGGAACGGCTGACGAGAAAATCGCTTTGCGCGGCATTGATCTGACGCTTGCCCCCGGCGATTTCGTCACCGTCATCGGCAGCAACGGCGCCGGCAAGTCTACGCTCATGAACATCATTTCCGGACGGCTGTCTCCTGATACCGGCGAAGTGTGGATCAACGGCCGCGATGTAACCGCGCTCAAGGAGCATGCGCGCGCCCGCTACATCGGCCGCGTCTTTCAAGACCCGATGGCCGGCACCGCCCCGCATATGACGATTGAGGAAAATTTGGCGCTCGCCTACAACCGGACGAAGCGGCGCACGTTAAGTCTTGGCGTCACGAAGCAAAAGCGCGAGTGGTTTCGGGAAACGCTGCGAACGCTTCATTTAGGGCTTGAAGACCGGCTCGCCGCCAAAGTCGGACTTCTTTCCGGCGGGGAGCGGCAGGCGCTTTCCTTGTTGATGGCGACGTTTACAAAACCGGATGTGCTGTTGCTCGATGAACATACCGCCGCCCTTGATCCGGCGCGGGCGGAGTTGGTCACGGAGTTGACGAAGCAAATTGTTGAGCAGCACCGCCTGACGACGCTCATGGTGACGCACAACATGGAGCAGGCGATTCGCCTTGGCAACCGGTTGATCATGATGGATGGCGGGCAAATCATTTTTGCCGCAGAAGGAAAGGAGAAAGAGGAGCTGACGGTCGAGCGGCTGCTTGAGGCATTCCAACGCATCCGCGGCAGCCAGTTTGCGAGCGACCGCGCCGTGCTCAGCTCATAAACGAAATGAGGTGTCCTTCTTTGGCTAGGGGACACCTCTTCTGTTCGGCCGGCCGGTCAGATATTTTGGGTTTCTCGCTGCGTCGCTTGTCGGTAGGCGGCTTGCAGCGCCTTCGTCACCGCCCCTGGCGCGCCGCTTCGGATCACCGTTTCGTCGACTTGAATAATCGGGATAATCGCTGACGTCGTGCTCGTTAAAAACAGTTCGTCCGCCTCCGCAAGGTCGTTGGTGGAAAACGCTTCTTCGACAAATGGAATGCCAAGCTCAGCGCAAAACTGCTTCACTTTCGTGCGGACGATGCCGTTTAAAATCCGTGCGGTGGCCGGATGGGTGTACACCGTTTCATTTTTGACAAGGAAAATGTTTGACGAGCTGCCTTCGGTTACGACGCCGTCGCGATGCAAAATCGCTTCAAACGCTCCGCGCTCAACCGCTTCTTGTTTAGCCAATACGTTGGGCAATAAGTTCAAGCTTTTAATGTAACAGTATTCCCAGCGGACATCTTTCGTCAAAATCGTGCGCACCCCATGTGTCATTTCCTCGGTTTTCCGCGCCATCGGCTGGATGTAGGCGTACAAGTTCGGCCGGTTTTCCGCCGGAAACGCATGGTTGCGCGGGAAGCTGCCGCGCGTCATTTGCAAATACAAAATCGCATCTTCCTGCACATCGTTGAGGCGGCGAAGCTCCTCAAGCTGTTCGATGAGCTCTTCGCAGCCAAACGGAACGGATAGGCGAATGGCGGCCGCTGAACGGTACAGCCGGTCAAGATGCTCGCGAAGCCAAACGTATATCCCGTTATATAAGCGGACGACTTCGTAGACGCCATCACCGAATTGCAAGCCGCGCTCTTCCATCGGGTACGTGACTTGTTCATAACGGAAAATGCCGCGGTCGGTTAATACATACGGTTTCACTGACATGGACGTGCACTCCTTTTCTGTTGCCATCAATCATGAATCAGTTTGATTATATCATAGATTGGCCTCTTTCTGCGTTTGTCTCGTGTTTGGCGTGAGCGGAAACAATGAATGGACGTTCGGGTTGCGAAACGAAAGGAATTTTTAGACAATAAAGTTATCAATCTAGTCAAATGGAGGGGATGAATGGATGGAAACGACATGGGCAGCCGGCAAGATGGCGCCGTTTCGCCAAGGGGTGCAAGCAGGAGTAGCGATCGCCATCGGCTATATGCCGATCGCGCTGGCGTTTGGGCTGCTCGCCAAAACAACCGGACTGACGTTCGCTGAGACTGTGCTCATGAGCATCGTCGTCTTCGCCGGCGCCTCGCAATATATCGCGTTAAGTCTGCTTACCGCTGGCACTGGGGTGTTTGAAATCGTGTTGACGACATTCATATTAAACATTCGCCATTTTTTAATGTCGGCGTCCCTTAATGAAAAGGCTGAGCCGGACGCGCTTTGGAAAAAAGCGTTGTACGCCTTTGGCATTACAGATGAAACGTTTTCGGTGGCGGCGATGAAAGAAGGAACGATCAACGCCTCGTATATGTTTGGGCTCATTGCCATGGCGTATGGCAGTTGGGTCGTCAACTCGGGCATTGGTTATGCCGCTGGGGCCGGTTTGCCGGAAAGTTTGCAAGAAAGTATGTCCATTGCCTTGTATGCCATGTTTATCGGCCTGCTCGTTCCAGCGTTGAAAAAGCAGCGGAAAATCGTCTGGCTGGCGGGGCTGTCGGCTTTATTCAACTCGATCGGCACGTTTGCTCTTCACTTGTCGAAAGGCTGGTCGATCGTTTTGGCTACATTGTTGTCGGCCATCATCGTTCAATGGCTGACGAAGGAAGGGGGAAACGGCGGTGAATAGCACAATCGTATGGATGATCATCGGCATGGGGATCGTGACGTATTTGCCGCGCCTGTTGCCGTTTGTGTTGCTCGGTGGCGTCGAGCTGCCGTCGTTTTGGCAAGGAGTGCTGAAAAATGTGCCGTATGCGGTGCTCGGGGCGCTCATTATTCCTGACGTTTTTTTCATCCAAGATGATTTTTGGTTCGGTGTCATCGGTTTTGCGGCGGCCGTCATCACAGCTTGGCTTGGGGCCAACGTCATGATCGTCGTGTTTGCGGCGGTTGCAGCGCTCAGCCTGTATTCGTTATTTGTTTAAAAAGGGAAGCGGACATCGCTTCCTCTTTTCCTTTTGCGACAGGTATGCAAACTTGCTGCATGGTTATGACAATTCCTCCATAATCGCCTCGTATACCTCATCGACATGAAATCGAGATGTCCCCATGCCGATTTGTTTGACGACACGACCGTTGCGGCCAAGCAAGTAGGCGAGCGTTGTGTGTACGATCATGCCGTTGCCCGGGTCGCGGTATTGAAAGTGGAAGGCGTCCGCTACTTTTTTCGTGTCCGCTTCACTGCCGCGCAAAAACACCCAACCTTGTCCGTCGCTCATGACTCCAAATGCATTGGCATATGTCTGCAGCTTTTCATTCGTATCGCGCGCCGGGTCGATCGTGATCGTGATGAATTCCACCTTGCTTCCAAATACCCCGGCTTGTTTTAGGCGATCGCGCAGTTTTGCCATTTGCGCTGTCGTATTCGGACAAACATCCGGACAGTTTGTATAAATAAACTCGACAAGCCTCACTTTCGGCGGAAGGTCGCCAAACTCGTATGATTTTCCCCATGCTGTTTCCATCGTCACGTCATTTGGAAGCCGCATCGTTGATGGCTGGTAGACAGCAAAGTACAGGATGCCGACGCTGATGCCGATGATGACAAGAGAGGCAGCTAACGTATACCATTTTTTCACTATTCATCACTCCTCAATATGATCATATCAAAAAAATTAGCGAAAAAATCGCGATGTTTATGAACAATATGCGACTATTTTCCTAATTAAAAAAAGTTTCAAAAAAAGGCTTGCACTTTCGTTTTTCTGTTATATAATAAAAACGTAAATAAAAACAATGTAATATAACAAAGAGAGATGGGGGAAGGAAAAATGGCGTCATTTGCTGAACGTGTCCGGCAATTAGAAGAAAG
Source organism: Geobacillus sp. YHL (assembly GCF_022341265.1). Lineage (NCBI taxonomy): Bacteria > Bacillati > Bacillota > Bacilli > Caryophanales > Anoxybacillaceae > Geobacillus > Geobacillus sp. YHL. Next base: position 96,119 of record NZ_JAEIGB010000003.1, read on the forward strand.
TTGGAAAAATGAGGAGCGCTGGAAAGGGATCGTTCGTCCGTACAGCGCTGAGGATGTCATTAAACTGCGCGGCTCGCTTGACATCGAGTATACGCTCGCTCGACGCGGGGCGGAAAAATTATGGAAGCTGCTTCATACAGAGGATTACGTCGCGGCCCTTGGCGCGCTGACCGGAAATCAGGCGGTGCAGCAAGTGAAAGCAGGCTTGAAGGCGATTTATTTAAGCGGCTGGCAAGTGGCGGCCGACGCCAACCTCGCCGGACAGATGTATCCGGACCAAAGCCTGTATCCGTCCAACAGCGTTCCGCATGTCGTCAAGCGAATCAATCAAGCGTTGCAGCGCGCGGATCAAATTCAATACTTAGAAGGCAGCGGGGACGTGGACTACTTTGTGCCGATCGTCGCTGACGCTGAGGCGGGGTTCGGCGGCCAACTGAACGTCTTTGAGCTCATGAAGGCAATGATTGAAGCCGGAGCGGCTGGCGTCCATTTTGAAGACCAGCTGTCATCGGAGAAAAAATGCGGCCATTTAGGCGGCAAAGTGCTTTTGCCGACGCAAACGGCGATTCGCAACTTGATTGCGGCGCGGTTGGCCGCCGATGTCATGGGGGTTCCGACGGTGCTCATCGCACGCACCGACGCGAACGCTGCTGACTTGATCACAAGCGACATCGACCCGCGCGATCAAGCGTTTATCACTGGAGAACGGACACCGGAAGGCTTCTATCGCACAAGAGCCGGTTTGGATCAAGCGATCGCCCGCGGGCTTGCCTATGCGCCGTATGCCGACCTCATTTGGTGTGAGACGAGCGAGCCGAATTTGGATGAGGCGCGCCGGTTTGCCGAAGCGATTCATGAAAAATTCCCAGGCAAGCTGCTGGCGTACAACTGCTCGCCGTCGTTCAACTGGAAGAAAAAATTGGACGACGAAACGATCGCCAAATTCCAGCAAGAGCTCGGCAAAATGGGATACAAGTTCCAATTTGTCACTTTGGCTGGCTTCCATGCGCTCAATTACAGCATGTTCGAACTGGCGCGCGGCTACAAAGAGCGAGGCATGGCGGCGTATGCCGAGCTGCAGCAAGCGGAATTTGCCGCCGAGAAGTACGGCTACACGGCGACGCGCCATCAGCGCGAAGTCGGCACGGGCTATTTCGACGAAGTCGCCCAAGTGATCTCTGGCGGCCAATCGTCAACAGTCGCTTTGAAAGGATCGACCGAAGAAGAACAGTTTACAGCCATCTAATGCCGATCACCAACAGTTTACAGCCATCTAATGCCGATCACCAGCAAAGAGACGCCCGGCTTGGCCGGGCGTTTTTTGTTTGAGACGAAGAGCCTCCTTGCTTCCATCGCATAATAAGGAAAAAAATGACGCATCCTATGGAGTACAAGGAGGCGATGTAATGGAAAAGAATCAAGGCGATCTGCCGGAGCTGATGCCTGCCGAGTTTCGAGTCAGTACGGATCTTCATGTTGAGCAATGGTCGATGAATGAAGAGACGTATGCTGGCGACTCGGTCGGCGAGCATACCGCGTTGGAACAGGCGAATGAATATTTAGCGTCCAAAGAAATCGGCCAAACGTTCGAAAACTCCTAGAACACCCATGACGATTGTCATGGGTTTTTTTATTAGATTTTTTGCAAAATATAGAAAAAAATAACTACTGATGGTATGATAGGAGTAGTGAGCGAGTTGATTAAGGGAGGAGACGAACGGATGAAAGTCAATGAATTCATTGTATTGGAACAATTCATCGTAAGCCGTTATACGATGGCGGTTCTCCCATACTTTTTAAACAGCGATGTGTATGCGAAAGTCATTGAAGAGGACGGCGAATATATCATCAAACAAACGCCGATTGACATTATTAAACATAGTTGCGATTACTACGGAAGCAGCTTTCAAGGAAGGAAAGAAGGAACGAAAGCCGTCATTGGCATCACTCATAAAGCGCCGATCGCCATTGAACCAGCCAATGAAATTTACGTATTTCCAACCGCCTCTCCGCGTGACTCCCGCTGCGTTTGGCTCTCGCACATGCACGTTTATCGGTATGAGCCTGCCAAATATGAGCGGACCATCGTTTATTTCCGCAACGGAAAAAGCATATCCCTCGATGTTTCCTGCAAATCGTTCATCAACCAGTTATACCGAACGGCTCAACTGCGGACAAAATTATCCGAGCGGATGGAAGCGAGGGAGCGCAAACTCCAATACATATTTCGCATGCAGCAAGAAAAACAGAGTTAGCTGAACAAATTGATAAAAATGGTTTTTCCTAAAGATGAGTTCAAATTAGGCGCCTGGACGTGTAAAATAAAGATATAAACGGCATTTGAATGGGGAATAGACATGGATATGGAAACAATCAAACAATGGTTCACGCTCGACAGCATCCTTTCCCTGCTCGAACAATACCGCTCTTTCGGCGTGCTTCCCGGCATCGCAGCGACGTTGCTTGAGTCGTTTTTTCCCATTTTGCCCATGTTCGTCTTCGTGATGGCGAACGCAGCGGCGTTTGGACTATGGAAAGGGTTTCTGATCTCTTGGCTAGGCGCTTCACTTGGCTCGCTCATCGTGTTTTGGCTGACGCGGAAAGTGGGGCAGAAGCGTTTTTTTCACTTTGTCCGCCGCCACCCGAAAGTGCGGCAGTTTATGCATTGGATTGAGCGACACGGATTTGGTCCGCTGTTTTTGTTGTATTGCTTTCCGTTCACCCCATCGGCGCTTGTCAATATTGTTGCCGGACTGTCGCGCATCAGCCGCCAGCAGTTTGTATTGGCGGTGCTGCTAGGAAAGATGATCATGGTGTTTACCATCAGTTTTATCGGCTATGACTTGAAGGCGCTCATCCGTCAGCCGCTGCGCACGGCGATGATCGCCGCAGTCGTTCTGTTGCTTTGGTACGCCGGAAAACGGGTGGAAGCGCGATTTTCGTTGACGGAAGAACAAGGCGGCGAGGAGGGCGGGGAGTGACCAAGCAAAAAGAAAAACGAGGCCGCCGATGGCCATGGTTTGTTGCCGTTTGTGTTGTCGCCACGCTTCGGTTGTTCGTGTTCAGCAATTACGTGGTGGAAGGAAAATCGATGATGCCGACGCTGGAGAGCGGCAATTTGCTGATCGTCAATAAGCTTTCCTACGACATCGGGCCTATTCGCCGGTTTGACATTATCGTTTTTCACGCCAACAAAAAGGAAGATTACGTCAAGCGGGTTATCGGCCTGCCTGGCGATCGGATCGCGTACAAAAATGACATCTTGTATGTCAACGGAAAAAAAGTTGACGAACCGTATTTGCGCCCGTATAAGCAAAAGCTGCTTGACGGCAGGCTGACCGGGGATTTTACGCTTGAGGAGGTGACCGGGAAAACACGGGTGCCTCCCGGCTGCATTTTCGTTCTTGGCGACAACCGGCTTAGCAGCTGGGACAGCCGCCATTTTGGGTTTGTCAAAATCAACCAAATTGTCGGCAAGGTGGATGTTCGCTACTGGCCGTTTAAACAGTTCACCTTTCATTTTTAACCTTCATCTCGCAAGAAGCCTTCCGCTTCTATAACGAATTGAAGCTTCTTAGACCAATAAATGAGATCCTTCGAATCGGGGTTGTTCAGCCGTCCAACAAGTCGCTGACATGTCGGCTGGCTCCACAAAAAGAAACAAACGTTAACGTTTCAGATTGCCTCTATATAACCCGCGGCCGGAAGGGCGTTTTTTTCTTCCTAAAAGCGAACATACGTGCTAAAATAAAACAAATAAAGGAAACGAATGGTGGTGGATACAATGTCGCTGCGGTTTTTGCTCGGACGGTCAGGAAGTGGGAAAACGGCTGTCTGCCTCGAAGAAATTCGCCGCCAGTTGCAAGAGGATCCAAAAGGAAGGGCGATCGTCTATCTCGTTCCGGAGCAAATGACATTTCAATGCGAATACGCGTTGATACATACCGAGGGAGTGGGCGGGATGATTCGCGCCCAAGTGTTCAGCTTCACCCGTCTCGCTTGGCGCGTGCTGCAGGAAACAGGCGGCATGACCCGGTACCATATTCATGATGTTGGTGTGCAGATGATGATCCGCAAAATTATTGAGCAACGCAAACAAGAGCTGAAACTGTTTGGCCGCGCGGCGGACAAACATGGGTTTATCGAGCAGCTGAACGAAATGATCACCGAATGCAAACGGTATTGCCTGACGCCGGGCGAACTCCGCCGACATGCCAAGGCGTTCGAGGATGGGCCAAGCCAGCCGGGCCGCCGCTTGCTCGCTGACAAGTTGAGCGATGTCGCGCTTGTGTATGAGGAACTTGAGCGGAGTCTTATCGGCCACTATCTTGATTCGGAAGATTATTTGCGCTTGCTCGCTGAGCATATTCCGCGCTCAAGTTATTTGCGGGATGCCGATATTTACATCGACGGCTTTCATCATTTTGCGCCGCAAGAATATATGATCATCGAACAGCTTCTTCGCCATTGCCGGCGCGTCACCGTTTGTTTGACGATCGACCGCCCGTATGACGACGGAATGCCGGACGAACTTCATCTCTTTTATTTGCCGGCGCAAACGTACCGCCAGCTGAGGGAGTTGGCGCTAAGCAATGACATTGCGATCGAAGAGCCGATCGTGCTTTCGGCCAACCGACGCCATGAAGACAGGGCGCTCGTTCATCTTGAGGCGCAATTTCACCGACGCCCGTTGCTTCCATATGGTGCAAAGACCGATGCCGTCCATCTTTATGAGGCGTCCAATCGCCGAGCGGAAATCGAAGCGGTCGCACGCGAAATCATCCGCCTTGTCCGCGATGAAGGGGCGCGCTATCGCGACATTGCGCTGATCATCCGCCAGACGGAGGCGTACCGCGATCTGGTGAAAACGGTGTTTTTTGATTTTGGGATCCCGTATTTTATGGATGAAAAAGAACCGATGCACCACCACCCGCTCATTGAACTCGTGCGCGCTGCCTTAGAGACGGTCGTGACGCGTTGGCGATATGAAGCGGTGTTTCGGGCGGTGAAAACGGATTTGCTTTTTCCAACGGACGGCGATCTGCACATGTGGCGCGAGGCGGCCGACAAGCTCGAAAACTATGTGCTTGCTTACGGAATCAAAGGGGATAAGTGGACAAACAATGAGCGCTGGGCGTATCGGCGCTATCAGGCGCTTGACGGTTTGAACGTACCACAAACGGACGAAGAGCGGCAGTTTGAGGACATGCTCAATGAATGGCGCGAGGCGTTGGCCGCTCCGCTTCGCCGGTTGGAGCGCCGTCTGCGTCGGGCGGAGGACGGACGCGGGTTTTGTATGGCATTATATCTGTTTTTGGAAGAATTGCAGATTCCAAAAAAACTAGAGAAAATGAGCGCACAAGCGGAAGCGGACGGCCGCCTCGTTGAAGCGCGCCAGCATGAACAGGCGTGGAACGCCGTCGTCGATTTGCTTGACCAATATGTAGAAATGCTCGGGACAGAATCACTGCCGCTCGCTGAGTTTGTCAAGATTATCGAGGCTGGGCTCGATCGGTTGGAGTTCTCCCTTGTGCCGCCGGCGATGGACCAGGTGATCGTCGCTCAGCTTGATCGCTCTCGTTTAATTGACATCAAGTATGCGTTCGTCATCGGCGCCAACGATGGCGTTATTCCAGCAAAAGTGAAGGAAGACGGGCTGATGGCGGAAGTGGAGCGCGAGCAGCTGCGTGAGTTGGGAGTGGCGCTCGCCCCAGGGGGGCGGGAGCAGCTGTTTTATGACCCGTTTTTTGTCTACTTGGCACTTGTTTGTCCGAGCCGGCGGCTGTATGTTACATATCCGCTTGCTGATGGGGAAGGGAAAGCGTTGATGCCGTCGCCGCTCATCAAGCAGCTTACGGAACTGTTTCCGCATGCGCCGGTGCATCTGTGCGGCAACGACCCGTTCGACGCCCCGGCAGAAAAAGCAGAGGCGTTCGTGACCGCGCCGCGGGCGACGCAAACGTATTTGATCAGCCAGCTCCGAGCGTGGAAGCGCAACTACGGCATCGATCCGCTTTGGTGGGATGTGTATAACACGTTCATCGGCCATCGGGACTGGAAGGAGCAGGTGCGGCATGCCGTCTCCGCGCTCTTTTATACAAACGGAGCGACGCCGCTCAAAAAACAGTGGAGCCAGCGGCTGTACGGCAAAAAAATTCAGGCGAGCGTCTCGCGCATGGAGCAGTTTCAAAAATGCCCGTACGCCCATTTCGCATCGCACGGGCTGCGGTTGAAAGAGCGCAACGTTTTCCGACTTGAGGCGCCGGATGTTGGGCAATTGTTCCATGCCGCCATCAAGCAAATCGCCGACCGGCTGCGCGAACAGCATCTTGATTGGCGCGAACTGTCAAGACCAGACTGTGAACGGCTGTCGGCCGAGGCGGTCGAGCGAATCGCCCCGCTCATCCAGCAGCAAGTGCTCTCAAGCTCTCATCGCTATGAATATATGAAACGAAAATTGAAACACGTCGTTGCCCGTACAACCCATGTGTTAAGTGAGCATGCGCGGGCGAGCGGTTTCGTTCCGATCGGACTTGAGCTGTCATTCGGCCCCAATGGCGACCTGCCGCCGCTTCGGTTTCGACTGCCCGACGGAACAGTGATGGAGCTTGTTGGGCGGATCGACCGCGTCGATAAGGCGGAAAGCAGCCAAGGAGTGCTTCTTCGCATTATCGATTACAAATCGAGCGCGAAAACGCTCGATTTGACGGAAGTATATTACGGCTTGGCGCTGCAAATGCTCACCTACCTGGACATCGTGCTGACGTATGCCGAACAGCTCGTCGGACAGCCGGCCTTGCCAGCCGGGGTGCTTTATTTTCACATCCACAATCCGATCGTTCAAGCGAAGCAATGGGTGGATGATGAGGTGGAAATGGCGAAAAAGTTGCTTGAACCGTTTCGGATGCGCGGGCTGTTGCTCGCTGACGTCGAGGCGATCCGGTTGATGGACGGCCGAACGGAAGACGGACAATGGTCGCTGATTGTGCCCGCTCAGCTTACGAAAAGCGGGTCGATCCATTCGCGTTCGTCGGTGGCGAGTCCATCCGACTTTGCCGCGCTCCGCCAGCATGTCCGCCGTTTGTTCATCGACATCGGCGGGCAAATCGCCGACGGCGTCGTGTCGATCGCCCCGTACAAGTTGAAAGATAAAACAGCGTGCGAGTTTTGCGTTTTCAAACCGGTCTGCCAATTTGATGAGGCACTCTCCGGCAACGAATACCGGAAGCTTGCCCCGCAAACGAAGGAAGCGGTCATCGAAAAACTAGCGGAAGGGAAGGAAGGATAAATGAACGCCACGATTCGCCCGAAGCCGGCTGGGAGCCGATGGACGGATGAACAATGGAAGGCGATCGCCGCGGGCGGCCGAGACATTCTTGTCGCCGCGGCGGCCGGATCCGGGAAAACGGCCGTTCTTGTCGAGCGGATCATTCAAAAAGTGACGGCGGAAGAAGGAGCGGTCGATATCGATCGGCTGCTTGTCGTTACCTTTACCAATGCGGCAGCCGCGGAGATGAAAGCAAGAATCGGCGAGGCGCTCGAGCGGGAATTGGCCAAGCGTCCGCATTCGCTCCATTTGCGACGTCAACTCAGCCTGCTTCCCCGCGCCGCGATCTCGACGCTCCATTCCTTTTGCTTGGATGTCATTCGCAAATATTACTATTTGCTTGATTTGGATCCGTCGTTTCGCATCGCGGATGAAACGGAAATCGAGCTGTTGAAAGAGGATGTCCTTGAAGAGCTGCTTGAGGAGGAATATGGAAAGCCGGACAACGAGCGGTTTTTCGCTGTCGTGGATGCCTATACGGGCGACCGGAGCGATGCGGAGCTGCAGGAGATGATTGTCGCCCTTTATGAATTTTCCCGCTCCCATCCGGAACCAGATGAATGGTTGGCCGGTTTGACCTCGATGTATGATGTCGATGAACGAACAGATATAAAGACGCTGCCAGCAGCCCGCTATATCGCGCAACATGCTGCGATGGAGCTGGCGGCGGCCAGACGGCTGATCCGAAGGGCGCTTGAGCTTGCTGAAGAGCCGGGCGGACCGCGTCCGTACGCGGAGCGGCTGCGCGAAGATCGAGATATGATCGCTGATTTGGAAACGCGTCTTTCTGGACCGTGGGCCGAGCTGCATCGCGCGCTAAAGGCGCTGTCGTTTGGGCGGCTGCCGGCCTGCCGCGGCAAGGACTATGACGAGCGGCTGATCGACGAAGCCAAATCGCTGCGTGATCAGGCGAAAAAGAAAGTGGAGGCGCTGCGCGACAATGTGTTTTCGCTCGATCCATCCGTTTGGCTCCGCCATATGCGGGAAATGAAGCCGATCGTTGAAACGATCGCTAACCTTGTCCGCCGTTTTGCCGTCATGTTCCAAGCGGCGAAACGGGAAAAAGGAATCGTTGATTTTTCTGATTTGGAACATTATTGTTTGCATATTTTGCGGCGGCGTGATCCGGAAACGGGCGAATGGCAGCCTTCCTCCGCCGCCTTGGAATACCAGGCGCAGTTTGATGAAGTGCTTGTTGACGAGTATCAAGATACGAACCTCGTTCAAGAAGCGATTTTGCAGCTGGTGAAAAAAGGGAGCGAACGAACAGGCAATTTGTTTATGGTCGGCGACGTGAAACAGTCGATTTACCGATTCCGCCTTGCCGAGCCGATGCTGTTTTTGGACAAATACAAACGATTCACCGCCGACGGGGAAGAAGGGGGGATGAAAATCGACCTCGCGAGCAACTTCCGCAGCCGCCGCGAAGTGCTTGACGGGACGAATTTTCTGTTTGCGCAACTCATGGGGGAAACCGTCGGCGAAATGGTTTACGACGAAGCGGCGCAGTTGAAATACGGCGCCGATTACCCGGAAGGGGAGGATGCGGCGCCGGAAGTCATGATCATCAACCGGCAGCGTGCGGCGGAAGAGGACGAAGAGGAAGCGGCTGAATGGGAAGCGGCGGAGCTCGAGGCGCGGCTGATGGCGAAAAAAATCAAAGAGATCGTTTCCGCTCCGTTTTATGTATACGATCGTTCGAGCGGGCAGCCGCGGCGCGCCATGTACCGTGACATCGTCATCCTTGTCCGCTCGATGACGAATGCGCCGCAGATGATCGAGCAGCTGCAGGCGCAAGGCATCCCGGCGGCCGCGGATTTGTCATCCGGCTATTTTCAGGCGACGGAAATTTCGATCATGCTCTCACTGTTAAAAGTGATCGACAACCCGCACCAAGACATTCCGCTCGCCGCGGTGCTCCGGTCGCCGCTCTTTCGTTTTGACGAGAATGAGCTCGCCATGATTCGCCTCGCCGATCCAAAAGGCACGTTTTATGAAGCGCTCTGTTCGTTTCGGCAAAAGCCGGCGGAAACAAAAGAGGAGGCCAACGCCCAAAGGAAAGCGGCGGCTTTCTTAGAGCGGCTCGAGGGCTGGCGTACGATGGCGCGCCGCCGCTCATTAGCTGATCTCATTTGGCAGCTGTACCGCGATACGCAATTTTACGATTTTGTCGGCGCACTGCCGGGCGGCAGGCAACGGCAGGCGAACTTGCGCGCTTTGTACGACCGCGCGCGGCAGTACGAGTCGACGTCGTTTCGCGGCTTGTTTCGCTTTCTTCGCTTCATCGAGCGGCTGCAAGAGCGCGGCGACGATTTAGGGGCGGCCCGGCCGCTCGGCGAGCAGGAAGACGTTGTGCGCATCATGACGATTCACAGCAGCAAAGGATTGGAATTTCCGATCGTGTTTCTCGCTGGGCTGGCTCGTCCGTTTCATACACGTGATTTGCACCACCCATATTTGCTCGATAAAGAGCTGGGCTTTGCCGCCCGCTTTGTCCACCCGCGGCTGCGCATCAGTTATCCGACGCTGCCGCTGTTGGCCATCCAAACGAAAAAGCGGCTTGAACTGCTCGCGGAGGAGATGCGCATTTTGTATGTCGCGCTCACAAGGGCAAAAGAGAAGCTGTATTTGTTGGCGTCGGTCAACGATGCGGCCAAGGAGATTGAAAAATGGAAAAGCGCTGCTTTGGAACGCGGCTGGCTTCTCCCCGACGATGTGCGGGCTTCGGCCCGCTCCTACTTGGATTGGATCGGCCGGGCGCTCATCCGTCATCGGGATGGGGGGGCGCTTGCGGGAACGAAGGCGCCTGAAGAGGTCGCCTCTCACCCGTCTGTATGGCGTGTCGCCATCGTGCCGGCCGCCGATTTGCGCGGCGCAGAGGCTGTGAGGGAGGAGATGGATGGCGGCGTGCTTCTTGCCCTCGAACAAGGACGACCCGTTCCCGTAGAAGGAGGGTGGCAGAAGGAGGTCAAACGCCGCTTGTTGTGGCGGTATTCGTATGAGAAAGAAACGGCCGTGCGCGCCAAGCAATCGGTGTCAGAACTTAAAGAACAGCGCGCGCTCTTTGGCGAGCAAGCGGACGAATGGCGGCCGCGACAAGGGACGGCTCCGGTGTTTTCTCGGCCGCGTTTCATGCAGGAGAAAACATTGACGCCGGCCGAAAAAGGGACGGCGCTCCATATCGTCATGCGCCATCTTGATTTGCAGGCGCCGCTTGATGAATCGTCGATCCGCAGTCAGATCGTCCGCCTTGTCGAAAAAGAGCTGCTGTCGGCAGAACAAGCCGAGGCGGTCGATCCAGCGGCCATCGCTGCCTTTTTCACTGCAGATCTTGGCCGCCGCCTTTGCGCCGCCCGCGAAGTGCACCGTGAAGTGCCGTTCAGCTTGGGACTTAAAGCGGCTGAACTGTACGGCGGCGAAGGGACGGAAAGCGGCCGGCGCGTCCTCGTGCAAGGGGTGATCGACTGCGTGTTTGCCGACGAATGCGGCTATGTGATGATTGACTATAAAACGGATGAAGTCGTCCACCGTTTTGCTGGGCAAAAGGAAGAAGCGGCTCGTTTTCTGCTCGGCCGCTACGGGACGCAAATGCGCTTGTACCGGCGGGCCATCGAGCAAATTTGGCGTGCGCCGGTGGCGGAATGCTATTTGTATTCGTTTGACGGCGGGTTTGTTGTGGCTGTTGAGTGATGCAAGGGGGGAAAGAGAGAATGCGGATTTTGCATACCGCGGACTGGCATTTTGGGAGAACGCTCGAGGGGCGGAGTCGGATGGCCGAGCAAGAGGCATTTGTTGATGAGCTTGTGGAGATTGTCAAGAAAGAACAAATCGACATCATCCTTGTGGCCGGCGATGTATTCGACTCCGTCAATCCGCCGGCGGCTGCGGAACAACTGTTTTATGAAAGCCTCGCCCGCCTGTCCGACAAAGGACGCCGCCCGGTGGCAGTCATCAGCGGCAACCACGACCACCCCGACCGGATCAGCGCTGCCCGGACGTTGATGTGTGCGCACAACATTTTTCTTTTCGGCCGCCCGCAAGCGGCTGTTTGCCGGATTGACGTTCCATCGTGCGGCGAAACGATGATGCTTGCTCCGTTGGCCTATCCGTCCGAATCGCGCCTCGCCGAGCTGTTGTCATCCGACTGTAAGGAGACGACGATGCGCGATCGGTACGATGACCGCATCCGCGCCCTATTAGCGGCGATGGCCGCCTCGTTCACGGCGGAGACCGTCAATATCGCGATGAGCCATCTTTACGTTGCCGGCGGACGTACGTCCGATTCCGAGCGGCCGATTGAAGTCGGCGGCGCTTATACGGTGGCGGCTGAGAGCTTGCCGAAAGCCGCGCAATATGTGGCGCTTGGCCATCTGCACCGGCCGCAGGATGTCAAGCAGGCAAAGACGGCGGCGCGCTATTCCGGCTCGCCGTTGGCGTACAGCTTTTCCGAAGCCGGTCAAGCCAAATCGGTCACGGTCGTTGACGTGCATCCAGGCAGGAAGGCCAAGGTGGCGGAGATACCGCTCGCTGCCGGCAAACCGCTCATCCGTTGGAAGGCGACAGAGGGGCTCGCTCAAGTATACCGCTGGTGTGAGGAAGGAAGAGACCGATCAAGCTGGATCGATTTGGAGATCCATGTGACCGAGTCGTTGACAATGGAAGAAATTGATCGGCTGCGTAAGCTTCATCCCGGATTTGTCCACATTCGCCCGGTGCTTCCCAATCGGGCGGAAGAGATGATGGAAATGAGCCGCGAGCCGCTTTCACTTGAAGAAATGTTTCACCGCTTTTACGAACGGCAGACTGGGGGACAAACGCCGGATGAAGAGCTCGTCCGCCTCTTTTTGGAGCTGGCGGCGGAAGAAGAGAAGGAAGGGGAGGGAGAATGAAGCCGATCTCGCTGACGATCGCCGGGCTTCATAGCTTTCGTGAAAAGCAGACGATCGATTTCACCGCACTGTGTGAGGGCGGTGTGTTCGGCATTTTCGGGCCGACTGGAAGCGGCAAATCAACGATTTTAGACGCCATGACGCTCGCCTTGTTCGGCAGCGTCGAGCGGGCGGCCAACCGCACGCAGGCGATCATCAACCACGCGGAGCAAGAGTTGTTTGTCTCGTTTACGTTTGAGCTGGAAAATGCGGCAGGAGCGAAACGGTATACAGTCGAACGAAGCTTAAAAAAAGTGGACGAATGGCGGACGCGCAGCGCCGTTTGCCGCCTGATCGAGCATCGGTCCGAGCCGGTCGTGCTCGCCGATAAACTGTCGGAGGTGGACAAGGCGATCGAGCAATTGCTCGGCTTGACGATGGAGGATTTCACCCGGGCGGTCGTCTTGCCGCAAGGAAAATTTGCCGAATTTTTATCGCTCAAAGGGTCGGAGCGGCGGCAAATGCTGCAGCGCCTCTTCCATCTTGAGCGGTATGGCGATCAGTTGAATAAAAAGTTGAAAGACCGGCTTGCCGCCGCTCGGCAAGAATGGGAAAAAATCGAAGCGGAAAAAGCGGGGCTTGGCGATGCTTCAAAAGCAGCGCTCGAGCAGGCAGAGGCGGATGTGCGGGAGCTCGCGGGGCTGTTTGCCAAGCGAAAAAAAGAGCTTGAGGAAGTCGAAGCAGATGTGGAACGAACAAAACAACGATGGGCGTGGCAGCAAGAAAAAGAAGCGGTCGAACAAGAGCTCGCCGCGCTGCGCCAACATGAATCCGCCATCCGCGAGCTTGAGGCGAAAAAGGAGCGCGCCGAGCAAGCAGAGCGCATCTGGCCGTATTGGGAGCAGTGCGAGCAGGCATGTCGCTTGCGGGCAGAGGCGTTTCGTCGGTATGAAGGACTGGCGCGTCGGTTAGAAGAAGCCCAATTGAGCTATGAAGAAGCGGCGCGGCGTTATGAACGGGCGCGCCAAGAAAAGGCGCAGCGCGAACCGGAATTGCTCGTCCAGATGGAACGGCTGCGGCAGGCGGCGCAGCTTGAGCAGCAAATGGAAGTGCTTGGACAGGAGCTCGCAGCTCTTCGTGAAGAGAGGAAGCGACTCATTGCCCAGGAGAAGGCAGCTGCACGCCGGTTTGAAGAGGCGTCGGTCTGGTATGAGCGCGGCGCGAAGCGGCAGCGGGAGTTGAAAGAAGAACTGAAACAGCATGAAGAGGCGCTGGATGGAAAAGATGAGGCAGAGCGGGCGTACAGGCAGAAGCAGCATATTGAGCAAGCGGCGTCAGCCATCGCTCGCGTCGATGCCCAACTTCAGCAAAAGGAGGCCGTTTGGCGTCGGGCGAAAGAGGAAAAGTTGGAGCGGGAACGCCGATCAGCCGCTGTCGGCTCCCGGCTTCAAGAGCTGTTCCGGCGTGTGGAGCGGACGTATCGTTTCGTCTGCTGGCGGCAGCAGGATGCTGAAAAACAATTGTATACGTTGCAGAAAACCATGGAGGCGGAGCGACAGCGAGCCGAAGAAGCGCGGACGGCGCAAATCGCCTCCGCCTTGGCTGAGCGGCTCCGTCCCGGCGAGCCGTGTCCAGTGTGCGGATCGCGCGAGCATCCGCATCCGGCCGCCGCACCGCACGATGTCCAACTTGAGCGTCTGTCCGAGCTTGAGGCAGAGCGGCAGCGGTATGAACAAGATTGGCAAATGATCATTTCGTTCAAGGCGCAGCTCGAGCAGCTTGCCGAGCTGGCGGCAGGCCATGAAGCGCCGCCTGTGTTTGCCGAAAGCCGCTCGGTGGAGGAGGTCGTCGACCTCACTGTGGAAGTGCGGGCGCTTGCGCAAGATGTCATTGAATTGAAAGAAGCGGCCTACCGGGTGCTTGCCCAATGGAATGAAGCCGAGTCAGCGCGGCGCGAAGCGGAGAAAGCGTGCCAATGGATAGCGGCGGACATCGAAGCGCTGCAAGTTGAAAAGCAGCGGCTGGAGGAAGAGCGGCGGCAACTTGAACAGCAATGGCGGCAGATGTATCCTTTCCATTCGCTTGAGACGATCGATGCGGTGTATGAACAGCTGTGTGAACTGGAAAACGTGCGGCGCGACGTGCAAAAACGGCTGGAGGACAGCGTGCTGTTTTTAGAGGAAAAACAGCGGGCGAAAGAGGAAGCGGCCAAAGAGCGGAGCCGGCTTGAGACGGAGCGGGTGCGTCTTGACTCGCTGATTAGTGCCAAACAGCAGCAATGGAACGAATATGAGCGGCAACGGGGCGAGAAGGCGGGGGAAGGTCCTGCGGCCGTGCAGCTTCAGAAGGCGGAGGACGAATGGCGCCAGCTGCAAAACGGCGAGCAACAGGCGTATGAGGCTTGGCAGCGAGCCCAGCGGGAATATCAAATGCTTGAAAGCGAAACAAAAGCAGCCAAGCAGGCGTGGGAAGAAGGCGTCCGCCGCGAAGAAGAGGCGCTCGCTCGCTGGCGCGGCGCGCTTTTGGACACCATGTTTGCCGATGCCGAACAAGTCAAGCAAGCAAAGGCGGAAAAAGCGCAGCGAGATGAATGGGATGAGGCAATCCGCCGCTATTGGCGCCAAATCGGGCAAGCCGAACATCGCCTCGCCCAGCTGGCCGCCGCCATCGGGGGGGCGGCAGTGAGCGCTGAACAATGGGAGACGATGCAGCGTGTATACGCCGAGTTGAAGGGGCAAGTGGAGGCGATGACGCAGCAGCTTGGGGCGGCTCAAGCGAAGGTGGAAGAGTTGAGAAAAAAACATAGCCGCTTTGTTGAACTGGAGGAGAAGCAGACGGAGCTCAGCCGGCGCATCGAGCGGTATAAACAGCTGCAGGCGCTGCTTCGCGGCAACAGCTTTGTCGAATTTATGGCTGAAGAGCAGCTCGAGCAAGTCACCGCCATGGCTTCGGAACGGCTGCAGCGGCTGACACGGCACCGGTATTCGCTCGAATTGGATTCGCAAGGCGGGTTTCTGATCCGTGATGATGCCAATGGCGGCGTCAGACGGCCGGTATCGACGCTCTCGGGTGGGGAGACATTTTTGACGTCACTGTCGTTGGCGTTGGCGTTATCGGCGCAAATTCAGCTGCGCGGCGAGTATCCGCTCCGCTTTTTCTTCTTGGACGAAGGGTTTGGCACCCTCGATGCTGAGCTGCTTGAGACGGTCATTTCCGCCTTGGAAAAGCTGCATACCGAGCGGCTGGCGGTCGGCGTCATCAGTCATGTACAAGAAATTCGCCACCGTCTGCCGCGACGGCTCATCGTCGAACCGGCTGAACCGTCCGGACGCGGCACGCACGTCTGGCTGGAAATGATGTGAATGGCTCGCCCGTTGAGCTGAACGGGCTTTAGGGGAATAATGGAGAGATGCGGTCGCAAAAGGTTGGTTTCCTTTCGATCAAGCACAATGTATGGTTTTTTAGATATAGAGGTAAATAAGCAAAGGTGTCCGGATCCTTTTGGGACACCTTCTCTTTTTGGTTTCGGCAGCGTTCGGCTGATAAGGTTGATGTTGGCAAGTGAAAGGTGAGGGGATTCGTTTTCTGCAACGTTCAGTTGTTGGCGGCCACGTTTTGGTCGGATACATCTGGATCAAACGCGTTTGTAAAGCTGATCGCGTTGTTCGTCATCACAAAATCGCCGGTGTTGAACCCGCCGGATCCGGCTTGCGTTTTCGTGGCGACTTTCGGCGCGATGTACAGACAGTCGCCCATTTGGACGACAGCTCCGCTGCTGACGTTGTTGATTTTAATCGGGCCGACAAACGAAGGCATTATAAATCCCTCCCTCTTGTTGGCGCGCTCGACTCAGAGCCGGCCAGCTGGCGGATATGTTTAATTCTTGCCTCTGCCTCCGCTGTCGAGGTCGAGCCGATATGGACGATGGCGGACGAAGAAATGGCGAGCACGCGCACAGACTGAACGGAAATGACCGGGGACTCATGGAGCGTTTGGCGTGCGGCTGCCGGCGGTGGAGAAATCCAGCGCGGGATCGGCTTCGCAAAAACAGGGAATATTTGTTCTCCTTCTGGGCCAAAAAACAGTTCATATTGCCGCTGAACGGCAAAGGAGCGCGTGCGGGCGGAAATTCGCTCTGAGTCGCCGATTTGCAGTACGGAGCCAATGATCAGCGTTTCCGCATGAAATGCCTGCACTACTGACGTTCGTTTCACGGTGCTTCCCCTCGCGTCGGTACAAGTGGGACAAACGGACCGATGATGAGCGATTCAGGCGGTGTGTCAAACGCTGATGACAAGTGAATCGCATCGGCGTCGCCGATTAAAAACAGCGAGGCACTGGCGACGGCCACGAGGCGGATGTCGCCAACATGCAGATGACGATTGATCACTGTATAATTCACGTCTATCCCTCCTTTGAAGGCAAATGTTTCAAAAACGCATCGAGCGATTGTTCGATATCGGCTTTCACTTTTTGAAAAATTTCATTTTCGACTGCTTCATCGCGGTCGCCGGACGGAACGTAGCCATGGTTGGCTTTCTCTTGCAAATAGAAGCGGATGCGTTCGTCTGTTTGCCGGGCGATGTCTTGCAAAATGAACTGGCGGTACGTATCGTCGAGGCGGCGGCCGTATTGCTGCTCAAGGCGTTTTAACGTTTCCGACGCTTCCCCGTTGAGATAGGCGGCCACTTTTTCTTGAATCGGGCGCAACAGCACCGGTTCCGGCTTTGGAATTACGGTTTTGACCGGTTCGACGGCAAAGTCTTCAATTGTACCGCCGGCTCCGGGCGGAGCGATCCCGATGTTTAGCGTTCCTTCGAGCGTTTCCACTTTGAGCTGGTCAAATTTATATTCAATTCGTTCGATCGATGTGCGCGGCTGAGCCTCCATTTCCCGAAGCCGGGCTTCGAGTGCGTGGAGACGGCGTTCCAGATCCCGTATTTTTTTTGTTTGCCATAATAAATAGCGGTGCAGCTTGACGAAATACTCGTAAATGCTCATTGTGCACCATCATCCTCTCCAAAGAGCCCTCTTACTTCAATATATGGACGGCCTTTCGCTCTCATCACTTTTTTCGCTGAATTTAGCGGGTGGCTGAATGGAGAGGAACGAGAGGAGCGGATGCACCGGGCGGCACGGTCGCCTGTGGGGCCGGACCGGTGAATCCGCCGGTGTTGGCAAGCGTTGAGAGCGCTTGAATGCTTCCGGCGCTGCCGATTTGCAAAACAGATGAATTGGTGACCGAGCCGATCCGCAACTGGTGGATGCAGATGCTTTGGCTGATGTAAACGTGCACCCTCCTTCTCCTCCTTCAAACGTTTCCGACGACATTTTCATCGGCGACATCGGCGTCATTCGTATTGGTATTGCTGTAATAGTTATAGATATGAAGCCCGTCGCCGGTGTTAAACGAACCGGCGCCAGCGAACGTTTTCGTCACGCTTTGCGGGGAAATCGCAAACACATCGCCAATATGGAACACGCCGCTGCTTCCGATGCTGTTCAGTTTGACGACTCCGACAAAAGCCGGCATGTGGGCATGCTCCCTTCCTTGTTTTCTTCGTTGATACTAGTGTATGGGCGCAAGCTGCGAAACGTTCGCTTTAATTGTTGGCGGCATTATTTGAGTCGAACACATCCGGATCGCCGGTGTTTGTAAAGCTGACGAACGTATTCGTCTGCAGGAAGTCCCCGTTGTTGCCGCCGCCTGAGCCGGTATTGGATTTCAACGTGCTCTTTGGTGTGATTTGCAAGACGTCGCCGAAATTCACCGTGCCGTCGCCGCTGACATGGGTGATTTTAATTGGACCGCTGATAAATGAAGGCATGAAGAGCCCCCTCCTTTTTCGTCGTGTCGCTATCGTTATTGTATGAAAACGGAGAAAAAACGGTTCAATGCGGGGTGAGAGTCCAATTGAGGAAAGCAACTCCCGCGTATGATAAAGAAAGGGAACGGGCAGAAAGGAAGGGGAAAGGGGATGCCAGCAATCGTCATTGGTGGGATCAAAGTGACGAACGTAAGCGGCAATGGCACTGTCAACATGGGCGATGTGCTGCAAATCGCTCCGAAAAGCACCACGAAGTCAAACTCAGGTGCCGGCGGCGGCAATACTGGCGATTTCTTGCAAACGAATACGTTTTGCAGCGTCACGAATACGGTCGATCCGGATGTCTCCGACGCCGGGGTGAAAGGAAATAACTAGCTATTGTCGAGACGACTCCCCTAGCGTTCGTTTTTGGAAAAAAGAAGAAACCAGGTTCTTTTTTGGCGCAATGGAGTGGACTATCCAAGAAAGAGGGCTGGCTTCAAAAGTCATTTTACGACTTTTGGGACGGCCCTCTTTTTCTTTATGCCATCTTTGTTATATAATACAATTGTGAATTTTCTAAAACATAAAACAGGGGGATGGGAGAATGAATGCGCCGCTCGTGCTCCATCACTTTTTCGATCGCGCCGTGGCTCTCTATGGGGACAAGACAGCCATGATTTGTTCGGGGCGGACGGTGACGTATCGTGAGCTTGGCGAACGAGTGTCGAGGCTTGCCAACGGGCTGCGGGGGCTTGGCGTTCGCAAAGGCGACCGCGTGGCGTACTTGGCGCCCAACACGCTCGAGATGCTCGAAGGGTTTTACGGTGTGTTTGAAGTGGGAGGGGTGATGGTGCCGCTGAATACGCGGCTGAAACCGGATGATTACGTTTTTATTTTGAATCACAGCGAAACGAAAGTGTTGTTTGTGGATCAGGAGCTGTACGGGCTGATTGCACCGGTCAAAAACAAGCTTGAAACGGTCGAGGAGATCATTGTCCACCATAAAACAGAGGCGGCGATTGATGAAACCGCTTACGACGAATGGCTCGCCGCCCAGTCGTCAGCGCCGGTTCCGCGCCCGATGATCAATGAGAACGATATATGCAGCTTGCTATATACAAGCGGGACGACAGGCAACCCAAAAGGAGTCATGCTGACGCATCGGAACAACTATTTGCATGCGCTTGTGACGATGCACCATTTGCGTGTGTCCGACCGCGATACGTATTTGCATGTGTTGCCGATGTTCCACGTCAACGGCTGGGGGGCTCCGTTTTATTACACCGCCAACGGGGCAACGCAAATCGGTTTGCGTAAAGTCGATCCGAAAGTCATTTTTGATCTTGTCAAGGAACATCAGGTGACGGTTATGCATATGGCTCCGACTGTGCTCAATATGTTGCTGCAATATTATGAGCAATATCAACCAGATGTCCCGGAAGGCGTGCGGGTCGTCATCGCCGGTTCTGCGCCGCCGCCGGCGTTTGTCGCACGCGTTGAGGAAAAGCTCGGCTGGGAGTTTATCCAGGTGTACGGCATGACCGAATCGTCTCCGCTCACCACCATTTCGCTTATCCGCCCGCAGCTTGACGGGCTGCCTGCCGAACAAAAGCAGCGGCTGAAAGCGAAAGCCGGCTATCCGATGATCGGCTGCGAGGTGAAAGTCGTCGACGAGAATGGAGAGGAAGTGCCGAAGAATGGACGGGCGATCGGTGAGGTGATTGTCCGCAGCCATGGCGTCATGAAAGGATATTGGAAAAACGAAGAAGCGACCGCCGCAACGATCCGCGACGGCTGGCTGTATACCGGCGATATGGCGACCGTCGATGAATACGGGCATATTGATATCGTTGACCGGAAAAAGGATATTATTATTAGCGGAGGGGAAAATATTTCGTCGATTGAAGTCGAAGGAGCGCTTTATGAGCATCCGGCTGTGCTTGAAGCGGCCGTCATCGCCGTGCCGCATGAAAAATGGGGGGAAACGCCGCATGCGTTCGTCGTCGTT
This sequence comes from Geobacillus sp. YHL, assembly GCF_022341265.1. Classification (NCBI taxonomy): domain Bacteria; kingdom Bacillati; phylum Bacillota; class Bacilli; order Caryophanales; family Anoxybacillaceae; genus Geobacillus; species Geobacillus sp. YHL. The sequence goes on from NZ_JAEIGB010000003.1 coordinate 116,132, forward strand.
CGACCGGGGCATACGGTGAGCGAAGAGGAGCTGATCGCCTTTTCGCGGGAAAAGTTGGCCCACTTCAAAGCGATCACGGGTGTAACGTTTGTGGATGAGCTGCCGAAAACAGCCTCCGGAAAAATTCAGAAAGTACACTTGCGCCGCCAATATTGGGATGCAATTGGAAAATCGGGCCGCTATGTCAACTGATGATACAGGCATGCGCCTTCAGACGGGCAGAGGAGAGCGCATCGAATGAAATGGATAAGGCGGCGGGCGTGCCGGCAAGGCGGTAAGGCGTCGCCGATTGCGCAGACGGCTAGGCGGTAGAAAGAAGGGAGAAAGCGATGATCAGATCGACCGAGCGAATCGCCGCGGCCGATGTGTTGCGTGGATTCGCCTTGCTCGGCATTTTGCTTGTCAACATGCGTTATGTTTCCTCGCCGGCGTTATACGACGACGGCGTCAAGGGCAGTGATTTTGACCGAGTTTTCGTTGCCGTCGTGGATGTGTTGTTTGAAGCGAGCGCGTATCCGCTGTTTGCCTTTTTATTCGGCTTTGGCGCCGTGATGATGTTCCGCCGGCTCCAAAGCCGCGGGGAGCGGCCGATTCCGATTCTGTTGCGCCGCTTCTTTCTTTTGCTTGGGATCGGCATTGCTCATGCGTTTGGCCTTTGGTTTGGCGATATTTTAATCCCCTACGCCCTCGCCGGGTTCATCATGCTTTTCTTTTTCGCCGCCCCGCCTCGTTGGTGGCGGACGGCGGCTGTTGCCGTCTTTTTTCTTTTTCACGGCCTCATGGCGCTGTTGTTAACTCTCAATGTGTTGACCGGAGAAATGGAGACAGCCGGCGGCCACGAGACCGCGGCGGCCGCGGCGGTTCGCCATTATCGAAACGGAACGTTTCGTGACGTGTTTTGGCAACGATGGAACGACTGGATGTATATCAACGGCGATGGAGGGCTTTTGCTTACGGTGTTGACCGTGCTGCCGTTTTGTTTGCTTGGCGGCTATGCCGCCGACCAACGTTGGCTTGAAGCCGACCGTCACTCGCCTGCGAAGCTGCGCCGCCTGATGAGGTGGGCGCTATGTTTTGGTTTAGCACTGAAAACCATTCCGTATTGGGTTGCGGCCAACGACTTGACCATGTACATCCAAGACAGCTTCGGCGGCGCCGCATTGGCGGTGTTTTACGCGTCGGCTGCCGTGTTCGTCTGCGGGAAATCAAGTTGGCAGCGCGCTTGGCGGTGGTGGCAAGACGTCGGGAAAATGTCGCTCACCCATTACCTCGCGCAATCGCTCGTTTGCACGTCGCTGTTTTATGGTTATGGGCTTGGGTGGTATGGACGCACAAGCGCATGGCAGGAGATGTTGATTGCGTTTGCCTTGTATGCAACTCAAGTGTGGATAAGCCGCTTTTGGTTTGCGCGTTTTCATTATGGCCCGATTGAGTGGATGTGGAGGTGGGGAACATACGGAACGCGGCCGCCGTTTCGCCGCCGGCCGGGGCAATAAAAACCCCCGCTTACTGAACGGACGGGGAAGGCGATTCCAACATCCTTGTTTGCTGCAAATATTGATTGATCAATTGGTCAAGCTCTTGGCTGCATTCGATCGTCTCTTTGGCCGTAAACCCATAAGTGAGCGCCAATTCGATCATTTGTTGTCGTTTTTCTTCAATTTGCAACAGAACCATTTCCTTCACCATCAATTCGTTTGAAATGTTGGTTGAGGCATGCCGCGTCGATGCAAGAGACGTTTGTTGCATGACGAAAGTCGCAATCGACGCCCTAGTGGAAACTAAACATTATTATACATATCACGACGAAAAAAGAAAGTGATTCGGGAAAATAAGTGATAAATTTCCTAATTTAGACAAAATTCTACAAAAACAGGACTTTTTCGCCTCGATGGCGAATATCATCCTCAACGCGCCAAAATGGCGAAGGCGGGTGGAAGAGAAGAGTTCACGAAGCATCCGCTGCATAACAAAGAAAGGGAGAGAGACACGATGAAACTGATCACCGCACTTTGCGATGGCGAAACGTTTGTCGGAGCCGTGCCGCAAGGGGACGACCGGGCGGTTCATTTGCGCCGCGCCGAACGGGCGATGGATGGAACGGAGACGATGCCGACGACGATGGTTGAAGCGATTGCCCAAGGGGAGGAGTTTCTCGTACGGGCGCAAAAAGTGGTTGACTGGGCGCTAGGCCATCCGACGCGGGAGTACGTTTATCGCCTCAACGATGTCCGTCTTTTGGCCCCGATCCCACGGCCGGCGAAAAACATTTTTTGCATCGGCAAAAACTATGTTGATCACGCGCTGGAGCTCGGCGGCGCCGATGTGCCGGAGCATTTGATCGTCTTCACGAAAGCGCCGACAACGGTCATCGGCCATGAGGAAACGATTTTGCGCCATGCCGATGTCACGGATGAAATGGACTATGAAGGGGAGCTGGCGGTGATTATCGGCAAACAAGGGCGGGCGATCCGCCGCGAAGACGCGCTTCATTACGTATTTGGATACACGATCATCAACGATGTGACAGCGAGAGATTTGCAGGAGCGGCACCAACAATATTTTCTCGGCAAAAGCCTGGATACATTTTGCCCGATGGGGCCATGGATCGTGCCAAGCAAATTTGTGCCAAATCCAAACGATTTGCGCATCGAGACACGGGTCAACGGCGAAGTGCGCCAGCAAGCGAACACGAAACAATTGATTTTTTCCATTGAATCGATCATCGAGACGATCTCAAAAGGCATTACGCTTGAGCCGGGCGACATCATCGCTACAGGAACGCCGGCTGGAGTCGGCAAAGGGATGAACCCGCCGCGCTTTTTGCAGACGGGTGATGTCATTGAGGTGACGGTGGAAGGCATCGGCACGTTGCGCAACAAAGTGGGAGAGTAAACGGCGAAAGTGAGGAAGTTCCCATTGATGTTCGAAAGGCGTCCTCTTGAAAGAAAGGGCGTCTTTCGTTTTCATGAAGTTTGTCAACCGTCCGCCCGCCGTGCTATGATGGGAAGGAACAAGGAATGGTTGGAGGGATGGATGTTGACGCATGCCCATATTACGAGCTGGCTCATCACGATTGTTTTGTTTTTCCTTGCGGTGTCGATGGAGCGGCAAGGGGCGGGCAAAGCCAAGATCGTGCAAATGGTGTTGCGGCTGTTTTACATTCTCACGATCGCGACGGGGGGGCTTTTGCTGCATAGCATTGCTTCGATATCCGCGCTTTATTGGCTAAAGGCGCTTGCCGGGCTGTGGGTGATCGGAGCGATGGAAATGGTTTTAGCAGCTGAAAAAAAAGGGAAAAGCGCGGCGGCAAGATGGACGCAATGGGTCATTGCCCTTGCGGTGACGCTGTTTCTTGGTTTGCTGCTGCCGCTTGGTTTTGACTTATTCTAAAGCGAAGCGGCAGCCTTCTATTGGTTGCCGCTTTTGTTGAAGATGAAAATATGGTATGGTAAAAGAAATGTCATTTTTTGAATTTTCTGACCCGATTGGTCAGCGGAGGGGGGCATGATCGTTTATGCGTTGGTTCTGCTGCCGCCGCGCCGAGGAGCTGGATCATTTGCTCAGGGAGCATAGTTCTTCCTTGGATGAGCCGTTGTTTGTCCAAATCGCGGGCAATGATGAGGCAGCAGTGCGCCATGCGGCCGCCGCGTTAGCCCGTCGTTGGCCGCACGCCCATATGGTTGGGATGGCAGGACCGCTGCCAATGGCCGGGGAGGCGAATCTCGCTGTTGGCGTCGCGTCGATGACGTCTTCAACCGTTTCGTCGTTGGCGCTGCCAGCTGATGAGTTTGACCGCCCGGATGGATTGGCGGCGTTGATCGCGGAGGCGGTCGTTCGTCACGATACGACGTTGCTTTTGTTGTTTACGAATCACCGCTCGGCTTTGCCGCCCTTGCTTCGCCATTTGCCGCTTGCAAACGAACGAATGGTTATCATCGGCTGCGCGCTTCCCGAGGGCAGCGTGTTATTTTCGCCCGACGGTCGGCTTGAGCGCGGAGGAATCGCCGTCTCTTTCAGTGGAACAGCGCTTCGCGGCCACTGTGCCGCACCGTTTTTATGGGAGCCGATTGGCTTGGCGTTTTCCATCACGAAAAGCCGCGATCAGCAGATTGACGAGCTAAACGGGCAAAAAGCGTCGAGCTATTTGGAACGGTATTTAGGAAAAGAGTTTATCGAACACCTTCCATTTTCTGGGATGGAATTTCCGTTTCTTATCGAACGGAACGGACGCGATGTCTGCCTGCCGATTGTCGCTGTCAACCAGGATGGCTCGGTTGCCGTAAGGGGCCATGTCCATAACGGAGAAAAGGTGCGATTTGCTTATATTCATGCCGCGTCCCTTTACTGGAGCGCGCGTGATGTGGCGATGCAAACAGCCAAGCAACCAGCAGAAGGAATGCTGCTTTACTACAGTGCGGCGCTGAGTGGGTATACGCGCCCGCTGTTTGACGGTGTGGCTGCGGTGTTTGGACAGGCAGCGCTGTTTCCGGCCGTCGAGGTGTTGGTGAAAGATGCGTATACGGCGGTGCGGCCGGCCGCATTTGCGGCCATTTCGCTGGCGGAAACAGCGGCCTCGGCGGAGAGCGGCCTACTGTCACCGTGGTCATCGCCGCCAGAAGGGATGATGACATTGGCGAAGCTCATGTCAACATCGTCCCGCGACATGGAGCGGCTGCACGTCCGCCTGCAAATGTCGGAGCAACGCTACAAATCGTTGTTTGAGCATAACACGGACATTGTCTATTCCACAGATTTGCACGGCCGTTTGACAAGCGTCAACCCCGCTTTTGAGCAAGTGCTCGGTTACAAGAAAGAAGAGATTTTGTATACGAATTCGCTCAAGTATATTCATCCGAATGATATTCCCCGCGTCACCCGCTATTTTTACCGAGCGCTGCGGGGGAATATCCAAACGTATAACTTGGAAATTCCGACGAAGTCGGGAGAACGGCTTTTGTTTCAAATGAAAAACATTCCCATCATTGTGGATGGCAAAAAGGTCGGCATTTACGGAATCGGACGCAACATTACCGAGCAAAAAAAGGCGGAAGAGAAAATCTCTTATTTAGCATATTACGACATCGATACGAACTTGCCCAACCGGACAAAGTGGATGGAATTGTTTTCCGAACAGCTGGACAAAGCCAAGCAGAAGCGACGAAAGATGGCAGTTGCTTTGATCGATTTGGACCGGTTTAAATGGATTAACGACAGCGTCGGCCATTACGCCGGAGATGACATTTTGCGCCAGCTTGTCGAGCGCATTCGCCGCGTCTTGCCGCCTAGTGCGGAGCTTGGCCGATTTCATGGCGACAAGTTTTGTTTGCTTTTTCCGCTCAAAACAGAGGTCCAGGCGGCGACGGAAGCGGCGCTCCGCATCGTGCGCGAAGTGGCGCGGCCGATTGTGTACGATGGAAAGGAATTTTTCGTTACAGCAAGCGTTGGTCTAGCGATGTTTCCAGATGACGGAGAGGACGAACATGCGCTCCTTAGGCACGCCGATATGGCGGTCAACATGGCTAAAAAAGGCGGCGGCAACCGGGTGGAGCGCTACTGCGCGCAAATGAACGAAGAAGCAATGCACCGATTGGAAATGGGCGGACATTTGCGCAGGGCGATCGAAGAGAATGAATTATTTCTTTGCTACCAACCAATTGTCGACGTACATACGGGTGCGGTGAAGGCGACGGAGGCGCTGATTCGCTGGCGCCACCCGAAGCTTGGGCTTGTGCGGCCGGATGAATTCATCCCTTTGGCGGAAGAGACCGGGTTGATTCATGAGATTGGGCGCTGGGTGCTGAAAACCGCCTGCAGACAGACGAAACAATGGCAGGAAATGACAGGAAATAATCGTCTTTCCATTTTTGTCAACGTCTCCCCTGTCCAGTTTCAACACGAGCGGTTTGTAGACAATGTAAAACAAGCGCTTAAGCAGTCACGCTTGTCTCCGTCCTGTTTGCATCTCGAATTGACCGAACATTCGATGCTCCGTTATCTGTCCAGTACGATGCGGACAATGGACGAGTTGAGGAAGCTTGGCGTCGGCATCGCCGTCGACGATTTCGGCAGCGGATATTCCTCGTTCCATTATTTAAAGCGGTTGCCAGCGACAATATTGAAAATTGACCGTGCCTTTATTGAACAATTGCATGCCAACGCTTCCGATGAGGCCATTGTCAAGGCGATGATTACGATGGCACACGGGTTGGGGCTTGAGACGATCGCCGAAGGGGTGGAAACGCCGGAACAGCTCAACCGGCTTCGCGATTTGCAATGCACGTATGCCCAAGGGTATGGGATTTGTCCTCCGCTTTTGGCTGAAGAAGTAACGCTGTATGTGACCGAGAAGCAACCATGATCCCCCGCCCGGCGTCGATTGGCGGCGGGGGAGTCGATGTTTTTTTCATAAAATGTATTTCAGTGCAATATCGAGAAAGAGAAAATGTTGGCGTCACGCCGTTGATTTCACCAGTGGTTCCGCTCAGCCAATTTGGGCGCAAATCGTCCGCTCCCCGCTGTTTAGCGTAATTTCAAAACGATCGCTCGGTGTCTGTCCGCGTTCGTAATAGTGATGGACGCTGGCGATTTGTTTCGTGTTGTCATAAATGATGAAATTCACGCCAGACGATTTGGCAAACAATAGGCCGTTGTAGCAATATAAGCAGTCATACAGCGAAAATCCGAGGCTGTTCAGCCATTGAACAAACTGGAAAAAGGTTGAATCAGGAAGCGCGGCGAGCCATTGTTGATAGGCATAAGTCAGCCGTTTGCGGAAACGGATGCGATCGCCGTTTTCGAGGGGAAAGACGCCAAGATCCGTGGCGACCGCGCCCTGATCCTGCCATTGCCCGGACAGCCAATGCCCGCAGTGAAACCATTCGATGCCTTGCTCGGCAATTTCTTCTACTAAAGAGGCTTCCTCTTCTTCTTCGTCGAAGAAGATCCATTCATCGTTGACGAACTCCACTGTTCCATACACATAAGCCCGCGGCTGTTCCACAATGCATTGCAGTCGTTCCTCGATGTTCAATGTCTCTCATCCTCCTTGTACTCCTCTGTTTTTCCATTTTTTTGCTGATTTATTCATGCGGCGACCGACGTCGGACAATTCATCGAAATGACGGGGGGTGCATAAAATGGAATCATGCCGACGTGGAGAACCATCGTGAATCAAAGGAGCGATCGCTGGAAACGATCGTGAAAAAGAACGGACGAAATGATGGAAACGGGTGAGAACTTGCCATCTTTGATAAAAAGAAAGGATTGGTTTGTATGTGTGGCATTACTGGCTGGGTCCATTTCGGGCGCAATTTGCGCCGCGAGCGGACGGTCATTGACAGCATGACAGAGACGCTCGCCAAACGTGGACCGGATGATACAAATACGTGGCTGGACACTCATGTCGCCTTCGGCCATAAACGGCTTGTCGTCGTGGATCCGGCTGGCGGCAAACAACCGATGGTCCGGCAAAAAAACGGACATCGTTATACGATCGTCTATAACGGCGAGCTGTATAATACGGAAGACATTCGCAAGGAACTGTTGCGCCAAGGCTATCGATTTGATGGTCATTCCGATACAGAAGTGTTGCTTGCCGCATATATGGAATGGAAGGAGAAATGCGTCGATTGGCTCAACGGCATTTTTGCCTTCGCCGTTTGGGACGAGGAGCGCGAGCTGTTATTTATGGCGCGCGACCGGCTCGGAGTAAAACCTTTGTTTTATCGAGAAGATGGCGAGGGGCTGCTGTTCGGCTCGGAAGTGAAAGCCATTTTGGCCCATCCCGATGTAAAGGCAGAAGTCAATTATGAAGGACTCGCCGAAGTGTTCGGCCTCGGACCGTCGCGCACACCGGGGCACGGCGTGTTTTGTGGTGTTCAGGAGCTGCGTCCAGCGCACGCGTTGACTTTCTCTCGCAGCGGGCTTCGCATTTGGCGGTATTGGAATGTCGAAAGCGACGTCCATCGCGATTCATTCGAGGAAACGGTCGAAAAGCTGCGCTTTCTATTGACGGATGCGGTCACGCGCCAACTCGTTTCCGATGTACCGGTTTGCACCTTCCTTTCTGGTGGGGTCGACTCGAGCGCCATTACGGCGATTGCTGCCAATGCCTTCGCGGCAGCTGGAAAAGGGCCGCTGCACACCTACTCGATCGATTATGAAGGGAACGACCAGTATTTCAAAGCCAACGATTTTCAACCAAACACGGATGCGCCCTTTATCGAACAGGTGTCAAACCAATTTCAAACGGTTCATCATCGCTGTGTGATCACGCAAGAGGAACTGTTCCGCCATTTGCATGAAGCCGTCATCGTCCGCGACGTTCCGGGCATGGCCGATGTCGATTCTTCGCTTCTTTGGTTTTGCAAACAAATTCGCGAACGGTTTGTCGTCAGCTTATCAGGGGAGTGCGCCGATGAAATTTTCGGCGGCTATCCATGGTTTCATCGGCCGGACGATTTGGCGCGGAAAGGATTCCCATGGATGCGCTCGATTGAGGCGCGCATCGGGTTGTTAAAGGAAGAATGGCGGCAAAAGCTTCGCCTTGACGACTATGTGCAAATGCGTTATGAACAAACGCTTGCTGAAGTGCCGCGTCTCGAGGGGGAAAGCGCCGAGGAGGCGAAGCGGCGTGAGCTGTTTTACTTAAATATGATTTGGTTTATGACGACACTGCTTGACCGAAAAGACCGGATGAGCATGGGAGCAAGCTTGGAAGTGCGTGTGCCGTTCGCTGACCATCGCATTGTCGAATACGTTTGGAACATTCCGTGGGATATGAAAATGTATGGAGGACGAGAAAAAGGCCTTTTGCGAAAAGCGCTCGAGGGATTGCTTCCCGAAGAGGTGCTCTACCGGAAAAAAAGCCCCTATCCGAAAACGCACCATCCTCTATATACGAAACTTGTCAAGCAATGGCTTGAGCAGTTGCTCCATGACCGCTCTTCGGTTTTGCACGAGTTTTTCGACCGGGAAAAATTGTTGGCGCTCATTGAAACAGAAGGGAAGTCGTTCCAAGTGCCGTGGTTTGGGCAGCTCATGACCGGTCCGCAGCTGCTCGCTTACCTTGGCCAAGTGCACGTTTGGTTTGATCATTACGGCATTCGCATTAAAGAATAAGAGCTGCGCCTACGCGCAGCTCTTATTCGATTTGGCGGCGCTACGCCATTTTTGCTTGTGGCACCATCGTTTTTTTCATCCAGACGCGCGACCGCCAGCGCCAAAGCATCAACAGTCCGCGCAGCCATTCGTCGGCGATGAACGACAGCCAAATGCCGACGAGGCCAAATCCGAGGGCGATGCCAAATACGTAAGCAATGGTCACGCCGACGCCCCACATCGACAAAATGCCCATATAGACAGGGAATTGCACATCGCCAGCGGCACGAAGCGAGCTGATAATCACTAAATTAAATGAGCGCCCCGGTTCAAGGATAATCGTTAACAGCAACAGTTTGCGGCCAAGAACAATCATTGAGCGGTCATCGGTAAAGAGCGACAGCAACGGCTCGGCAAACCAATAGGCGGCTGCGGCCAGCAACACTGAGATGGCGATGGCGCTGTACAAACTTTTCAAGCAGCGGGCGTAGGCTTCCTCGTATCGCCCGGCCCCGACGAAGTGGCCGACGAGAATTTGCGTTCCTTGGCTGACGGCGATGCCGAATAAAAACACAAACATCATAATGTTTTGCGTGTATACACGGACGGTCAATGCCTCAGCGCCAAGCCATGTAATGAAATACGTAATGACCATTTGCGCCGTATTGTACGAAAGATGTTCCCCGGCTGCCGGAACACCGATTTTCAGCAGTGAGCGCAAATAGTGAAACGGAAGGCGGCGAAACGCCCTTGGTGCGAGCGGAATGTTTGTTCGTTTGCGCAACAAAGCAAGAAGTGCGAGAAAGGCCATGCCGCGGCTGGCGGCGGTCGATATAGCAGCTCCTTGGATGCCGAGGGCGGGCAGGCCAAACAAGCCAAAAATGAGGGCCGCGTTGCTGATGACGTGCAAAACGTTCATGCCAACCGCCACATACATCGTGTCACGGGTGAAGCCATAGCTTTTCAAAATGGCGCCGACCGTCATCATCAGCGCTTGGATGAACAAAAATCCACCGACAATCGCCAAATAATGGGTTCCTTCATCGAGCAGCTCGGCGGGCAAATCCATCATTCGCAAAATCGGCTCGCTGAATGCGGCGAGAATGGCGCTTAACAACAATCCGAACAATAAATTGGCCACGAGGGATACAAGCGATACGTCAACGGCTTCTTGCTCTCGGCGGGCGCCTAAATATTGAGCAACAAGCACTGCTGTCGCTAAAGCGACGAAGTTGAACAGCACGATCGTTAAAGCGATGATTTGGTTCGCCACACCGACGGCAGCAACCGCGTGATCTGAATACTGGCTGAGCATCAGTGTATCGGCGTTGCCCATCACCATATAGAGCAACGTTTCAATAAAAATTGGCCACGTCAAGGAAAACAGTGATCGCGTTTTGGCCTCACGGCGCATGTTGAGACAACTCCTTTTTCTTATTCCGACTTGAACGATATATTCAGTTTAGCTAGTTTGTTGCATAATGGAAAGAGAAAGAAGCGATTTTGCTTGCACATTTCCGACAAAAGAGGGGAGAGGCCGATGGATACGGTCACATTTTCCATGCCGCCGCTGCCGGTGTTCATCAAAGGGGCGGAAAGTGTATTTCTGGAAGGAAAGAAGCATTTCCGCCGCACATTTTCCGTCTTTGATTTGCTTTACGTGAAACGAGGCTGTTTGTATATGACAGAAAACGGGCGCGAGTTTGCGGTTGGCAGTGGACACTATTTGTTGTTGATTCCGGGAAGGGAACATTACGGACACCGCCCATGCGAAGAACGGACGGAGCTGGTTTGGCTTCATTTTTTGCTGCCAGACTTTGCGGTCGTTTCCGATTGCGGTGTCAGCCGGCAGATCGTGATCGAAAAGGAGGCGACATACACCGAGCCGATCCAATACCGGCTCTCCATCCGTCAATATGGCGAAGTCAAGCAGCGCGAGCGGGTGGAACAGCTGCTAAGTCAAATCGTGGAACAAAACATTCGGCGGGATATCGATCAGCCACTCCGGCAGCTGCTGTTGTTCATCGAATTCCTTTGGCACTTGCAAAAACAAGAGCTTTCCGTCCCAAGTGCGTCTGAACAGATCAGCGCCGCGGTGGTTGCGTATATCGAGAAACATTTCAGCGAGCCGATTACACTGGACATGCTCGCGCAGGAGCTCCGATTCCACCCGGACTACATCACCCGCTGCATGCAAAAAACGATGGGCATGGGATTTAGCCGCTACTTGGCGCATTATCGGTTGTCAAAGGCAAAGCAATGGTTGGCGGAGACGAACGAGACGATTGAGGCGATCGCCAAGCGGGTTGGCATTGACGATGGCGCCTACTTTTCGCGCCTGTTTAAAAAGGTGGAAGGAATCACGCCGACCGAATATCGGCGCATGGCGCGGCGTAATTGACCTTCTTCTATGCCGGTGGTATAGATGGGGACGGTCAGCAAAAGATCAAACCGGTGCAGCTTGTCCTCTGCACCGGCAACCGATATGTTTGTCCGTAACCGCCCGCTCAGTCGCCTTACCAGCTTTCGACCGCGTAAAGCACAAACCCGTACGGCGGCAAGGAGACGCAAAGTGTTTCCGCCTCTGCAGCGAACCGCTCCCCTGTCAGAAGGTTGACCAGCCATTTTCCACGCGCATCGATCGGCATGGGAATTTCTGCTGCTTCGTTGCTCCGGTTGATGATGATCATGACCGTTTCATTGCCATCCGTTTTTTCATAAACAAGATGGTTCGCTTCATCATCGGCGGCGAGAAAAGCGACATCGCCGCGTCGAAGCGCCCGATATTGCTTGCGAAGAGCGATCAGTTGCTTGACATGTTCATACAGTTCTTTGTTTTGCTTCTCTGGATCCCACACCATACATTTCCGGCATTCCGGATCGTTTCCCCCCGTCATGCCGATCTCATCGCCATAGTAAATACACGGCGAACCAGTGAACGTGAGCTGGAACAAAAACAACAACTTCGCTTTGCGGACGTCGCCGCCGCAAACCGTAAGCAGCCTTGGTGTATCATGGCTGCCAAGCAAGTTAAACGCCGCTTCGTTCACATGTTTCGGATACGAATGAAGCAACCGGACCATGATATCGGCAAACTGGCGGGCGCTGATTTCCTCTTTCGCGAAAAAGCGAAGCGCTCCGTCCGTGAACGGGTAGTTCATGACGGCGTCAAATTGGTCGCCGCGCAGCCACGGCATGGCGTCATGCCAAATCTCGCCGAGAATGTACACATCGGGCTTTAGCGCCTTCACCGCCTGACGGAATTCGCGCCAAAATTGGTGATCGATTTCGTTTGCCACATCGAGCCGCCAGCCGTCAATATCAAACTCGCGAATCCAGTACGTCGCGACATCAAGCAAGTAGCGCTTCACTTCCGGATGGGCGGTATTGAGTTTGGGCATTTGCGGCACGAACGCAAATGTGTCGTAATTCGGGCGCGGCTCCGTTTGGAGCGGAAACTCGCGAATATGGAACCAATCTTTATACCTAGACGCTGCACCGTTTTTTAACACATCTTGAAACGGGGCAAACTCATAGCCGCAATGATTGAAGACTGCATCGAGCATGACGCGGATCCCTTTTTCATGGCAGCGCTTGACAAGTGTTTTCAACGTCTCTTTGTCCCCAAAGTGCGGGTCGATTTCAAAATAATCAGCGGTGTCGTATTTATGATTCGACGGCGCGCGGAAAATCGGCGTCAAGTAAATGCCGGTGATGCCGAGATCAGCCAAATAGTCAAGGTGATCGATGATTCCTTGCAAGTCGCCGCCGAAAAAGCTCGTCGGCGTCGGGTCCTCGCTTCCCCACGGCCGCGCCCCTTTCGGACTGATGGCCGGGTTGCCGTTGGCGAACCGCTCGGGGAAAATTTGATACCATACGGTGTCTTTTACCCAGTCCGGCGCTTGGAATAGGTCGACCCGATGAAGAAAGGGGAAGCAAAAGTAGTAAGCGGTGTCGTCGCTCGGAGCTTCATGGTAAAATCCTTTTTCCGTATAGACCAGTTGTTCGCCCCCAGCTCGAAGCACAAACCCATAGCGCAGCCGTCGATATGGCGGTTTGACTTCGGCGAGCCAATAGTCAAACAACCCGTCGCTTCCCGTTTTCCGCATCGGCATCGTTTGAAACTGCCAGGCGCCATCGTGCCATTCGTACGGGTCGCCAAAAAGCAGCTCGACGTGGTCGACATCATGTTTCTTTGTTTGAAGCCGGAGATGGAGCGTCTCGCTGTCATAAGCATAAGCGAAATGGTCGGTTGAGCGGTGGTGGATGGCTTCTTTCCTCATTTTCTTTTTCCTCCTTTGTTATCTGAAGCAACCGTTTGCATTAATGCTCAGCTATAATAAAAAGTACGTTAAGAGAAAAGAAAAGTCAAATTTTATAGAAAAAGGCTTGTAAAATGAAAAATAAGCGTTATAATGGAGATGAGTGGTGCAATCGTTTTCATAGAAAGGATTAAAACTTATTTGCGCAAACGTTTTCCTTATGATTGTACCGCTAAGATTCCGTCATGATGACAGGAGGGGGATTATGAGAAAAGCGTTATCTTTCTTTCTCATGGCCGTGTTGTTGATTGGCGTGCTGGGTGCCTGCGGTCCCAAGCGCGATGTCCAGCAGCCGAAAGGAAACGACCAAAAGACGGCAGAACAGGACAAAAAGCCACAGAAACTCGTCGTGTGGGTGAACGATGATGAAAAACAAAAACAAGCGTTAAAGGATATTTTTCAAAAGTACACAGAAAAAACCGGAATCAAAATCGAGATGGTTGGGGTCAACATGCTCGATCAAACGAAAAAACTAGCGCTCGACGGACCGGCTGGCAAAGGGCCGGACGTGTTCTATCAGCCGCATGACCGCATCGGCGACATTGTGTTGCAGGGGCTGGCCGATCCGGTCGACCTTGGCGATGCAAAAGGCGAGTACAGCCCGACAGCCATCAACGCGGTAACATATGATGGGAAAACGTATGGCGTGCCGATGGTCGTCGAAACGTACGGCGTGTTCTACAATAAAAATTTAGTGCCGGAAGCGCCGAAAACGATGGATGACTTGATGAAGATCGCCAAGGAAAAAACGAATGCGGCGAAAGATCAATACGGCTTTTTAATGGAAGCGACGAACTTCTATTTCGTTTATCCGTTCTTTGCTGGCTACGGCGGCTATGTGTTTAAAAATGAAAACGGCAAATACGACACAAGCGACATCGGGCTGGCTAATGATGGAGCCGTCAAAGGAGCCGAGCTCGTCCAATCGTGGTTTAAAAACGGCTACATTCCGAAAGAAATCACCGGCGATATTATGAACGGGCTGTTTACGAAAGGGAATGTGGCGGTTGCCATCACCGGACCATGGAACATCGCGTCGTATAAAGAAGCGTTGGGCGACAAATTAGCGACCGCGCCGCTGCCGGTCTTAGACAACGGCGAGCATCCGAAATCGTTCGTCGGCGTGAAAACATGGATGTTATCAGCCTATTCACAAAACAAAGAATGGGCGGTCGATTTCATGAAATTTGTGACGAACGAAGAAAATTCGCTCCATTACTATGAAGTGGCAGGTGAAATGCCGGCGAATGAAAAAGCGTTGACAAATGAGAAAATTACGAATGATCCGTTGATCGCCGGCTTTGCGGAGCAAATCCAATACGGCGAGCCGATGCCGAACGTGCCGGAAATGTCGCAAGTGTGGGAGCCGATGGGCAATGCCTTGCAATTTATCGCGAAAGGCGACAACCCGAAAGCGGTGCTGAGTGAGGCGGTCAAAACGATTCAAGATAAAATCGCCGCCAGCGGCGCTGGAAAATAACGCGTGATATCGTGGTGGATAGGATCAGCCCTATCCACCATTCTTATCCATACAATAGGGGGGAGTTCGGATGCCGGAAGCAAACGTCCGCCATCGGCCGGCGGTGGCGATGGCGCTGTCGCTGTTGTTTGCCGGCCTTGGGCAATTGTACAACCGCCGGTATGTCAAAGGAATTTTGTTTGTCATCATTGAAGCGGCCTTTTTGATGACGTTTTATAACTTTTTGAACATCGGGCTGTGGGGACTCGTCACGCTTGGCGAAATCCCGATGCTTGATCATTCGATTTTTCTCTTGATTCAAGGATTGGTTTCGGTCATCATCATCGCTTTTGCGGTCGCGTTGCACATTGCGAACATCATTGATGCGCGCAACGACGCCCGCCGTCGGCAGCGCGGCGAGCCGTTCCCATCGCTGATCGAATCGTGCCGTCATGCGTGGGATCGGGGGTTTCCGTACATCTTTGTGACGCCCGGGCTTGTGATGCTGTTGTTTATCGTTGTGCTGCCGCTGTTGTTTATGGTGTCGCTCGCATTTACCGACTACAACTTGTACCACTCGCCGCCGCGCCATTTGTTGAATTGGGTTGGGTTGGAAAACTTCAAAAACTTAGTGTCGATTCCAATTTGGAAAAGCACGTTTTTTAGCGTTCTCGCCTGGACGATCGTTTGGACCGTGGTGGCGACAACGGCGCAAATCGCCCTTGGACTGTTTTTGGCGTTGCTTGTCAACGACCCGCGCATCAAGTTCAAGCGGTTCATCCGCACGGTGTTGATTTTGCCGTGGGCCGTTCCAGCGTTTGTCACGATTTTGGTGTTTGCGGCGATGTTCAACGACAAATTCGGAGCCATCAACCGCGAAGTGTTGAGTTTGTTTGGGTTGTCGGTCCCGTGGATGACCGATCCGTTTTGGACAAAAGTGGCGCTTATTTTGATTCAAACGTGGCTTGGCTTCCCGTTCGTATTTGCGTTGTTTACCGGCGTTTTGCAAAGCATTTCCCGCGACTGGTACGAAGCGGCCGACATCGACGGAGCGACGCGCTGGCAAAAGTTTCGTTCGATCACGTTGCCGCACGTCTTGTATGCGACGGCGCCGCTGTTGATTATGCAATATGCCGGCAATTTCAACAACTTTAACATCATCTATTTGTTCAACGACGGCGGCCCGGCCGTGCGCGGACAAAACGCCGGGGGGACGGACATTCTCATTTCATGGGTGTACGATTTGACGTTTACGACAAACAACTACAATATGGCGGCGGCGATCTCGCTCATCATCGGCTTGATCGTCAGCGGGTTTGCCATTTACCAGTTCCGGCGCACCCGTTCCTTTAAAGAGGAGGGAAACATTTGATGAATCGCAAATGGAAATCGCACGTGGAAGTAGCGCTTATTTATTTGTTTATCGCCTTCATGTTTGTCGTCATCGCCTATCCGCTCCTTTGGACAATCAGCATGTCGCTCAATCCAGGAACAAGCCTGTATTCGGCATCTCTCATCCCAGAGAAGTGGACGTTCGAGCATTATAAATGGTTATTTACCAGCCCGCAGAGCGATTATTTGCTTTGGTATAAAAACAGCTTGTTTGTCGCTGCGGCCAATGCGGTGTTATCCGTCTTTTTCACGGCGCTCATCGCCTATGCGTTTTCGCGCTACAAATTCGTCGGGCGGAAAACGGGGCTGTATTTGTTTTTAGTGTTGCAAATGTTTCCGTCGCTCATGGCGATGGTCGCGATCTATATTTTGCTCAATATGCTCCATTTGCTCGATTCGCTTTGGGGGCTCATTCTTATTTACGTCGGGGGGCAAATCCCGTTTAACGCGTGGCTGGTCAAAGGCTACTTTGATACGATTCCGCGCGAGCTGGATGAGGCGGCGCGCATCGACGGTGCCGGCCACTTCGGCGTCTTTTTCCGCATTATGCTGCCCTTAGCCAAGCCAATTTTAGCCGTTGTCGCCTTGTTTAACTTCATGGCGCCGTTCACCGACTTTTTGCTGCCGTCGATCGTCTTGCGCGATCCGGACAAATTTACGCTGGCGGTCGGGCTGTTCAACTTTATCAGCGACCGGTTCGCGAACAACTTCACCCGCTTTGCCGCCGGCTCGATTTTGATCGCCGCCCCGATTGCCATCGTCTTTTTGTTCCTGCAGCGGTATTTGATTTCTGGCTTAACGGCTGGTGGCACAAAAGGGTAAGAACCGCTATCATAGAATAGGGGGCTTACCCGTTTCCGAACGAGCAAATGAATCGGGAAGGGAGGAATGGAAATGGGGAACCGGCTCTTTATGCTGCTCGTCCTTCCGTTCCTTCTTTTTTATGCCATGCCGGCTGCGGCGGCGGAGAAAGAAGAACGGACGTGGCAAGATGAAGCCATTTATTTCATTATGGTCGACCGGTTTAACAATATGGATCCGACAAACGACCAGAACGTGAATGTGAACGATCCGAAAGGGTATTTCGGCGGCGACTTGAAAGGGGTGACGGCGAAACTCGATTACATCAAGGAGATGGGATTTACCGCCATTTGGCTGACGCCGATTTTTAAAAACATGCCGGGCGGTTATCATGGCTATTGGATTGAAGATTTTTATCAAGTCGATCCGCACTTTGGCACGCTGGGCGATTTGAAAACACTCGTCAAAGAAGCGCATAAGCGCGACATGAAAGTCATTTTGGATTTTGTCGCCAACCATGTCGGTTACAATCACCCATGGTTACATGACCCAACGAAAAAAGATTGGTTTCACCCGAAAAAAGAGATTTTCGACTGGAACGACCAAACACAGCTTGAAAACGGCTGGGTGTATGGGTTGCCTGATTTGGCGCAGGAAAATCCAGAGGTCAAAACGTATTTAATTGACGCTGCCAAATGGTGGATTAAAGAGACCGACATTGACGGCTACCGGCTCGATACAGTGCGCCACGTGCCGAAATCGTTTTGGCAGGAGTTTGCGAAAGAAGTCAAATCGGTGAAAAAAGACTTTTTCCTTCTTGGCGAAGTGTGGAGCGACGATCCGCGCTATATTGCGGAATACGGCAAATACGGCATCGACGGATTTGTCGATTACCCGCTGTATGGCGCGGTGAAGCAGTCGCTTGCTAGGCGCGATGCGTCACTGCGCCCGCTGTATGATGTCTGGGAATACAACAAAACGTTTTACGACCGACCGTATTTGCTCGGGTCGTTTTTGGACAACCATGATACCGTGCGGTTTACGAAGCTCGCGATTGACAACCGCAACAACCCGATTTCACGCATTAAACTGGCCATGACGTATTTGTTCACCGCCCCTGGCATTCCGATCATGTATTACGGGACCGAAATCGCCATGAACGGCGGCCAAGATCCGGACAACCGCCGTCTGATGGATTTCCGCGCCGATCCAGAAATCATCGATTACTTGAAAAAAATCGGCCCGCTTCGCCAAGAGCTGCCATCATTGCGGCGCGGCGATTTTACGCTGTTCTATGAAAAAGACGGCATGGCGGTGTTGAAACGGCAATATCAAGATGAAACGACGGTCATCGCCATCAACAATACGAGCGAAACGCAGCATGTCCATCTCACCAATGACCAGTTGCCAAAAAACAAAGAACTGCGCGGCTTTTTATTGGACGATCTCGTCCGCGGCGATGAGGACGGCTACGACCTTGTGCTCGACCGCGAAACGGCGGAAGTATACAAGCTGCGGGAGAAAACAGGGATCAACATCCCGTTTATCGCCGCCATCGTATCGGTTTACGTGCTGTTTCTTTTGTTTTTATATTTGGTGAAAAAACGGGCAAAACGGATCAATGAATAAATGGAAAGGAGGGGGCTTATGACCGTTACGATTAAAGATGTGGCGAAAAGGGCCAATGTCGCGCCGTCGACCGTCTCGCGGGTGATCGCCGACAGCCCGCGCATCAGCGAGAAGACGAAGCAGCGGGTGCGCGAGGCGATGAAAGAGCTCGGCTATCATCCGAACTTTATCGCCCGCAGCCTCGCGAGCCAAATGACGCAAGTGATCGGCATCGTCATGCCGAGCTCCGCCGACCAGGCGTTGCAAAACCCGTTTTTCCCGGAAGTCATCCGCGGCATCAGCAAAGCCGCCCATGAAAAACGGTACGCCTTGCAAATGTCGACAGGGGAAAAAGAAAGCGATATTTACGAACGGGTGGTGGAGATGCTGCAAGGGCGGCGCGTGGACGGCGTCATTTTGCTTTATTCTCGTCAAAACGATAAACTGATGAAATACTTGCAAAAGCACGACTTCCCATTCGTCGTCATCGGCAAGCCGCACCAAAAAGCGGAACAAGTGACCCATGTCGACAACGACAACGTCCAGGCGGGCAAAGATGCGACGAACTACTTGATTGCCTACGGCCATGAGCGCATCGCGTTTGTCGGCGGCAATCCGCAATATTTGGTGACCGTCGACCGCCAAAATGGCTACGCCGCCGCCTTGAGTGAAGCCGGGCTGCCGTACCGCCCGGAATATGTCGTCCATGAAGAATTTTTGCAGGAAGGCGGCCAAGAGGCGATGAAGGAGCTTCTTTCTTTGCCTGAGCCGCCGACTGGGCTCGTTGTCGCCGATGATCTCATGGCGCTCGGAATGCTCAAAACGCTCGATGAAATGGGCCTCGGCGTCCCGGAAGATGTATCGATCGTCAGCTTCAACAACACGTTGCTCGCCGAAATGTCGCGTCCGCCGCTCACGTCGGTTGACATCGGCATTTTTCAGCTCGGCTACGAAGCGGCGAAAAGTTTAATTGAGAAAATCACCAACCCAAATGAACCGATCAAACGCATCATCATCCCGCACCGGCTCGTGGAGCGGGGGTCGTGTGCTAGGCGGTAGATGTTTCCAAGGCAGCCATCATGGCTGCTTTTTTCGGTTGTTATTTTTTATAAAGTTGAAAAAGGAAATCAATAAATTGAAGAGAAAAAGAAAAACAATGGCAAACACGGAGGTGAACACAAGATGATCGTGACCCGCGAACAGGTGAAATCCATGTGGGAAAAGTTCGTATTTCATAACGAGCTCGATCCCGATTTGCCGCCCATGATTCGAGACTCTTGGCTTCGGTCGAAAAAAGCGATGGTTGATCCGTTTCGGCCGTACGGGTGGATTAAAGAAATCGACAATGAAAAGTACCGCTCCTTGATCGATTGGTCATTGCCGTTAATGGAAGGGTTGTATTCGATTGTCAAAGGATCTGGATTTTTGGTGATCCTGTGCAATGAAAACGGACAGTTGCTTTTGTCGATTGGCGATCGCGAGCCTTTAGCGAGGGCGGAAGAAATCGGATTTATCGCGGGGGCGGACTGGAGCGAGCAAGTGATGGGGACCAACGCCATTGGCACATCGATCGCCATTGATCGTCCGATTCAAGTGTTTGCTGAGGAACATTACACGAAAATATGCCAGTCATGGACGTGTTCCGCTGCCCCCATCCATGATCCCGACGGCCGAATCATTGGTGTATTGAATATGTCAGGACCCTATGAAAAAGTGCACTCTCATACGCTAGGAATGGTTGTATCAGCCGTAAAGGCGATTGAGTACCAACTAAAATTACATGAGAATGCTGAAAAAAACGTGATGATGCAACGGTTTTTGGAAGCGACAACGAACAATATGAAAGAAGGCATTTTAATCATCGATCGCGATGGGAAGATCGTAAAGGCGAACAACCAGTTAAAAAAGCTGTTCCATATACCACAACTGCAACTGGAAGAGAAAAAGCTCGACGATCTTTTCAATGATCCCTCTATCTGTTCGAACCACCCGCTTCATTTGCAAAATCAAGAGCTGCATCTAAGCGTCAAGCCTTCAAACGCGGTGCACCATGTGTTAGTTGACAAGATTCCAATTTACGAGAAAAAAGAACGAATCGGATCGATGATCATTGTAAAAGAAATTGAAAAGGTACGCCAGTTTGTCAACCACCTATCGGGAAACCAAGCGAAAATCACGTTTGCGGATATGATCGGGCAACACCCGTGTTTCATTGAGAAAATGAACGAAGCGAGGCTCGCCGCAGCGACAGATTCCAACGTGTTAATATTAGGGGAAAGCGGAACAGGAAAAGAGATGGTGGCTCAGGCGATTCATAATGAGAGCAAGCGGAGAAACAAACCGTTTATTGCCATTAACTGTGGAGGCATACCGCGTGATCTCCTTGGCAGTGAGTTGTTCGGATATGTGGACGGGGCATTCACAGGAGCGAAAAAAGGGGGAAGCGCCGGAAAGTTTGAGCTTGCCAATGGGGGAACGCTTTTTTTGGATGAGATTGGCGAAATGTCCTTGGAAATGCAAGTGTTGCTTTTGCGCGTTATTCAAGAAAAGGAAGTGATGAGAATTGGCGGGCATAAAGTGATCCCTGTTGATGTCAGAATCATCGCGGCGACCAACAAAGACCTTCGCCGGGAAGTGCAAAAAGGCAGTTTTCGTGAAGACTTGTTTTTCCGGTTGAACGTCATGCCGATTGTTCTTCCGCCGCTTCGAGAAAGAAAAGAAGATATTCCGCTTCTCGTCCGTCATTTTATTGAAAGACTGGCTCACAAACGAAATAAACCGTTTCCTGAGATACGGTCCGATTTCTTAGAGGCGCTTATGCAATACGATTGGCCAGGAAATATTCGCGAGTTGCAAAATATGATCGAGCGGGTGCTAAATCAGTGCACAAAACCGGTATTGACAGCGGCTGATTTGCCGGAAGAAATCTTTCGGCCTCTTCGCTTGCCTCAAGTTAGGGAGAACGTAGACATCTCCCGAAATGAGATAAAAAAGCAATCCATCATCGAGGCGTTAAAGCAGTGCAACGGCAACATTTCCAAAGCTGCCCGTTATTTAGGCATATCGAGAAGCACATTTTACCGGCAAATGGATAAATGGAATATTCGGTATTGACTGTCCCATTTTGTATCAAAGTGTAGCGACAAAGTGAAACAAAATGAAACACTTTGTCGCTGTTTTTGTTTAGGTTGGATCAAAAAGGCGGCTTTGGATAAACAATTTGGCGGACGAAGAAAAGGAAACAAGCGTTGGAACGATTTTTGCTTTATAGAAATGATGAAAGCGGTACCAATCAAGTGAAGGAGGAGAGGAAGTTGGCCATTTCCAAGGATCATCTTCTTTGGATGTACGAAACGATGTACAAAATTCGCTGCTATGAAGACAAAATGGCGGAGGCGTATGCCGAAGGGAAATCTCCTGTGTTTAATATCGGCGCGGGGCCGGTGCCAGGGGAAATGCATTTGGCCACTGGACAAGAACCGGCTGCAGCTGGGATGTGTGTTCACTTGAAAAAGGAAGATACGGTGACTGCCCCTCACCGTCCGCATCACCATGCGATTGCCAAAGGGGTGGATTTGAACCGGATGACAGCAGAGATTTTCGGAAAAGCCACTGGACTAGGAAAAGGAAAGGGCGGCCATATGCATTTGTTTGATCCTGACGTCAAATTTTCCTGCGGAGGGATCGTTGGGGCTGGGATTCCTCATGCCCTTGGCGCGGCGCTGGCGGCCAAGAAAAGGGGGACGGATTGGGTGGCGGTTGCGTTTATCGGCGAAGGAGCCGCCAATCAAGGGGCATTTCATGAATCGTTAAATATGGCGGCATTATGGAAACTGCCATTCATTGTTGTCATTGAAAACAATCAATATGGAATTTCTGTGCCGAAAACGGCGTCTACAGCGGTTCCCTCGAATGATGTACGGGCAGCCGCCTATGGCATTAAAGGATACTATGTCAAAGACAACGACCCGATTGATATGTACAACGTATCGAAAGAAGCGGTTGAACGTGCACGAACTGGACAAGGGCCGTCGATTATTGAGATTGAAACATACCGTTATTTAGGACATTTCCAAGGCGATCCGGAAGTATACCGGGATAAAAATGAAGTGACGTTGCTTCGCCAAAAAGACCCCATTATTCGCCTTCGCAACTATTTATTGAATGAATGTGGGGTAACAGAGGAGACGATTGCACAGCTGGAAAACAAAGCGACATCTGAGGTCGATCAGGCGTACGCGTTTGCGAGAGAAAGCGATTATCCCAAGCCGGAAGAGGCATTGGAAGATGTGTTTGTCTAATTTCATAGGAGAAAGGAGTTTTGCCATATGCAACAAACAAAACAGCGGCTGTTAACGGGAAATAAGGCGCTGGCTGAAGCGATTCGCCTTGAGATGGAGAGAGATCCGAACGTCTTTGTGATGGGAGAAGATGTCGGAGTATACGGTGGGATTTTTGGAGCGACAGAGGGATTGTTCCAAAAGTTTGGACCGGAACGGGTCATCGATACGCCGATTTCTGAGACCGCGTTCATCGGTGCTGCCATCGGCGCCGCTGCGGAAGGAATGCGGCCGATCGTGGAGCTGATGTTTGTCGACTTTTTTGGGGTTTGTATGGACCAAATTTACAACCATATGGCGAAAATTCCGTACATGTCCGGCGGCAGGGTGAAACTGCCAATGGTATTGATGACGGCGGTGGGAGGCGGTTACAGCGATGCCGCCCAGCACTCGCAAACGTTGTACGCCACCTTTGCCCATCTTCCTGGGATGAAAGTCGTCGCTCCGTCGACGCCATATGATTTAAAAGGGATGATGATTTCCGCTATTCGCGATGATAACCCTGTTGTCTTTATGTTCCATAAAACCTTGCAAGGGCTCGGCTGGATGGATCAGCTTGATGCTTCGATCGGGCATGTACCGGAAGAGGCGTATACTGTGCCGCTTGGGAAAGCAAATATTGTGCGCGAGGGAACGGATATCACCATTGTCGGTATTCAAATGACAGTGCATCAGGCGCTCGAAGCGGCCAAAAGACTTGAACAACAAGGCATTCAAGCGGAAGTGATCGATTTGCGTTCTCTTGTCCCATTGGACAAAGAGACGATCATTCAATCGGTTAAAAAGACACACCGCTTGCTTGTTGTTGATGAAGACTATCTGTCGTACGGGATGACGGCGGAAATTGCCGCGATTGCCGCTGAACATTGTTTGTATGAT
Source organism: Geobacillus sp. YHL (assembly GCF_022341265.1). Classification (NCBI taxonomy): domain Bacteria; kingdom Bacillati; phylum Bacillota; class Bacilli; order Caryophanales; family Anoxybacillaceae; genus Geobacillus; species Geobacillus sp. YHL. Next base: position 140,035 of record NZ_JAEIGB010000003.1, read on the forward strand.
TTGGAGGCGCCGGTGAAGCGGATTGCTGTTCCGGATGTGCCAATTCCTTATAGCCGTCCGCTTGAACAATTTGTATTGCCAAATGCCGATAAAATTTTCCGTGAGGCGATCCAACTCGTCAATGAATAAGGAAAAGTTCGTTCCAAGGGAGGCAGCTTATGGTTGTCGAAGTGACATTGCCCAAATTATCCGATTCCCATGATGAAAGTTTCATTACGTTTTGGCACGTTTCCGAAGGAGATGCGGTGGAAAAAGGAGCCACGCTAGTGGAAGTGCAAACAGAAAAGGCCGTTTCAGAAATTCACGCTCCCGAGTCAGGAACAGTAAAAGAGATCAAAAAGAAACGAGGGGATACGGCCAAGGTCGGCGAAGTACTGGCCGTCATTGCCGTCGAAACGTTTGCTCCGGACGGCGGAGATCCGCAGACAGAGATCAAGATCACCCCACGCGTAAAAAAACTGGCCAAGGAGCTTGGCGTCGATTGGAGTACGGTCACACCGACGGGGGCGAATGGCAAAATCACGGAAGACGATATTCGTCGTGCGGCGAGCGCGGGAAAACAAAGGACTCCTCAAAAAACATTCGTGGCTGCCCCGTCAGTGCGAAAGTTTGCCCGCGAGCAGAACGTGTCTTTAGAGGAAATCACTCCAAGCGGAAAGAACGGAAGAATATTGAAAAGCGATATTGAAGCAGCATTGTCGGTTCGGCAGCAAAAAGCAACAGATGAGGCTGCTGCCAGTGTTGAGATTTTAGAGAAGCAGGAAAGCCGGGAAAAAGTGCGCCGAGTGCCGCTGACAGGCATCCGCAAGGCTATCGCCAAAGCGATGGTGCGGTCAACGCGGACCATTCCGCAAGTCACCCATTTTGGCGAGGCCGATGCGACCCGTCTTGTTCAACATCGCCGACGGATCCAACCGCTAGCCGAGCAACAAGGGGTAAAACTGACCTATTTAGCCTATGTGGTAAAAGCGCTGGCAGCGGTGTTGAAAAAGTATCCAATGCTCAACGCTTCGCTTGATGAGGAACGAGAAGAAATCGTTATTCACGAATTCATTCACATTGGGTTTGCGGTTGACACTGACCGTGGATTGCTCGTCCCGGTGATTCGTGATGCGGATCAAAAATCGTTGTTCCAAATTGCGAAAGAAATTGAAGAATTGACGGCGAAGGCGAGAGCGGGAACGATTCAAGCGGTGGAGATGAGCGGAGGGACATGCACGGTTTCGAACATCGGCTCGGCCAATGGTTCGTGGTTCACGCCGATTATTCATTATCCACAGTCTTGTCTTTTAGGAATCGGGAAAGTTGAGAAAAAACCGGTGGTCGTCGATGATTCGATTGAGATTGCTTCTGTGATGCCGCTGTCCCTTACTTACGATCACCGTCTTATTGATGGGATGATGGCTCAACACGCCTTAAATGAATGTCAAACGTACTTGTCTGAACCGGATTGGCTGCTTGTTATGTGACAAAAAACCCCGCCCCCATTCCGGGGTGGGGTGAGAGAAGAGGGGCACCTTGTAAAGAAGTAGAGGAACATCGTAGCTTTATCGTACTCGTTTTTTTACAATCACGCCATATTTTTGTGAGAAAAGGTAACGCGATTTTGTTAAAAATGATTGGCAACAGCGGTGGCTGCGGTCAATCGCTGATGAACTTGCCGCCATTTACATGAAGCATTTGCCCGGTCATGTACGACGATTCGTCGCTCGCCAAAAAGACGTAGCACGGGGCGACTTCGCACGGTTGGCCGGGCCGTTTCATCGGGGTGTTGGCGCCGAATGTGGCGACTTGCTCGCTTTTGAACGTCGACGGGATGAGCGGCGTCCAAATCGGGCCTGGGGCGACGCCATTGACGCGAATGCCTTGGCCGACGAGCGCTTTGGCGAGCGAGCGGGTGAAGGCGACGATCGCCCCTTTTGTCGCCGAGTAGTCGATGAGCTGTTCGTTTCCTTCGTAGGCGGTGACCGAAGCGGTGTTAATAATCGCGCTTCCGCTTTTTAAGTGCGGGAGCGCCGCTTTCGTTAGGAAAAAGCAGCCGAATACGTTCGTGCGAAACGTTTTTTCCAGCTGCGCGGCGGTGATGTTGAGAAAGTTCGGCTGCGGGTGCTGTTCAGCGGCGTTATTGACGACGATATCGAGCTTGCCGAACGCTTCGATCGTCTGTTTCACCGCTTCTTTGCAAAACGCTTCATCCCCGATGTCTCCCGCCATCGCCAGGCACCGTCTTCCTTCCTGTTCGACAAGCCGTTTCGTTTCTTTGGCGTCTTCATGTTCGTTGAGATAGATGATCGCCACATCGGCTCCTTCCTTGGCAAAATGGACCGCGACCGCCCGGCCGATGCCGCTGTCGCCGCCGCTGATGATGGCGACTCTGTTTTCGAGCTTGCCGCTTCCTTTATAGGTGTCTTTGATGGTGACCGGCTGCGGGTTCATCTCCGTTTGCAGGCCGGGCTGGCGCGTCTGGTGCTGCGGGGGCAGCGTCGTTTGTTGCTTTGTGACCATGTTTGTTCCTCCTTAGCATGTATTGTCATCGTTAGTATGGGACGGAGGAGGGGAATTATGTGTGAAGAGGGGATGGACCGTGCTGTTCAATAGATCTGGAAATTTGGGGAACATGTTTTTCTCTTCTGTTCTTTCGTTTCTTGCCATAGAAGTCTTGGGGGATTAGACAATCTTTACTTTTTGATTAAGCAAAGATAAAATGATTAGCAAAGAGGGAAGGAGGATTCGTGATGAAGCCATCCTCACATGAAACGTACACGTATTACTCCACACTTTCTTCGAAACATCAAGTGACGATTCCAATGAAGATCAGAGAAGTGCTTGGGGCAGAACCGGGAGACCAAGTCGCGTTTGTTTATGGGGAAAATCAAGAGGTGACGTTAAAGGTGAAAAAGAAAGATGCGTTGCTATCTTTGTTCGGCACCATGCCGCCTAGGGGGGACAGTCGTCCGATGACATGGGAGGATATTCGCAAACAGGCGAAAGAGGAACGGATGTCCAAGAGGGAAAAGAACGAGGAGTAGATGATAGGGAGAAGAGGATGAAAGGTGTATATTTTAGATACGAACATCATCATTCGTTTTTTAACCAATGACGATGAAGAACAATCTTTGGTTGCCTATCGGGTATTTGAAAAGGCGGTCAACGGTGAATTTGCGTTTCTATTGCATCCTCTTGTCGTGGCGGAATGCTGCTGGGTGCTCGAGTCGAAACGGTACGGGTATACGAAAGGAGAAATCGCAAGTAAGCTGAAGCAAATCATGGAGGCTTCTTGTATTAAGACGATAGACAAAGAAGTTGTTGGAAAGGCATTGGACGATTACGCCCGTTGCAGTGTCGATTTTGCTGACGCGTATCTTTCGGCGCTGGCGCAGCACACTGCATCCATCCAAGGGATCATCACCTGGAACGAAAAAGATTTTCGTCGGCTTGGCGTGGAATGCTATATGCCTGAATCCATCATTTGAATCAATGATGGTTGACACTTGAACAAACATCGCGATTTTCCTAGATCGCCAATTCCTCGTCTTTTTTTGCTAAAAAACGGGAAACATCTCCGCGGCCAAGGGTTGGTGCGTAAAAAGCAAACGAGCTGGCTCACATAGTCCAGCTCGTTTCTCGTTCCCCGCTTATAACACATTGAAATACCGCGCTTCCGGATGGGCGAAGACGATCGCCGAAACCGATGCTTCGGGTTCCATCATATAGCCGTCGGTGAGACGGATGCCGATGTCTTCTGGATGAAGCAGACGGAACAGTTTCTCCTGGTCTTCCAAGTTCGGACAGGCCGGGTAGCCGAACGAGTAGCGCTGGCCCTGGTATTTGGCGGCGAAGCGCTCTTCCATCGTGAAATCGGGGTCGTCCGGGAAGCCCCAGCGGTCGCGCATAATTTGATGGATTCGTTCGGCGAATCCTTCGGCAATCTCGAGCGCCAACGCTTGGATGGCATGGCTTTTCAAAAATTCGCCTTCTTCCTTCCAGTGCTGGGCGAGTTCGCGGACACCATGCCCGGCGGTGACGGCGAACAAACCAACGTAATCCATTTCGCCGCTTTCTTTCGATTTCAAATAATCGGCGAGGCAAAGATGCGGCGCCCGCGGTTGGCGCGGGAAGTCGAACGTCTCGAGCACGGTTTTGCGATCAACCGGATCGTAAACGTAGACGCGGTTGCCGTCGCTTTGCGCCGGGAAGAAGCGGTAGACGCCGGCGGGTTGAATCCAGCCGCGTTCTTTCGCTTCGGCAACGAGTTCGTCGACGACCGCTTTTAACGCCAACGCTTTTTCGTCCCGTTCTTCAAGCAGCCGCTTCACTTTTCCTTTCAAGCCGAGGTGGTGGCCGAGCACCATTTGCCAGTTGACGTACGGCAACACATGGTCAAGCGGCACGTTTCGCAGCACGTGGCGCTCGAGGTCGGCCGGGATGTAGACGGGAACGTCGGTCGAGACGTTCGATTTGACCGTTGCGGCAACGGCTGTTGGCCGCGTCGGCTCGCTTTCGGCTGCTTCTTTTTTCGTGTATTCGATTTCTCCTTGCTGGATTTGGTTGGCGAGCGCGAGCCCGTCCATGGCGTCTTTTGCGTACAGGACGACGCCGTCGTATTCGGGTGCGATTTTGTTTTCGGTAAATTTGCGCGTCAAGGCGGCGCCGCCGACTAAAATGGGCGTTGAGATGCCGGCTTGCCGCAAATCTTGGGCGGTGACGACCATCTGTTGGGCCGATTTGACAAGCAAGCCCGACAACCCGATGATGTCGGGCTGATGTTCGCGCACCGCTTCAATGAGTTGCTGCGGAGCGACTTTAATGCCGAGGTCGATCACCTCGTAGCCGTTGTTGCTTAAAATGATGTCGACCAAGTTTTTGCCGATGTCATGGACATCGCCTTTGACGGTGGCGAGAATGACTTTTCCTTTTGTGCTTCCTTCTTTCTTTTCCATATACGGCTCTAAAAAGGCGACGGCCGCTTTCATCACTTCCGCGCTTTGCAATACTTCGGCGACGATGAGCTGGTTGTTGTTGAACAGCCGCCCGACTTCATCCATGCCGGCCATAAGCGGACCGTTGATGATGGACAGCGGATCGGAGTAGGTCTCAAGCGCCTTTTCCAAATCGGGAATGAGCCCGTCTTTCGACCCTTCAATGACGTAGCGGGCGAGCCGCTCTTCAAGGCTCAAGTTCTCCTCAGCCGGCTTGGCGGCGGTGATTTTGCTTCGGTAAAATTCGATAAAGGTGTTTAATGTTTCATCGCTCGTGTCAAACAAAAGCGCTTCGGCCATCCGCACTTCCTCTTCCGGAATCGAGGCGAACCGCTCAAGCTTCTCAGTGTTGACGATCGCATAATCGAGCCCAGCTTGCGTGCAATGGTACAAAAAGACGGAGTTGAGCACCTCGCGCCCGGCCGGCGGCAAGCCGAACGAGACGTTGCTGATGCCAAGCATCGTTAAGCAATGAGGCAGCCGCTCTTTAATGAGGCGGATGCCCTCAATGGTTTCTTTCGCCGCGTCGATGTATTGCTCATCGCCGGTGCCGACCGGGAAGACGAGCGGGTCGAAAATGATGTCGCGCTCGGGGACGCCGTAGCGGTTCACCAGCAAGTCATACGAACGCAAGGCGATTTCGAGCTTCCGTTCGGCGGTGACCGCCATCCCTTGTTCATCGATCGTCCCGACCACAACGGCGGCGCCGTAGCGGTGTAGCAGCGGCACGACATTGGCAAACCGCTCCTCGCCGTCTTCCAAGTTGATCGAGTTAATGATCGCTTTTCCTTGCGAATAGGTGAGGGCGCGTTCAATGACGCGCTCGTCGGTCGAATCGATGACAAGCGGCACTTTCACTTTTTTCACGACTTCGCGGACGAACTGTTCCATGTCATGGAGTTCGTCGCGGTCTGGGTCGGCGAGGCAGATGTCGATGACATGGGCGCCGTTTTTCACTTGGGCGCGGGCGATTTCCGCCGCTTCTTCGTATTTCCCTTCGGCGATGAGGCGTTTGAATTTGCGCGAGCCGATCACGTTTGTCCGCTCGCCGACAAAGAGCGGGCGCATCGTTTCCTCATAAATGAGCGCCTCGATGCCGGAAACGGCGTGGACATCAAACGAAGACGGGATCGCCCGCGGCGGGAGATCACGCACCGCTTCGGCAATGGCGCGGATATGATCCGGCGTCGTGCCGCAACACCCGCCGACGATGTTGATCCATCCCTTTTCGGCAAAGCGGCGGATTTTCTCTGCCAACATCTCCGGCGTTTCATGGTAGCGGCCTTCCTCATCCGGCAGACCGGCGTTCGGGTAGCAGCTGACCGCCGTGTCAGCGAGCGAGGCGAGCGTGCGCAAATGGTCGGTCATAAACTCGGGGCCTGTCGCGCAGTTTAAGCCGACGGCGATCGGCTTCATATGGCGCACCGAGATGAAAAACGCATCGATCGCCTGCCCGGCGAGTGTCGTGCCCATCGGTTCGATCGTGCCAGAAATCATGAGCGGCACGCGGCGACCGACCGCTTCAAACGCCTTCGAAATGCCGAGAAAACCGGCTTTGACATTCAGCGTATCTTGGCACGTCTCGAGTAGGAGAAGGTCGACGCCTCCTAAGAGCAGTCCGCGCGCTTGTTCTTCGTAGGCGGCGACGAGTTCTTCAAACGTTGCGCCGCCGGTCACCGACAACGTTTTCGTCGTCGGCCCCATCGAACCGGCGACAAAGCGCGGCCAGTCCGTGGTGGAGAACGACTCAGCCGTTTGTTTGGCGAGTTTGGCCGCTTCGATGTTCAGCTCAAGCGCCAAATGACCGAGGCCATATTCGTCAAGCACAATGCGCGTCGCCCCGAACGTGTTCGTTTCAATGATATCAGCACCGGCTTCTAGGTACGCTTCGTGAATGCGGCGGATAACATGCGGGGCGGTGAGGGTCAAATATTCGTTGCACCCTTCATACGCCTCGCCGCCAAAGTCGGCGGCCGATAGGTTGGCGCTTTGGATCATCGTGCCCATGGCGCCATCGATGACAAGAATTTTTCTTTGCAGTTGCTGTTCTAAGGTGACGTTAGCCATGAACAACCTTCCTTTCTTTGGCGGCCGCTTCTTTTTCGTGAATGTAGCGGACAAGCTCGACCGTCATGTCGTAGCGCAAGAACGGCGTGATCAAATAAATGCCGTTAAACAAATCAAACGCAGCGTCAATGAGCGATTTGGCGATAGCGATGCCTTCCTTGGCTGCTTGCACCGGGTCGCCGCCGCACGCCGCCATGCGGGCGCGAATCTCGTCAGAGAGCGTAATGCCCGGCACTTCATGATGCAAAAAGTCGGCGTTGCGCGCGCTCACAAGCGGCATAATGCCGATGTAAATCGGCGTGTCAAGATGCTTGGTCGCTTCGTGCACTTCAACGATTTTCTCTTCCGAGTAAATCGGCTGGGTCAAGAAATAGTGGGCGCCGCATTGAATTTTTTTCTCCATTCGCTCAACTGCTTTATCCAAATGGCGGACGTTCGGGTTGAACGCAGCGCCGATCGAGAAGTTCGTTTTTTGCCCAAGCGGTTTGCCCGAGTACGACAGCCCTTCGTTAAACTGGCGGATCAAGCGGATCAAATCGAACGATGATAAATCATACACCGACGTTGCTCCTGGGAAGTCGCCGATTTTCGACGGGTCGCCGGTAATGGCGAGCACGTCGGTGATGCCGAGCGTATGCAAGCCCATCAAATGCGACTGCAAGCCGATCAAATTGCGATCGCGGCATGTAATATGCACAAGCGGGCGGATGCCGAGCTGCTCCTTGATGATCGTGGCGACAGCGGCGTTGCTGATGCGCGGCGTGGCGAGCGAGTTGTCGGCCAACGTCAGCGCATCGATGCCGGCGTCATGGAGCGCTTTCGCCCCAGCAAGAAACTTGTCAATCCCCAATTTTTTCGGCGGATCCAGCTCCACAATGACCGAGCGGCGCGTGCGGGCGAGCTCGGGAAGCGGAGTCGGCGCGGGCCGATCGGCTTGCACCGATACAGATGCCGTGCGCCGCTTCACCGTTTTTTCCGTCACCGGCGTCCGGTCGGCGAGCGCCTTTGCCATTGCCTCAATATGTTTCGGCGTCGTGCCGCAGCACCCGCCGATCAAGCGCACCCCTTGATCGCGGAACGCTTTGGCCGCCTCTTCAAAATATTCCGCGTTCGTTTCATAGACAAGCCGGCCGTCGCGGTAATCCGGGAGGCTCGCGTTCGGATACGCCGACAAAAATGCGCAATTGGGCAGGGGCACTTCCTCAAGCGACTGAATCATATAGTGCGGACCAAGCCGGCAGTTGAGCCCGACAACATCGGCCCCGAGCGCCTCCAGGCGGCTAAGGGCGTCCGCGAGCGGCGTGCCGTCTTGCAAAACGCCGACTTCATGGAGCGACACATGGGCGATAATCGGCAAGTCCGTCTCTTTGCGGGCGATGGCAAGCACCGTCTCCAACTCTTCCAAATCGTAATACGTCTCGAGCAGCACACCATCAACCCCTTCGGCAAGCAGCACAAACAGCTGCTCGCGAAACGTCCGTTTCACTTCTTCGAGCGTGACGACGCTTTTGTTTAACGTGCGCAGCCCTCCGATCGTTCCGAGCACGTACGCCCCCCCATTGGCTGCTTGCTTCGCCAGTCTTACAGCGGCGCGATTGATCGCCGGCACCTCGTCTTGCAAGCCGTAGCGCGCGAGTTTCACATAGTTGGCGCCGTATGTATTCGTCTGAATGACATCGGCGCCCGCCGCGATATACGCTTCATGAATATGGACGATTTCATCTGGATTGGATAGATTCAATTCTTCAAAACAACGGTCAATGCCGTGCGAATATAAAAGCGTTCCCATCGCCCCGTCGGCGATGAGAATGCGCTCTTTCAACTCATCCAGCAATCCCACGTTCGATTCCCCCGTTTCTCCGTAGTAAAAGAAAAAAGCCTTCTATAAGAAGAAGACTTTTCATTCGCTTCTTCTTATCTTCCAGGCTTCCGCCTGTCTGGATTTAGCACCTTGGCCGCGGGCCAGGTTGCTGAGGGTTCACCGGGCCAGTCCCTCCCCCTCTCTTGATAAGAATGCCGGTATGCAATTGTGCGGTGACGTTTTGATGATTACTATATAATTTAATGTATTTTTCGAAATTATTCAATACGGTGAAGCAAGGAAATTTCAAAAAGAATTTCTTGGATCAACGCTTACCTTGTACCAAGCTCTTAAAAGCATCTCTGTTTCATTTCAATAGCATGAAATATGTCGAAATATGTAAAAAAATTGTCGAACGATTTCTCTTTTTTTTTTAGAGTCAAGGTGTATGATTAAAATGGATGATATTAACAAGGAATTTACTAGAAACCGCATCGCAGACAGGAGTGAAGTGGGTGAAACAATGGTCGTGGCCGTATTTTATTCTGATTAGCCTGCCGCTTGTTGTGTTGATTGGAGTTGCTTTTCGCCTAAAAGCGGCCAGCATGCCCATCAAAATAGGATTTATTGTATTGGTGCTGCTTTACGGCGGGGTTTATTCTCGTTTAGTGCGAAGGATGAGATAGACACAGAATGTTTTTGAAAAAAGTTTTGATCGATTATCATTTACTGGAAGGAGGTGATAGGTTATGAGTTTGCTGGCGCTTGTTGCCGGGACGCTCGGCGTGTCACAGTCAATCGCGACGACGGTTGTTTCGATTGTGTTGACCGGCTCCACTCTCATTTCTATTATTCTTGGGATCACCGCTATTTTGTCAGGTGGAGTCGACGCCATTTTGGAAATTGGGTGGTCAGCTTTTGTCGCGACGGTGAAAAAAATAGTGGCGGAACGAGGAAAAGCGGCAGCGATTGCATGGTAAAAGGCAAAACGGCAGGGGAAAAACTCCCTGCCGTTCCTAATGAGTAAATCAATGTGGGGGAAGAGAAGTGAAACTCGTATGGCTGTTATATCAACAACGACAACGAAGTAGTTTGGCCCCATTGCAGAAAAAATCGCCTTTTTCTCCGAAGATGACCATGTTCTTGGTGGAAGCGGCGAAATGGCTTGTTTCATCGGCTGTGGTTGTAGCCTTTTGCGCTCGATCCTCGACGCTGTTTCGCCCTTCTATGGTTATGGGAGCTCTTTTTTTCATGTCTGTCAGTCCTTTCATAGGAGTTTTGCTTGAGTCCAAAGAGGCATTGCAACGTCAATACCATTATCATTATGTGCGTCTGTCTGGAGTGCGGGATGACGAGGTGTGGCGGCGATTGCTCAAAATCCACTATGCTGTGTCGCTTTTGCGGCTATTGCCGATTTGGTTGCCTCCTTCAATTGGGTTGATGGTGATGTTCGGGATCACAGGCGCATCATTCGTATGGTTTGGACATACGATGTTGTTGCTTCTTTATGTGACATCGCATATAGTGCGTGGCTCAACTTTTAGAGCGATGGGCGCATTTTCTGCCTTTTTCTTTCGAATGGCATCATTCGCGATTGGTTATGTCGTGCTTGCGGCGATTGTGCCGTTGCTGCAATTGTCCCGCCAAGCGGTTCGAATGTATGGGTTGTCGCTCTCTTACCTTGTGTATATGGATGGTTATGTTGCTCATTGGCAACAGCTGTTTTATGAACGCATGACAAGTTGGAGGGAAGGGTGGTTATTTTCAAGTACAACTTTATCATTCATCGGTGCTGGATTCGCTCTGTTGGCTTTGATTTGCTTTTCTTTCACTCGTGCGTCTCATTCTGACAAGACAGCGTACATGCTATATTCATGGCATCAACGTGTCATAGAGTCGTTAAAAATTCGCAGCACGAATAATGCAATTTTATATAAAGATCTTTGTCTGTTAACACGCCAAGCCCGTGAGTTGACGAAACCGCCTTGGTCGCTATTTTTGCCAGGGGAATGGTTTTTAGTTGCAGGAGCGAATTTGGCGCTGTTGCCGATTGTTCATAACGGGTCGATCATTTTGTTTTTGTTTATGTTTGAAATGTATATGGTCATGACAGGCACGTTGCGAGCCATTACCGACGTCTTTCGCGACATTTTTCAGTTTGAAAGCGAGATGGAGCGTCTCACTGTGTTTCGTCTTCTTTCTCCACCTCCTCTTGTACCGTTAATCGAAGCGAAATGGACGCTGCTTGAGCGATTAGGCGTCTACCCATGCATGACGGCAGTAGGATTGCTGCTTCTCGAATACATAGGATTATTGGGGATGAGTGGAGGGCTTTGGGCAGCAATGGGAGCTGTGGTGATGATGCCCGCCTATTCGCTTGTTGTCAAACGGATTTTGCGCACCGATTATGAAGTGTTCTGTCTCGTTTTAGCTAGCGGCGAGCAGGCGGCATTGACATCTCCACGTGATTATGCGGGGTATATGGTGATTGCGGCTGGAAATCATTCGTTTCATCGCTTATTGATTTACATAACCGTTTTTTCATCGCTTCTTTCTGCCTTTTTTATGCTCTTGAAAGGTTGGAGTTGGGCATGTTACAGCGTTTTGTTTGTCTTGATGCTGTACCTTGTATTATGGAATAGTTCTCAATATGCTCGGCGCACGTGAGGAGGCATTTGCGGTGATCAGACGAGCGATTCACACTCATTTGCCGTATATGTTATTGTCGTTAGGTGTGTACATTGTATGTTTTGCTTTTGGAGCAGTGATTTTTTCACAAAAGCTTACGATTCATCCGACTTCCATGGCGTTTTGGACCACTTTAGGCCACAACTTGATGGTTGGAGCCATTTTGATGGTTGGCGGATGGCTGACGCTAGGAATGGCCAATACCCTTTATCTCGGTTACAACGCAGCAATGCTAGGCGTGATCGTGAGAGGAGTCGCCACAGGATATGGCATGCAGCCGTTGATGACCGGTGTCTTTCCTCACGCGATTCCTGAAATCATCGGCCATATCTTGTTTTGTACATTAGGGTACGAGACATGGCGGTTTCTTCAAATCGTCAAAAAAAGAGCAAGAGGAGAAGAAGAAACGCTCTATATACGGGATATCCTCTTTTTACTAGTGCTGGCGGTCGCGCTGCTCATCATCTCAGCATGGTTGGAATCAACGGTGTCTCATGTATAAAAATAGACGGTCTAAAAAGCAGGAGGCTCTTCACCACAACATGTACTTGACAAGCAATACAGCTTCCTGCACAAAGATTTGAAAAAATCACTGATTTGTTGATTTTCCCTTACAAGCGTAAATAGAGTTCAGAAAAAATCAAGTACAACTTTTGGTGAAGAGCCAAGCAGGAAAAGGGGAAGAAATAGATGGAACCGTTATTTTCATTGCAAAACTTGACGTATCGCTATGATGGGGGAGCCACGATTTTTCAGCAATTCTCATTTTCCATTTTTTCAGGGGAGACCGTGCTTCTCACCGGCCCCAATGGAGTGGGGAAAACGACTCTTTTGCATATTATTTCGGGATTGCTCGATAAAGGAGAGCTGCATTATCAAGCCTTTTATAAAGGCAATCCGATTCAGCTTCCCGACATGCGCGCTCATTTGTCTTATGTGACATCCGAGACTGTCATGTTTTCAAAATTGACGGGTTATGAAAATATCGAATGTTTCCGGCTTTTATGGAAGCTGGATCAACAGTACGTCCGCAAAGCGAACGAATTATGCAGTCTGCTTGGAATGGAGGAGATGCTCCCGCTCCCGGTGGATCAGTATTCATTAGGAACAAAACAAAAACTGCATATTGCGATTGCTTTAGCCCGCCCGGTCGAATTGTATTTGATGGATGAACCGTTCAATTCCCTTGATAGGCTAAGTCGCGATCGGTTGGCGGAGTGGATTCAAGGCGACCGTCAACATGCTTATCTCATTGCTTCTCACGTTCATCAAGAGCGCTTCCCTGGCTCCCGCATAATCTCGCTTACACGTCCAAACAATGAAGATAAAATAGAAAAATGACGGCGGGATCTTCAGGAAAAATTCAGTTTTCATACGTGTGATCAAGGATTTTTCCGTTGCACTTTCCACTCTCCTATGTTCTAATTAGGAATAGTGAACATCAAGAAGACGGGGGGCTGGAAGTGAACGGGGAAGAGATCATCCGCTTCGAGCGAGTGACGAAGGAATACGACGGCGCAGCCGTACTGGATGATGTCAGTTTTGCGATGGAGCGCGGGAAGTTTTATACGCTGCTTGGACCGTCAGGTTGTGGGAAGACAACGATTTTGCGGCTGATTGCCGGGTTTATCGAGCCGACGGAAGGAACGATTTATTTCCACGGAAAGCCGATTCAAAACGTCCCGCCGAACAAACGGCAAGTCAACACTGTTTTTCAAGACTATGCGTTGTTCCCTCACCTCGATGTGTTTGAAAACGTGGCATTTGGCTTGCGCGTGAAAAAAATGAAAGAAACCGACATTCGCGAGAAAGTGAGGGAAGCGCTTCGGTTTGTCAACTTAGACGGCTATGAGCGCCGCCGCATTCAAGAAATGTCCGGCGGCCAGCGTCAGCGCGTCGCCATTGCCCGGGCGATTGTCAATGAACCTGAGGTGCTGCTCTTGGATGAACCGCTGTCAGCCTTGGATTTGAAACTGCGCACGGAAATGCAGTATGAATTGCGTGAGCTCCAACGTCGATTGGGCATTACGTTTATTTTTGTCACGCATGATCAAGAAGAAGCATTGGCGATGTCCGATTACATTTTTGTTCTGAATAAAGGAAAAATTCAGCAGTTTGGGACGCCGAAAGACATTTACGACGAGCCTGTCAATCGATTCGTCGCCGATTTCATTGGCGAATCGAACATTTTGTCAGGGCGCATGATCGACGATTTCCTCGTCGAATTTGCCGGCAAACAGTTTGCGTGTGTTGACCGCGGCTTCGCGCCAAACGAACCGGTCGATGTCGTCATCCGCCCGGAAGATTTGGAGCTCGCGGCGCCGGAAGACGGGCAGATCGTCATCCGCGTCGATTCGCTCTTATTCCGCGGTGTCCATTATGAAATTTGCGGCTATGACGAAAACGGCAACGAATGGCTTGTCCATTCGACGAAAAAGGCCGAAGTCGGGGAAACGGTCGGCCTTCGTTTTGAACCGGAAGCGATTCACGTCATGCGACTCGAAAAGGAGGATGAGGACGCATGACGGAACGGGCGTGGCGGAACTGGTATTTAATCCCTTATGGCATTTGGCTTGTGCTGTTTGTCGTGGCCCCGATTGTCTTTTTGGTGTATGAATCGTTTTTGGATCTTGACGGCCATTGGACGTTGTCCAACTACAAATCCGTGTGGACGCCCATTTATTTGAAAATGATGGCGTATTCGTTTTGGTATGCGTTTTTAATCACGCTTGTGTCGCTGCTCATCGGCTATCCGACCGCCTATTGGCTGACGAAGACGCGGCACAAGCAGCTATGGCTGTTGTTGCTTATTTTGCCGATGTGGGTGAATTTGCTGCTGAAGGTGTATGCGTTTTTAGGGCTGTTCGGCACGTACGGGCTGGCCAACGCTTTGTTGAAAGCGCTGGGCGTCGGGCCGCGGCAGCTGTTGTTCACCGATTTCAGTTTTGTCTTTGTGTCGGTGTACATTTTTATTCCGTTTATGGTGCTGCCGATTTTCAACGCGCTGGAGGAGCTGCCGCCATCGCTTGTCGATGCCGCCCGCGATTTGGGCGCTTCGGCTTGGACGACGTTCCGCCGCGTCGTCTTTCCGCTCACGCTTGGCGGAGTGAAGGCCGGCTGCCAAGCGGTATTCATCCCGGCGCTGTCGCTGTTTATGATTACACGCCTTGTCGCTGGCAACCGCGTCATTACGCTCGGCACCGCCATTGAGCAGCATTTTCTTGTCACCCAAAACTGGGGGATGGGGGCGACGATCGCCGTTGTGTTAATGATCGCGATGGCGGTCATCGTCATCCTGACAGGAAGCGGAAGAAAAGAGGGAAGCCGATGAAACGGACGCATTGGTGGGGACGTGTGTACCTGTTAGCCGTGTTTGCCGTGATGTATACGCCGATTGTGTATTTGATGTATTATTCGTTCAACAGCGGCGGGACGATGCACGATTTTCAATCGTTCACGCTCAAGTGGTACCGCGACGTGCTGTCCGACGACCGCTTGCTCATCATCGTTTTGAATACAATCGTCGTCGCGCTGCTGTCGGCGGCGGTTGCGACGATACTTGGGGTCATCGGGGCGCTCGCCATTTACTATGTCAAGCGGCAGCGAACGAAAAACGCTCTTCTCGCTCTCAACAACGTGCTGATCGTCAGCCCAGACGTCATCATCGGCGCTTCGTTTTTGCTGTTGTTTACGATCGCTGGCATTCAACTAGGGTTTACATCTGTGCTGTTGTCCCATATCGCTTTTAGCGTGCCGATTGTCGTGTTGATGGTGCTGCCGAAACTCGAGGAAATGAGCCCGACGCTGATTGATGCGGCTAGAGATTTAGGAGCCAGTCATTGGCAAGTGCTGTCCGGTGTGGTGCTGCCGTTTTTGGCCCCGAGCATATGGGCGGGCTTTTTCATGGCGCTCACGTATTCGCTTGATGACTTTGCCGTGACGTTTTTTGTCACGGGAAATGGGTTTTCGACGTTGTCCGTGGAAATTTATTCGCGGGCGCGCCAGGGCATTTCCTTATCGATCAATGCGCTGTCGACGCTTCTGTTTTTGTTTACGATGCTGCTCGTCATCGGTTATTACGTGCTCAGCCAAAAAGGCGGCCGAATGTACGGGATAGGGGGGCGAAAGTAGGTGAGACGGCTTGTCCAAGGATTTGCGGCCGTGTTCATCGCCGCGTTCGTCCTGATGTTTGTCACTCATCGGCTGAACGAAGCGGAAGGGTACGGCGGAGGCAAAACGGTGACGGTCTACAACTGGGGCGATTACATTGACCCGGCGCTCATTCGCGAATTTGAAAAAGAGACAGGGTGGAAAGTGATTTACCAAACGTTCGATTCCAACGAGGCGATGATGGCGAAAATCGCCCAAGGCGGGGCGACGTTTGACGTCGCCGTTCCGTCCGATTACGCCATCAGCAAAATGATCGAGGAAAAGCTGCTTCTGCCGCTTGATCACCGAAAGCTTCCCAATTTGCAATATATCGAACCGCGGTTTCTCAACTTGCCGTTTGACCCGCACAACCGGTATTCCGTGCCGTATTTTTGGGGAACGGTCGGCATCGTCTACAACCGCGAGATGCTTGGCGGCAAAAGAATGACGAGCTGGAACGACTTATGGGATCCAAGCTTGCGCAATCAAATTTTGCTTGTCGACGGGGCGCGGGAAGTGATGGGGATGGCGTTGAACAGCCTCGGCTATTCGCTGAATGACACGAACAAAGCCCATTTGCAAGAAGCGAAGCGGAAGCTCGACCGGCTTATGCCGAACGTGAAGGCGATTGTCGGCGATGAAATCAAGCTGCTTCTCGCCGACGAGGAAGCGGCCATCGGCGTCGTCTGGTCAGGCGACGCGGCCGAAATCATTGCCGAAAACGACAAGCTCGACTATGTCGTGCCGAAAGAAGGCTCCAACTTATGGTTTGACAACATGGTCATTCCGAAAACAGCGAAAAACATCGAAGGAGCGCACGCGTTCATCAACTTTATGCTCGACCCGAAACACGCGGCGCAAAACGCCGAGTATGTCGGCTATTCGACGCCGAATAAAAAGGCGCTTCGCTATTTGCCAAAAGACATCGCGGGCGATCGGCGCTTTTACCCCGATTTGGATTCAGCAGGGCATCTCGAAGTGTACGAAAACTTAGGAAAACACATGCTCGCCTACTACAACGAGCTGTTTTTGGAGTTTAAGATGCAGCAAAAGTAACCATATAGATGCAACGAAATCGTTTCACATATCCTTGACGAAAAAGTGGCTTATGCATTTTTGACTGTCGAAGGCACAAGCCACAGGCTTGCCTCCGTCACGCTTTAGCGTGACGGAAGACCGAACAACGACTCGCTTCACAGACCCATTCCTGGGTCTTTAAGCGGCGTTGTTCGGTCACTCGACAATCGGATGCAATGACCGGTAAAGTTAAAGCTTTACATTGCATCTATACAATCAGAGCAGGCGCCGCCCTCTGTAATAGGGAGATGGGCGCCTGCTTGTCGTTTGCGTAAAGGGTTGCGCCGCTTCCCTAGCACGCGGGAACGAAGAAGCCCATGGGCGGCTTCACATACAAGAAGGGATCGGACGCAGGGAAGAAGAATAGAAAGACATGATATGATGAAAAAGAGGAGGTGGGAACGTTGCCCAATCATTTGCCTATGGAAGAAAATGTGATGGATATGCTCATCGGCGGCTTTTCGGTTGTGATGTTGATCGCGGTTGTGACAATCGTTTTTCTTTGGCGAAGGAATCGAGAAGGGCGAGTGTTTCTGTGGATATTGGCCCATTTCTTGTTGCTGTCTCTGGCTGTTTCATTTGCGCTGAAGGCGATTTCCTTTGATCTTACCCATGCGCAGGCATCCGAAGAAATCTCCCTCCTTCTTGGCAAGGCGGGGATGGCGTGGGGAGCGGGGATGGTTTGTTTGTTGGTCGGTATTGTGAAACTTTCAAGGCGCTGACCGTGATCCCGATAAGCGATAGGATTGGGAAGGAACAACAAGCAACAAAAAGAAGCCATCCACCTTTATCGGCTGACGGTTCCGAGGGGTGGATGGCGTTTGCAAGATGATTCGAGTAAGGAGTTGCCTATGTTGTTTTTCGATTTCTTGGTATGGTCAGTGTTTTCCAGTTGTTTGCGTTCAGCTGTTTCGCGATATAGACGATTTGCCCGATATGATACGAATAATGGTACATTTGCCGCTCAATGGCTTCGATGACGGAATGGGGTTCGCCGCGGATCGTGACCGTCCGCAACAAATCCGTTTCTTGCAGTTCGTTCAGCGTCTGAAAGAAAGCAGACCACCCCTTTTCCCAGCAATCCATGACTTCTTTGCGCGTATGGAAGTCGTTAATAAACTCATCATCGCGGTTTCGGTCCGGTTTTTCCCCATCCGATGACAAAAAGTCTGTCCAGCGCGACACCATATTTCCGCTCATATGTTTGACAATGATGGCGATGCTGTTTGTCTCCTCATGAAAGCAATGGAACAGCTGTTCCTCCGAACATTGGTCCATAGCCCGTTCGGCGGTCTTTTTCATGTCGAGAAAGCGCGCGCGCACCACTCGCAAATATTCTTGGCCGATGTTCATTCACACACCTCCGTCAAAGAAATGCCATCTCTTTTATTCGCCGTCGATGCGGTGATTTCTTTCTATGTGACGGCAAAAAAAAAGCAACGCCTTGGGCGGACATGACTATGGGTCATGTTTTCGAAGCAGGCGAGTGAATAATCTGATCATAGCGGCACGCTTCTTTGCCCGTGTTGATCAACTGATGTTCGCAGCCGGCGTCGGAATAAAGAGAGCTCTCTTCGCGCAAGATGTCCGTGTTATGAAAACTCCTTTGCTTTCCCTGAGTGCCGAGGATTCATTCGGCATGGTCGCGAAAACATCCTCTCGATTTTCGCCGAAAGGGTGCAAAAGGTGAGGGATAACGTCCACTCTTTTAGACGTAGCTTCCGATTTTTCCATTTTTTCTCGCCCAATGCCATTGTTGCTTCAAGACCAATGAGCCCATGGCCAGCCATAATAGCGAGATACCGAGAGCAGGAAAGAATACGGGCCATCCTTCATTCAC
The DNA here is from genome assembly GCF_022341265.1 of Geobacillus sp. YHL. Taxonomy (NCBI): domain Bacteria; kingdom Bacillati; phylum Bacillota; class Bacilli; order Caryophanales; family Anoxybacillaceae; genus Geobacillus; species Geobacillus sp. YHL. Next base: position 158,636 of record NZ_JAEIGB010000003.1, read on the forward strand.
TCCTTGCACGGCCCAAGAAAGAGGAGAAAAGCAGTTGAGAATATGAAACGCTGTCGGCAATACATTCGAAGATAGAAAAAATCCTGAGAAGATCAATAAATAATAAAGCAGCACCTCGGTAACGGCTCCCACTTGCTTTAAGCGAAGGGACAGCCCTAAAATGAACACGCCGATTCCCGTCATCCCGATGAGGCTGACGCCGCCAAAGATGACGATCTCCGTTATCATGGATGCGATTCCCGAGAGAATTTCGGAAAATCCGATCATCAAAGCCGCACAAATGAAAAAGAGCGTCACCCACATGGACGATAACGCGATTTCAGCGATCACTACGCCGATCAAAATTTTCCATGGAGCAGTCTTGGTGGAAAGCACTTGCTCGGCGGTGCCGAGATACGTTTCTTCGATCACCGTGTTGCCGAGCTTCGAGATCAAATGAGCACTTAAGTACCAAAGGCTGAAACCGAACAGTTTGACCGTCGCTTCTTTTCCGGTCTGTATCGGGCTTGCGTACAGCGTACCGAGAAAAAAGACAAATTTAATGATAAGTCCAACGGTAAAATCGAACCAATACCGACGATACTCTGCCCTTTTTTTCAAAAAGGAAGCCCATACGACATTCAAAATTTGCGGGGACAACCGACTCACCTCCTTAGGCGGATAGGTTGGAACGAACAGCGGCCAAAAAATGAGTTTCAAGGTCGGCTGGAGTTGAAAAATGTTCTTTTGTGCCACTCCAAACGATTTTTCCGTCTTGGATAAAGACAAACTTATTTCCAACGGCGTGGGCAAAAGGAATGTCATGGGTGGTGATGAGAACGGCTTTCCACCATTGTTTTTCTTCCGTTAACATGGTGCGGATATGATGCTGCGACTCCACATCAAGGCCAAGAGTCGGCTCATCAAGGAACAAAAACGGCGCTCCTTTCATTAAGGCGATCGCAAATGCCAGTTTTTGTTTCATCCCACGTGAAAGGGTTTGGGTAAGACGCTCAGCGTATGGGGTTAGATTCAACACGGCCATCATTCGTTCGGCTCTTCGTTTTGCTTCAGCACGACTCCATTTGTTCAGCAAGCCGAAGTATAAGAGATTTTCCAAAACAGTTAAATAGGAATAGGAGTTGTCAGCTTCTTCAAATACGACCGCAATCGACTCGCGTGCTTCATCTGGATGGCGGACAACATCCACTCCATTGACATAGATGCTGCCGCTGTCTGGTGCGGTAAGCCCGATGATGCACCTTATTAAAGTAGTTTTTCCGGCTCCATTCGGCCCTAACAGAATAAGCCGATCCCCTTCAACCAGTTCGAGAGAGACATCATGTAATACTTGGCGGTTTGGCGGATAGATTTTGTTTACGTCTTGCACGGTGATCATTTTTTTCTACCCTTTCTTTTCCTGTATTTAATTGCATTATACAAAAAAAGAAAAAAAGTAAATATTTAAAATTAACGTGACATTAGAAACCGATCAAAAATACACGCCAAGACAGGGACTCCGGGAGCTTGTGTAAAAAGAGGGTCGTTTTCCTTGAAGTCGTCGTCAACACCACGCTTTTTTGAGCAGTTGGACTCCAAGCTCAATATCCTCGAGCGACAAGCCGCTAAAACCGATCTTGATCATGGGTTGGTCCGGCTGTTGGTTCACAAAATAGCGCGAAGTGGGATACACTTTTACCCCACACGATAGGGCGCGCTGAAGCAACTGTTCTTCTGTACAATCCGACTGAACTTTGATTAACACGTATAAACCGGACTGTTCGCCAATAATGGAGATCATATCTCCAAATGCTTTTCGCAGCAGTGATGTTAAGTGCTCCATTTTTCGTCTATACACGAGGCGCATGCGTTTAATATGGCGGCCCCATTCCCCCTCCTCCATAAATTTGGCCATCGCCAATTGGCTGAGGATGGACGCAGTGCTTTCGAAAAGGCGAAACCGCTGCTGATAACGGTCCAAAAGCGACGGCGGCAACACCATGTAACTTAAGCGAATCCCAGGCAGAAACGATTTTGAGAAATTGCCCAGATAAATGACTCTTGACGAATCAATGGAGGAAAGAGCAGGAAACGGCTTTTGCGTGTAACGGAATTCGCTGTCGTAATCGTCCTCGATAATATAGCCATCGACGTTGTTCACCCATTGAATGAGCCTGTGCCGCTGCTGGATCGGCATGCTGACTCCCATGGGGCTTTGATGCGAAGGGGTGACATAGATGAGCCGCGATCGCCTGTTCTCGAGCGGCGAAAGATCGATGCCGGTTTCGGAAACAGGCACCGTTTCCAGCTGAAAGCGGTGAAACAAAAACGCTTCTCTGGCGCCGTCATAGCCAGGGTCTTCGACGATCACGCTGTTGAACTCATCTTTTAGAATATGGCCAAGGGAGAGAAGCATTTGCTGTGTGCTGCTTCCAATGATGATGGCGTTTGGCTCTGTGATCACCCCGCGGGATTCGAGAAGATAGATGGAGATTTGTTTGCGCAAGCATAATTCCCCAAACGGATCCCCATAGCGAAAACATCCTTTGGCCGCCAATACTTGATTGGAAATTCTTCTCCATGCTTTAACGGGGAAATGATCGGCATCGACGGTATCGGCGCGAAAATCGACAACAACGGACGTTGCTGCTTCCCTTGCCGATTGGCGTGCAGAAATGCGGGCTTTTGGAATGAAAAGAGGTTCCACTTCATTGGCAAAATCCCCTTTTCGTTTTTCCGCGCGAATATATCCTTCCGCTACTAGCTGTTCGTAAGCCATTAAAGTTGTGTTCCGGCTGACATTTAATGATTCGGCGAGTTGGCGAATGGAAGGAAGCGGCTCATTAGCTCGAATGTCGCCTTGTTCAATCATCGATTTTAACTTTTCGTAGATTTGTTTGTATTTAGGCGAGCCGTCCTTCAAGTCAAAAATGATCGTCTTCATGTTCATCCTCCTGACATGTTTATTTTTTTGTTATTGTCACTTTTTTTATGTCAGTTTTGATTATATTATACATTGTGAACAATGGAATGCTGTAATTGAAAAGATGGGGGGAGAGGACTGATGTATATTCCGAAGCATTTTGTCATCAACGATATGTCTGTCGTCTATGAGGTGATCGAGGAGAACAGTTTTGCCACCTTGGTGTCGATGCATCAAGGGGAGCTGTTTGCCACCCATTTGCCGCTGTTGCTCAATCGGGAGAAAACGTGTTTGTACGGCCATTTTGCCCGTTCGAATCCGCAATGGAACGACATTCAACATCAGACGGTCTTGGCGATTTTCCACGGTCCGCATTGTTATATTTCTCCTTCTTGGTATGAAACGAACCAGGCGGTGCCAACATGGAATTATGTGGCCGTCCATGTGTATGGGAACGTGGAGTTGATCGACGATGAAGAAGAAATCATGCAGTCGCTGCACGATATGGTAGAAAAATACGAAGCACCGGGCAGCCGTTACCAGCTGTCAGAGGTCGATTCTAGGATGCTGTCCGGCATGAACAAAGGAATTCAAGCTTTCAAAATCATCATCAAACGAATCGAAGGAAAAGCCAAGTTGAGCCAAAACCATCCTGCACACCGACAAGAACGGATCATCAAGCAGCTCGAGCAAATGCCATTTGAAAACGAAAAGCAAATCGCTTTCCTGATGAAAAAGCAACAGCAGTGAAATAGAAAATGAAGGAGTGAGATGTGATGGATCTTGCGGCGATCGGTGTGTTTATAGTGGCAGCCACGGCGCTGCTCATCGTCCCCGGACCGGCAGTATTGTACATCATGGCTAGGAGCATGAGCCAAGGAACGAAAGCAGGGGTTGTATCGGTGCTCGGCGTAGCTTTTGGGGGCGATATTTGTTGTTCTCGCCTTGCTGAATGACAGCTTGTATGCCATGTTGGCCGCGGGCATCCGCAAACGGCTGGCTGCCAAGAAAGGAAGTGTGAAGGTGATGAACCGGGTGGCGGGCTGTTGTTATATCTTGTTAGGACTATTCTCCGCATTGGCGAACCCTTCGAAACCGTAAGGAAATGGAGGAGTGAATGATGACACGTTTTGTTGTTGAAGACGATGTTTGGGCCATATTTCCCCATGCCAAAATCGGTGTGGTCGTTGCCCAAGGGATTGACAACAGCATCAAGAATGCCAGTGTTTACGAACAAATGCTGCGGGAGGCGGAGAAAGAGGCACGGAAATTCCTAGAGTTTGAAGAGTTGAGCCGCAACCCCGTCATCAGTGTTTGGCGAGAGGCATTTCGACGATTCAGAACAAAAAAAGGGGCGCGTTGTTCGGTTGAAGCGCTGTTGAAAAGAGTGAAAAACGGCCATCACATTCCAACGATCAACCCGCTTGTGGATATCTATAACTGTATTTCATTGCGCTACGGGCTTCCATGTGGTGGAGAGGATATCGACACATTTGTCGGCGACATCCGGCTGGCGCTGGCGGATGGCAATGAACCATTCATCCCGTTGGGAGGAGAGGAAAACGACCCACCGTATGAAGGGGAAATCGTGTATAAAGATGACATGGGAGTCATATGCCGCTGCTGGAATTGGCGGGAAGCCCAACGGACGATGCTCACCGAACAGACGAAGCGCGCCTTTCTTTGCATGGAATCAATAGATGACACAAGGCATGAAGCGCTTCATCAAGCGTTAGAGGAACTGGCCTGTTTAATACAACGCCATCTTGGCGGTACAGTGAAGAAGCACCTATTGGATGCCCGTCATTCGGAAATACCGATAATAGATTAAGGATCGCTTCAGCCGCTTTGCTCTGGTTGCTTCTGCATCGGCCGCCCCGGCGGGGAAGGGGAGGCGATGCGCCTTGTGAGGCCGATTGTCGGAGCGGCGCTGGTGATCACTGTTGCCGATGTTCTGGTCGGAAGAATGGTTGGCGTCTGATGATGGTTGTCTGTTTAACATTTATCGCTTTTGCCGGTCATTGCACCCGGCTGTCGGGTGACCGAACAACGCTGTTTCCAGGTTGTTGTTCGGTCTTCCGTCACGCTAAGGCGTGACGGAGGCAAGCCACACGCTTGCCTTCGACAGTCGAAAATGGGCAAACCACTTTTCTGTCAAGGATATGTTAAACTTCTTTGTTGCATCTATATATATATGCAGCCACTCTTTCACAAAATCAGGAAGTGATTCGCGCCAACAGTCGCGCCACCATAATCGAAGTTTTTTAGTGCTCCATCCGATTTCGGTTGTGCGGAGCGAATGAATGCGCCAATACATCGGCCCGCGGAGAAATACACTTTTCCAAGCAGCCGCTTCCAATTGCTTGGATGATAAAACGGCTGGATGCGAATCACTTTCTGTGAAGACAACGGTTTTGGAAGAATGTTCATTGATGCCAGCGATCCAGGATTGAGATACACTCGCTCCCCTGGAAACGACAGTTTCTACGTTTTTCCTATGTTGACGGTATAGTCGGCATGAGGGGAGAACAAGTGAAACAGATGGAATAGCTGCAAAATATCCGGGGCTGTATGCATTTGGATGTCAACGCACTGATCCAATGGATATCGCTTCACCTCAACGGAAGAGATGAGATAGAGCGCATGGTCGTGTTGGTCATAAAACAGGCGGAGCGAACGAAAAAGCGCCATCCGTTTGAAAAGTCCCGCCGCCATCGATAAAAAGCCGTATAAGAGAAACAGCTCCACAACGGGAGATGGAGAGCCAATCCAAAAATAAGGAATGGCGATGCCGATGAATAAGGCGGAGAAGCCGATGTCAAGCAACGCTCGCTTTTTTTCGCGCGGAACAAGAATTTCTTTTGCCCTTTTCGATTGCAGTTCGGCCATGATGTCATATGTTGGCATGCGGTTTCGTTTTGGCAGCGGGATGACTCCGTAACTGAGCCAAAACGCGCCGAACATCGCAACAGACTGCAGCAATCCGCCTTGAACAAAACCATACCATGCCCAAATCGCTCCAATCAATGCAGCGAATAGGCGGGCGTATAAGGCTGCGTTCCATCTTTCTAATTTTTTGGACGCCCATTGAAGGGAAAAGCCGAGAAGAAACGAAACAACCATCCCCCAATCAGACACACTTGCTTCCTCCCTATACATGACCCTTCTATTGATGAAAAAAACAGGCAGCGCGCTTCTGCCTGTTTCAGCGGTAGTTCACAAACTGCACGTCAATCGGCAAATCGGCTTCGCGAATGGCGGCGATCACTTTTTGCAAGTCGTCTTTGCTTTTGCCGCTGACGCGGATTTGGTCGTCCTGCACTTGGCTTTTCACTTTCAAGCCGGTGTTTTTGATGATCGTGTTGATTTTTTTCGCATTTTCTTTGTCGATCCCTTGGACGAGCTTGGCGCGCTGGCGCACCGTGCCGCCTGCGGCCGGTTCGATTTTGCCGTATTGGATGTTTTTCGTCGCCACCCCGCGCTTAATCAGCTTGCCGATGAGCACGTCTTTTAGCTGCTCAAGCTTAAACTCGTCGTCAGAGATGAGAACGAGCTCGTCTTTCTCGAGCGAAATGTCGCTTTTGCTTCCTTTGAAGTCATAGCGCGTCTTGATTTCTTTCATGGCGATGTTGATGGCGTTGGCCACTTCCGCCAAATCGACTTTCGATACGATATCGAACGAACTTTCTTTCGACATAGGCGACCTCCCGGGCGTGTGATGTACTTTCATTATAGAAAATGATGGGTGGGAAGGCAACTATAAGCAAGGGAGAAGGCAGACTCCCCTTTAAGCAGAAGTTCGAAGCAATGGGCGGTTTTACTTATGTGTCGGATGAAGCAGTATATCTGAGTTATGGTCTTTTTCGTTATAAAAATCAATGTCATAATTTTTTCCCTTGTTTCATAAATATGATGACAACAGAGCCAATCGGCTCAACATTGAGCATGTCCTGTATACAGTCGACGAAAATGAAGGTGGTTAACGTTGAAACAGCAAATAGTGAAAAAAGAAACGTTGAAAAAGCAAGTGTATGAATATTTACGTGAGGAAATTATTACAGGAGGATTTGCCCCAGGGGAAAGACTCGTAGAGGAAAAAATAGCGAAACAAATTCAAGTAAGCCGAAGTCCTATTCGCGAAGCGATCCGCATGCTCGAAAAAGAGGGGCTTGTCACCGTGAATAAGGGGGGAGGGGTGGCGGTATTCAGCCCTGATATTGAAAACTTCCAGTATCTTTATGAATGCAGGGTGGTGCTTGAACCACTTGCCGCCTACTATGCTGCACAGAGAATAACGAAAAACCAAATTGAAGATCTTAGGAGACAGCTCATTGGCATAGATGCACAACCGTTGGGGCTAAAAGAAATTCTCGAGATGAATACAAAATTCCATGAGGGGATCGTAGAAGCTAGTCGAAATCCGTTTTTAATTAGGATGATCGAACAAATCCGCGGCATAAACAGTTTGTACAGAGTTGCTATCTTAAAACAAAATATGTTGCGGATGAAATCAGCTATTCAAGAACATATTCAAATATTCGAAGCCATTGAAAGAGGAGATGCAGACAAAGCAAGGGAATGCATGGAAAAACATATTGAAAGCGATTACAAGTATTATATAAGCATTTACCAAGGGAGGAAGTGAAAAAAGGGTGTCCAAGACATTGCCTCTAGAAGGCATAACAGTATTGGAAATGGGGAATTTTGTAGCGGCGCCGTTTGCGGGGAAAATCATGGCTGAATTTGGCGCAGAAGTGATTAAAGTTGAAGAACCGGTATCGGGAGATCCGCTGAGAAGCTGGCGGATTATGTACGGCCACTCTTCGATTTGGTGGTATGTACAAGCCAGAAATAAAAAATCGATTACAGTGAATTTAAGGAAAACGGAAGGCCAACAGATCATTAGAGAGCTCATCCCGAAAGTTGATGTCGTGCTGGAAAACTTTAAACCGGGAACGCTCGAAAAATGGGGGTTGGGTTATGAAGAGTTAAAGAAAATAAACCCGTCTATCATTATGACAAGGATATCCGGGTATGGCCAAACTGGACCTTACCGGGATAAGGCCGGATTTGGAAGTGTGGCTGAGGCGATAGGAGGATTGCGATATTTGACGGGTTATCCAGACCGTCCCCCGGTAAGGGTGGGAATCGCGATTGGAGACCTCGTTGCAGGGTTGTATGCCGTGATCGGAACGTTAATGGCGTTGCGTGTCAGACAAGAAGATAAAGAAAGAAAAGGTCAGCTGATTGATGTCGCCCTTTACGAATCAGTGTTCAGTCTATTGGAAGGCGCATTGCCAGAGTATGTGTTAAGCGGTGTTGTAAGGGAGAGGACGGGCAGCACTCTCCCGGGTGTGGCGCCATCGAATACGTATGAATGCAAAGACGGAAAGCATGTTGTTATCGGGGGAAACAGCGATAATATATTCCAGCGTCTCATGAAAACAATTGGGCGTCGTGACCTTGCTGATCATCCTCAATACGCTAACAACCAAGGAAGAGCAGAACATGCTGAGTTGATTGATCAAGCAATAGAAGCATGGACGAAACAGCACACGTTGGAAGAAGTGCTAAACGCCCTCGATGAAGCATCCGTTCCGGCAGGACCTATTTATAGTATTCGAGATATTGTGAATGATATTCAGTATAAAGAGAGAGGCATGTTATTGCCGGTAAAACTAGAGGACGGGACGGAGTGCCTGTTCCCCGGCATTGTTCCAAAATTGTCTGACACTCCAGGGCAAATGAAGTGGGTCGGACCGAAGCTGGGAGAGCACAATGAAGAAGTGTATGTAAGGATGCTCGGTTATTCTCATGACCAACTCACACAATTGAAAAAGGAAGGGGTGATTTAAATTTGGCGGACGTCCAGATTATTGATGTAAGTCCTAGGGACGGATTGCAAAACGAACCGGCTATCGTTCCCACTGAGAAAAAGAAAAGGCTGATTGAAATGCTTGTTGACTCCAATGTGAAGAAAATTGAAGCCACCTCTTTTGTTCATCCCCGAAAAGTTCCGCAAATGGCCGATGCTGAGCAAGTCATAAAGCAATGTGAAACGTTTGGTGAAATTGAGTTTGTGGCATTGATTCCAAATCAAAAAGGATTCGAGCGGGCGAAACAAACAAACGTGTCTGAGGTGAACTGGGTAACAGCCGCCACCGAAACATTCAATTGCAAAAACATTGGGATGAGCATCGACGAAAATTTCGGGCAGTTCAAAACGATTGTTCAAGAAAGCAAGGCATTGAATATAAAAATCTGTTTTTCCATAGCGGTAAGTTTTGGTTGTCCTTATGAGGGAGAAGTAGCTCCAGCAAAAGTTATATCCTTGGTGGAACGCGCGGCGGAAGTCGGGGTTGATCGGATTGGGATCGCCGATACGATTGGAATCGCAACTCCTAAACAAGTTAAACAACTGCTCGCTGAAGTGATGCAGGTGGTGCCATCCATTCCTATTGCGATTCATCTCCATGATACAAGGGGGCTGGGATTGGCCAATGCTTATGCGGCATTGGAAGCGGGTGTGAACATATTTGAAACGTCTGTCAGCGGCATAGGGGGATGTCCTTTCGCCCCAGGAGCGGCGGGCAATTTAGCAACCGAAGATTTGGTTTATATGCTTGAACGAATGGGGGTTAGAACAGACATTGATTTTGAAAAATTGCTGGCGGCGGCTGACTTCGCTGCTAGTCTTACATCCAATCAACCATTAGGGAGAATAAGACAAGTAGAAAAAAGGGGGAAGTGCAAGTGAGAAAACGAGCGTTGTTTGTGGGAGCTTTATTGACTGCTTCCATTCTGTTAAGCGCATGCGGCAAAAGTTCTTCCACAGCGGAACCACAACCGAATAAAGGTGAGGAAAATGGATATGAACCTGTCACCATCAGGCTGGCTTACAATCTTCCGCAAGATCATCATATTTCCATTGGCGTCGAAAATTTCGCCAAAACGGTGACAGAAAAATCAGGAGGCAAGGTGAAGATTCAAGTATATCCTGCTGGGCAATTGTTGAGTGATAAAGAGATGAACCAAGCCATACTAACCGGCGGGGTGGAGATGGGGGTCAACTCCTCAACACTGTGGGCTTCTACAGTTCCAGCAATGGGGATTTTTGATGTCCCGTACGCTTTTCCTAACCATGAAACAGCTGGCAAAGCGCTGTCTGGAGAGTTGAGAGAAAAGTTGAACAAGGCGATGGAGGAAAAAGGGGTAAAAGTTCTCATGTATGCCGATTATGGCTATGCACAATTTGCCAACAACGTCAGACCGCTTAAGTCACCTGAAGACTTTAAAGGATTGAAAATACGCAGCATTGGCGACATTCCATCGGAAATGATCAAAGCTTATGGGGCATCGCCGGTATTTTTGGGAGCAGGGGAAGTCTATACAGCGCTGCAAAGAAAAACAATTGATGGAGCGACATCAGGGACGACAGCGATGCTTCAACGGCATTACGATGAGGTCGCTAAGTATTTAACGATAAACAATTATTCCTACTTGGAGTTCATCCTTGCGGTCAATAAAAACTTTTGGGATCGGCTTCCTGAAAAAACGAAACATCTCTTAACGGAGACTGCACAGCAAACGGAGCAATGGATTAGGGCGAAAGCGAAAGAGGAAGATGAACGAACGGCCAAAGAATTAGCAGAAAAAGGGATGGAAGTGTACGTTGTTCCCGAATCGGATCTTCCAAAATGGAAAAAGGCCGCCCAACCAGCAAGGGAAGTGTATATCGAGCGAGCTGGGGATTTAGGCAAAGAGTTGCTCGATATAGTGGAAAACATCCAGTGAGTAGGGAAGACGGGGAGGGAAGGCTCCCTCCCTTATTGGTTAAGGAGGTCAAGGATGAGGAGGTTATATCATTTCTTAGATCGTTTGATCCAAGCAGGCGGGGCGATAGCGGGAATATTGATCATATTAACCACAGGCATGACAACGTTTGACGTTATCGCTAGGTCGGTGTTTAACCGTCCGACTACTTGGGCTACGGAATTATGCATATACGCCATTATTGGGAGCTGTTTTCTCGGTTCTGCCTATACGTTGAGAACATATTCCCATATTACAGTTGATTTACTAATCAATCTTGTGCCGAGCAAGGTGCAAAAAATATTGGCGTATGCCTCGAATGTATGTGGATTCATTTTCAGTCTTATTTTTACGATTTACAGTGTCGAACATGTTGTCAACACATATCAACTAGGGACAACTTCATCATCATTATTGAGGATTCCTATGTATCTTCCAGAAATGTTTCTCCCGATTGGCGGTTTACTTCTTTGTATTGCTTTTATATTGCAAATCGTAGACGGAGAAGCGCAAAAGGGGGATGGGCATTTATGAATGCGGCGTTTTTCCTTGGTGGAATGGCTGTACTGCTATTGATCGGACTGCCTGTCGCGTTTGCGCTCGGCTTATTGGCAGTTGGCGGCATGTATCTGTTCAATGGCGGGACGTTTTCTTTTTCACAAATTCCGATCATTTCTTACAAATCATTGGATGATTTTACATTGACCGCCTTGCCGATGTACGTTTTGATGAGCCAAGTTTTAGTAGTGAGCGGCGTTGGGCGCGATTTATATGAAATGGCAAGTAAATGGTTTCGGCATCTTCCTGGAGGACTAGCAATTGCCACATTGTTCTGCTGTGCTATTTTTGCGGCGATTTCCGGTTCGAGTGTTGCCACTGCTGTGACTGTTGGGGCGGTCGCGCTTCCGGAAATGACGAAGCGGGGATATGATAAAAGAACAGTTCTTGGCCTGTTGGCTGCCGGGGGAACATTAGGCATTCTCATTCCTCCAAGCGTGCCGATGATTATATACGGTTCCGTGACAGGAGAATCGATTGGGAAACTGTTTGTTGCCGGAATTATCCCAGGAATATTATTAACGATAATATTCATGATCTATGCTTCATGGAAGACGTGCCACATAAAGGAAAAGCCAGCGACATGGGTAGAGAGATTCGAAGCGTCGAAAAAGGCCATATGGGGACTTATACTGCCCATCATTGTCATAGGAGGAATCTATACAGGAATCTTTACCCCTACGGAAGCTGCTGCCATTGGGGCTATGGCCAGTATTTTGATTTCCATTTTCGTATATAAAAACTTCACGACTTCTAATATTAAAACAATTGTCTTATCAACTGTCAAAACGAATGCAATGATTTTAATGATTATTGTCGGAGCTATGCTTCTTGGGTACATCATGACTATATTGCAAATTCCGCAGACCATTACGCAATTTGCCACTTCACAACAAGTATCTCCTTGGGCCATTTTCGTTTTAGTGAATATTGTGCTGCTTATTTTAGGCTGTTTTCTTGAAACTATATCAATCCTTGTGATTACACTGCCTATTTTGTATCCTATCATCACAGCTTTAGGGTTTGACCCCATTTGGTTTGCGGTCGTTATGGTCGTCAATATGGAATTAGCCCTTATTACACCGCCGGTAGGGCTGAACTTGTTTGTTTTGAAAGGACTGGACAAAACGAATACGATTGCCGAGATCGTAAAAGGCGTAGTGCCTTACGCTCTCATTATGATGCTGTTTATCGTTGTGCTGGCCATTTTTCCGGAATTGACAACGATCCTGATAGACCGTGTGAAATAGGCAAAATAGCTGAAGCTGCCTACATTTAAAGATAGGCAGCTTTTGTTGTGATTTATAAATGATCCGTCTTCTTCGAATACGCGAACTTCCCGGCTTCGCGGTTTTTTTCGCGCATCATGTTTTTCTCATGGCGCTTCGCTTGGTTGTCGCGCGCTTTTTTGTCATTGTCGCTCGTGTTTGGCATCGGTAGCCCTCCCTTGTTTCGATCGTCCATCATTAGTATGCGGCAAATGGAAATGAACTATATGGAAATAGGGGAAGGTAGTTTGTGGAAAGATAAATGGAGAATTTTTCTTAACAAATGGTTCGCTTCAGAGTATAATTAAGTACAAAAATAGAGATAAATGTTTGTAATAGGGTAAATATAGGTGTTTAACGATCATTTTTTATCTAAAATGTTCGTAAAGGGGAATGAAAAATGAAACGAAAACCGTTTGTCCCCTTCAAGCTTCCTCTTAGCGAAGATGTCGTGAATCAAATGCGTTTTCTTCGCGAATTGATCGAAGCGAATAAGGCGATGGTTGAGTATCAAACGATGCTGCGGCATTCAAAGCTGCATCCGCGATTTCTGCTCAGACCGATCATGCTGAAGGAGGCGGTGCAGTCGACGAAAATTGAAGGGACACAAGTGACATTGGATGAAGTGATGGAGACTGAAGCACAAAGCAGAAAAGCGAACAGCGATGTGCGAGAAGCATTAAACTATTATGAAGCATTAGTGGCAGGGATGGATGCGCTGAAAGAGATCCCCATTTCGACTCGGTTGTTTAAGCAGTTGCATCGAATTTTGTTGTCAAACGATGTACGCGGATCCCATCGGTCGCCAGGGGAATTCCGAAGGGTGCAAAATTTCCTCGGTCCGGAAGGATGCACGATTGAAACCGCCACTTACATTCCTTCGGAGCCGCATCTTGTCAATGAGTATATGTCAAATTTAGAGAAATACATTCATGAACCGAACGATGATTATGATGAATTAGTGAGAGTAGCCATAATTCATGCGCAGTTCGAAACGATTCATCCGTTTCTTGACGGAAACGGTCGGATTGGAAGAATTTTGATTCCGCTCTATTTGTATAGTAAGGGTGTCATCGATTACCCGAACTTTTTTGTCAGCGATGTGCTTGAACGGGATAAGCACAAGTATTACCGCTATTTGAATGATACCCGCTACAAAGGCGACTGGACGCAATGGATTCAGTTTTTCTTGCAATGCGTCCATTTACAAGCGAAACAAAATGTTCGATTGATTCAAAAAGTAAACGATTTGTATGAAGAAGATTTGGAAAAGGCAAGTGCGCTTGTGAACAGCCATAATATTCGAACCGTTGTCAATGTCATGTTCCAGCACCCGATTTTTACCGCGAACATGATGGCGGAGTTGACCGGTTTGCCGGAAGCAACGGTTCGGCGCTATTTGAATCGGTTTGAGGAACAGCAACTCATTTTCTCAGATGGCCGGATGCGGTCCAAAACGTACTACTACTACAACCTTCTTGATCAACTTCGGTGATGAGGACAGGCGCCTGTGTTGTGCAGGCGCCCGTGTTTCGTCCGGCGGGAAAGGCGTCAGATCTCAATATATTTGTTCAGAAAAAAGAGGGCAATCGTCCCCGGTCCGGCGTGTGCGCCGATGGCGCTGCCGATGTCGGAGAGGAAAAAGCGCGTGCAGCCGTGCGTTTCTTCGATCATTTGTTTCAGCTCCAAGGCGGTTTCTTCGTCATCGGCATGGCTGATGCCGATCGTTTGCTTTTGCAGATCGTCGCCGCGTTCACCCATCAACTCGACCATGCGTTTCAACACTTTTTTCCGCCCGCGCCATTTTTCAAGCGGGACAAGCGCTCCGTCCTCGACGTGGAGAAGCGGCTTGATGTTGAGCAAGCCCCCAAAGGCCGCGGCGGTTTTGCTGATGCGGCCGCCGCGCGCCAAGTAATCCAAGTTGTCAACGGTGAAAATGTGTTCCATATGGCGGCAATACGCCTCGATCGTTTCACAAAGCAAGTTGTACGGTGTGTTTTGTTTCGCCAGCTCGACTGCCTTCATGACGGCGAGCCCTTGGCCAAGAGAGGCGCATTTCGAGTCGATGATCGTCAGGCGAAATTCCGGATATTCACCAAGCAGTTCGCTGCGCACGGCCATCGCCGTTTGGTATGTACCGGATAATTTCGATGAAAAGGCGATGTAAAGGCATGGCCGGTTTTCTTTGGCGTATGGCAAAAACAGTTCCTTCATCGCCAGCGGGCTTGGCTGTGCCGTTTTCACCGTATGCCCTTGGCGCATGGCGTCATATACTTGCTTCGGCTCGATTGTGATGCCGTCTTCGTAATCTTGGCCGTTCCAATGAACGACAAGCGGCAAAAAGGCGATTTGATGCTCGCGAATGTACGACTGCGGCAAATCCGCTCCGCTGTCGGTGATGATTTGAATGGACATGGTTCGTCCCCCTTTTTTGTATAGCCGCATCGGATGAATGGGCGATTTTGGCCGGTGAACAGCGATTCATTATCTTCTCTTAGTGTAGCGGTTTTCCGGACGGAATACAATGGAAAATCGGCAACGGGCGAAAGAAACAGCTGCGGGAAGCCCGCAGCCGTTTAGTGGGTGAGCTCGTCCAGCTCGGCTTGAAATTGACGCAACTGCGCTTTTTCCGCCGTGTTGGAATGCGCATAGGCAGATGACAAGGCGTTTTTGGCGATGGCAATGGCGCGGTCGACGTTCATGTCGATTTCGCCATTGGCCGCTTGTTTCGCCTGCGCGACCGCTTTGCGCGCCTCTTGGAACAGGCGGTTGCCCATCGCTACGCTCCTCCAAGCGACGTTTCCATCGCTTTTTCCGCTTTGCGCGCTTCCGCCTCGGCGTACGTTAAATGATAAGGGATTCGCTTGTCATGCCGTTCAACCGCATCGACGCTTTGTTGGACGAAACGCTTCGATTTGTTTCGTTTGCCCATGACGGATTCCCCCTTTAAAATATGAAGACGCGCGTTGCGTCACGTATAGTGTAACCGCACGGGGGGAACAGTAGTAAGGAAATTCGTTACAACACAAGTCGCTCTACAAAGCGGCAAGGCGGTTGGAGCAAGGCGAAAAGAGAAGCATCAGCCAGCGTTTAGATTGTAGGAAGCAGATAAGGCTGGTGATGGAACGCGGAAAACGCTCCAGCAAAGCGTTCGCCAACGGAGCAGCATCGAAACAGTTCTTTTTTCTGTTCATGAACATTTTGGAGAAACGCGCTTTTTCATCCATCTTAATCGACGGCGCCAAAAAAGGCGGCTCGGAAGCCGCCGCGATGGAAACTACAAACGAAGCAAATCCTGCAAATATACACCGACGCCGTCTTCTTCATTGGTTTTTGCCACATCGTCGGCAATGGTTTTCAACGGTTCGATGGCGTTGCCCATCGCAACACCGAGACCGGCCCAGTCGATCATCTCGAGGTCGTTGTCTTCATCGCCAAAAGCAATGACGCGCTCCCTTGGGATGCCAAAATAGTCGGCGACTTGTTTTAAGCCTGCAGCCTTATGGACGCCATGGCGGATGATTTCAATGACATGCCACGGTTCGCTCCAGCGCCGTTGGTGAATGACGTTGGCGTACACATTCGCTAAGTGTGATTGAATCCGCTCGATATGATCATCGTCCGTGTACACGAGCACGCTCGTCGGATCTTTGCCGAGCGAGCGGCGCAAATCACCGATTTCCACGGTCGGGTTGCCAAGGCGGACGATGTCAAGCAACACCTCGTCATGTTGGTGGAAATAGACATCGTCTAACACTTCGGCCATCATATTCTTGATTCCATAGGATTCGCTGATTTCAACAATGTCTTTGACGATCGCAAGCGGCAGCGGGTAATGGTGCATGCCCCACGACGGCTGGCGCGGATGGTGGACAAACGCGCCGTTGAAATTGACGATCGGCGTTGCAAGGCCAAGTTCTTCGTAGTACATGGAGCTTGCCCGGTACGGGCGGCCGGTGGCGATGACAACAAAATGGCCGGCGTCGATGGCGCGGCGGATGACGTCTTTGGTAAATGGAGAAATCGTTTTATCCTCTTTGAGCAACGTTCCATCCAAATCCAACGCGATTAAATACGGCTTCATGTCCGACTCCTTTGCCCTCGTTATTCTTTACACTACATAGTGTAACTCTTTTCCAAAATCGCTGTCCATATGGTAAACTATACAGCGATGGAAAAAGAAAAGGGGTTTGTGCAACCATGGTGATCATTGAACAGGAACAGTTGGCCGGCGTGCCGGTTCTTCACGTTGTCAAGCCGGAAAAGCGGGACGAACGGCTGCCGCTGATTTTCTTTATCCACGGCTTTACGAGCGCCAAAGAACATAATTTGCATTTCGGCTACTTGCTCGCCGAGGCGGGCTACCGCGCTGTGCTTCCCGACGCGCTGTTTCACGGTGAACGGGACGAAGGCTTGAGCGAACGGAAATTGCAGCTGTCGTTTTGGGACATTGTTGTGCGCACGATCACCGAAATCGAGGAGATGAAAAACGACCTTGTAAGCCGCGGGCTGGCTGACCGAGAACGGATTGGGCTCGCTGGGACATCGATGGGCGGAATCGTCACGTTCGGCGCGCTCGCCGTCTATCCGTGGGTGAGGGCGGCGGTGGCGCTCATGGGCTGCCCGAACTACAGCGCCTTTTTTGATGAGATGATTGAAGAAGGAAAGCGGCGCCAAATCGACATTCCGCTGCCGCCGACGCTGCTTGCGCTCGAAAAAGAAAAGCTCGCCCGCTACGATTTATCCAAGCAGCCGGAAAAACTCGACGGCCGGCCGCTGTTCATCTGGCACGGGAAAGCCGACCAAGTCGTCCCGTATGCTTATACATATGAGTTTTACAAGCAAATTAAACCACTTTATGAAGGAAACGAAGACCGGCTGCAATTCATCGCCGACCCGCACGCCGGCCATAAAGTGACGCGTGAAGCGTTTTTGGAGACGGTGCGCTGGTTTCGCGAGCATGTGTAAGCAAAATCGGCAATGAGGAAACGAACATGTTTGTGGTCAGCTAAAGCGTGCTTCACAAGAGGGAATCCGCCTTTTAAAAACAAAAAAGGCGGATTTTTCGTTTGAGCACATTTTTTGTTCAAATGAATATTTGAATATAAGGGGGAGATATGCTATTCTATATTCAAACGAATATTTGAATATTGACAAGGAGCGAGAAGGAATGCACCGTCATGATGTGTGCGACGTTTACTGTTATGACGAAGAGAAGGTCGAGCGGGTTCAGAGGCGGCTTCGTGATGAAAACATTGCCGCGATCGTGCCGTTTTTCAAGGCGCTTGCCGACGAAAATCGGGCGAAGATCGTGTATGCGCTTTGCGGTGAAGAGGAGTTGTGCGTCTGTGACCTAGCGAACGTCATTGGTGCGACGGTGGCGACGACATCGCATCATTTGCGCATCTTGTACAAACAAGGCATCGTGAAATATCGGAAAGAGGGAAAACTCGCCTTTTATTCACTGGATGACGACCATATTCGCGAGCTGCTGCTTGTCGCGCTCGCCCATCGGAAAGAGGGGGACGGCCGTGGGGAATGAACAAACATTAGATCGGCTCGAGGCCAAAACATACCGCGTGCAAGGACTGACGTGCACAAACTGCGCAGCTAAGTTTGAGCAAAACGTGAAATCCTTGCCCGGCGTGAAAGAGGCGAAAGTGAATTTCGGCGCCGCCAAGCTCACCGTTTGGGGCGAGGCGACGATTGATGAGCTTGAACAAGCGGGAGCGTTTGAACGCCTGAAAATTCGTGAAGAACGCGAGCGCACCATCCGGCGGGAGCCGTTTTGGAAGAAGAAAGAGAACAGGAACGTCCTTGTCTCTGCTGTATTGCTTCTGATTGGCATTGCGGCCGATGCGGCGGACAAGGGGATGCTGGCGATTGCGATGTATTTGGCGGCGATCGTGATCGGCGGCTACTCCCTGTTCTGGACGGGGCTCCGGAATCTGGCCCGCTGGCAGTTTGATATGAAAACATTAATGACGATCGCTATTCTCGGTGCGGCGGCGATCGGCGAATGGCAAGAGGGAGCAGTCGTTGTCATTTTATTTGCCATCAGCGAAGCGCTCGAGAGCTACTCGATGGATCGAGCACGGCGGTCGATCGCCTCGTTGATGGAGATGGCGCCCGCTGCAGCGACGATTCGGCGCGGTGCGGAGGAGGTGACCGTTCCGGTCGAAGACGTTCGCGTCGGGGATGTCATGATCGTCAAGCCGGGTGGAAAAATCGCTTTGGACGGCATTGTCATAAGCGGCGCCTCCACAGTGAATGAAGCGGCGATCACCGGCGAAAGTCTGCCGGTGGAAAAAGCAGTGGGGGATGCAGTGTTTGCCGGGACGCTGAATGGAGAAGGATTCCTCGAAGTTGAAGTGACAAAGCGGGCGGATGAAACGACATTGGCGAAAATGATTGATCTTGTAGAAGAGGCGCAAGCGGAGCGGGCGCCGTCGCAAGCGTTCGTCGACCGGTTTGCTCGCTATTATACGCCGTTTATTATCGTGACCGCGCTTCTGATCGCCATCGTTCCGCCGCTCGTGATGGGCGGGGAGTGGCTTGATTGGATTTACCGCGGTCTTGCTGTTCTTGTCATCGGCTGCCCGTGCGCGCTCGTCATCTCCACCCCGGTGGCGATTGTGACGGCCATCGGAAACGCGGCTCGGCGCGGCGTGCTCATCAAAGGCGGCGTGCATCTCGAACAAATCGGCCGGCTGCGTGCCGTTGCCTTTGATAAAACCGGGACGTTGACGAAAGGGAAACCAGCCGTGACCGATGTCGTCGTGTATGAAGGAACACGTGAGCAGCTGTTGGCCATCGCCGCCGCCATCGAAAAACGGTCGCAGCACCCTTTGGCTTCTGCCATCGTCCGCAAGGCGGAAGAAGAGGGAGCACCGTTTCTTGATGTGGCCGTCGAGGAGTTTCAATCGCTCACCGGCCAAGGAGTGAAGGCGGTGATTGCGGGGAACACGTACTATATCGGCAGCCCCGCTTTGTTTACCAGTTGGATCGGGAAGTTGCCCGATGAAGCGGAAAAGCAAATCTCTGCCTTTCGGGACGAAGGAAAAACCGTGATGGCCGTCGGCACGGCCGATCGGCTGTTGGGGCTTGTCGCCGCGGCCGATCAACTGCGGCCGTCCGCCCCGGAAACGGTTGCCGCGCTGCGGCGCCTTGGGGTGGCGGAAGTGGTGATGGTGACGGGCGACCACGAGCAAACCGCACAGGCCATCGGCCGTCAAGCGGGCGTATCCGATATTCGCGCCGAGCTCCTTCCGGAACAGAAGCTGGCGGCGATCCGCGAGCTGAAAGAACGTTGCGGCATGACCGCCATGGTCGGCGACGGGGTGAATGACGCCCCTGCCTTGGCCGCGGCCGATATTGGTGTGGCGATGGGCGGGGCGGGGACGGATGCCGCCTTGGAAACAGCCGATGTTGTGCTCATGGCCGACGATTTGCGCCAGCTGCCGTACACCGTCCACCTTGGGCGCCGAACGCTTGCCGTCATCCGGCAAAACATCGCCGTCGCCTTAGGGCTTAAAGTGCTGGCACTCGTGGCCGCCGTCCCGGGCTGGCTCACCCTTTGGCTCGCGGTGTTCGCCGATATGGGCGCGACGCTGCTAGTGACACTCAACAGCATGCGCCTATTGCGGGTGAAGGAATGAGACGGGGCTGCGGGCAGCGAGATACATCGTCCAACTTAGAAGAAGTGCATTTGTCCTCTCTCATGAAATGCGTGGAAAATATGGGTGCTTTCTGACGATGAGAGACGGTATAATGAAGAGGAAAACATCACAGCTGATTAGGTTGAATGTTTGGGGATAGCGGCTGTTGGATGGAACCATCGTTTTGGTCTGTTCATGAAAATCGTGGGGAAGAGGGGCGTCATGAAGGGATCACGAAAAGAAGAGAGGCATGAAACGCAACGGACAGAAGAGATTCAACGGATGGATGACCGGGTGTTTTCGCCGGCCGAAGAGTTGGATCGGATCGCCGCGGGAGGGGCGATGAAGCGGGAAGCCCTCGATTGGCGAGGATTTCCCCGGTGGATTCGATATGTCGGATACATCGCCTTCGCCTTTTTTGTCATCGTTCCTTTGATGGCATGGTTGTGGAACGTGTTGCTTGAATAGCCGATCAAACGCCAACCGGAGGCGGGTCTCATGGAGGAGAAAAACAAACGACACGGAAATGCCCGTTGTTCCGTGTCGTTTTGTTTGCGCTCTGTTGTTAATCCTCCATCCCTAAAGCGTACAAGTAATGGCGCAAGCTTTCTTCGACACATGCGGCGATCAGTTGAATGAACGGAGTGACCTCACCTTTGACGCTCGCTTTTTCCAACGCTTCGTAATACTTCCGGCGCTGTTCCGGGTTTGCTTTCACAATAGCGGGCGGATAGCCATGCTGCATTAAAATGAAATTCATCATTAAGCGGACGGTTCGTCCGTTTCCGTCAGCAAATGGATGAATGTATACGAGCTGAAAATGGAAACGAGCCGCCAGTTCGATTGGATGAAGAGCATGTTGATTCGTTTCATACCAAGAAAACAATTGATTCATTTCATCTTGTATATGCAAAAAGTGAGGGGGGGTGTACGAGCTGCCGGAAATGCGCACATTGTATGTTCGATATTTCCCGGCATTTTCATTGTCAATGCTCTTTAATACTAAATAATGGACCTGTTTCAACACGTGCTCAGTCAAATGTTCTTTGTTTGCGACTAACTCTTCAATAAAGTCAATCGCCTCCGCATGGTTAATAGCTTCCAAATGTTCCTTAAGCCGTTTCCCGCCAATGGTAATCCCTTCTTCTATGACTAGCTTTGTTTCCAGCAAGGTTAACGTATTGCCTTCGATGGCGTTCGAATGGTACGTCCATTCGATCCGAAATGATTCCCGCAAGTTTTTCACCAACCCTGGAGGCAAAGGGCGCAACGCATCCAACCGTTGTTTCAGCTCGTCGATTTTGGCAAACATCGCTCTCACCTCTTGGTATATGATTCGCGGCCTCGATTCGTTTTTCCTTTAAATAGCCAAGCGATGGCTCTCGTTTTTTCTATTATGATACAAAAATAAAGGGCGGGGAGTGTTCAGCAGTTGCAGAACAATGAAACAACCGCCCGCCCAACACGGGCGAACGGCGAAAAGGGGATGGAAAAAGTGGAGTGTTTCAAGAAAAATGCCCAAGCTGCCGGAGCGCTTCTTCGCTCATCCGCTCGGGCGTCCATGGCGGGTTCCATGTCACTTGGACGCGCACGTCACGGATGCCGTCAATGTGCTCAAGCGCCCGTTTGACGCCGCCGGCGATCGAGTCGTGAAGCGGGCAGCCGGGGGTCGTGAGCGTCATCAGGACATTGATATGCCCATCTTCGATTTTTAAGTCATAAATCAACCCTAAATCGACGACGTTAATGCCGAGCTCCGGATCAAGGACCGTTTTCAGCTGTTGAATGGCAAGTTCGCGGACATCCATCGTTCTTTTCCTCCTCATTCGTTTATTTTCGGAAGACCGTTAAAATCGTTCCGGCAAAGGCAACGCTTAATCCAGCCAACAGCACTTGAGTGATGGCGAACAGCGGCACGCTCGCGACAGCAAGCGCAACGGCCGCCAGCGCGAGGGCGATGAGCCATAGGCGGCATTGGACGGTGACGGCTCGCTCATTCATCATTTGTTTTAACGTCGGCACGTTTTGTTGGCCGACTTTTTCGCTGTAGCGATGCGTCCACCATAAAAACGGCACGATTTTGAGCAAATAGCCGATGATGCTAAACAGGATCCAGCCGACAATGAATAGATAAACAATGATGCCAAGCAGCCGTCCGCTGCCGACGACGATGGCGACAAAGGCGGCAACGTGCAGCACAAGGCCGATGACGATGGCCGAAAGCGAAAAGCGGAACGGGCGGTCAAGCGTTTTTTTCATCCGCTTTTGCAAAATGGCGCGGATATGCCAGGCGAAAACAACGAATCCGCTCATGAGCAAGGCTGCACCGGCTGCAAGCCATGCGTGGCTTCGCAAGAATAAGCTGGCGAACGCCACCGCAATCCCGCTGATGTACAGCGCATAGACGTAACGCGCCGGCCGCAGCGAAAAGCCGTGGGCGAGCGAGAACATCGGCGCCATTTTGTACGAAAAGCCTATGATGAGCAGTGTGAACCAGCCGCACAGCCCGAACAGCACATGCAAGCCGAACAACACTTCATGACTGTTGGCGCCTGTGGCGGCGAAAAAGTGAAAGGCAAGCAGCCCTCCGGCGGCGCCCGTCAGCAGCAAAAACAACAAGGAAGTCGCGACAAACAGCGTCATGATCGTTTTGTTTTTTTGTTGTTTTAATGTCATCGCCATTTGCCAGACAAACAGCACGATGCCGAACAGCAGAAGCAAGCCAGGGAGAAACGCTTGGTTTGGCGTAAACGCTAAACTGGCGGCAAAGGCGACGATGCCGAGAGCGGTGATCGCAAACTGCCAAAAACCGAGCCGCTCGCTCCAAATCGGCGTCAAAAAGGCGACCGGAACGAGCTGGTACATCGCCCCCATGGCCGTCATCAATGCAAAGCCAAGCAACGCCAGGTGGGCCGCCGCCCACACGAACGGCAGCCGGAACGCGCCGCTGCTAAGTGAGGGAATCGCTCCAAGCAACATAAGTTGCGACGCGGCGAACGCCAACACGGCGAACATGATAAACGAGAACGGAAGACGGACGTCTGTTTCCGTCCCCGTGCGAGTAGGAAACACGTTGCTCATCCTTTCGTAATGCGGATTTCAAAACTGCCGTCTTCGCGTGCGACCGTCTCGTGCCGGTAGCCAAGCTCGTCAAGCTGCTCGTACAAAAACATCGGGCGGCGATCGTTAATGATCGTCAGCGTCTCCCCAGGATTCAGCTTAGCGAGGGCAGCGAGCGTCCGCATCATTGGCTGCGGCGGCTCGAGTCCGCGGTTATCGAGGATCATCGGTCATC
Source organism: Geobacillus sp. YHL (assembly GCF_022341265.1). Classification (NCBI taxonomy): domain Bacteria; kingdom Bacillati; phylum Bacillota; class Bacilli; order Caryophanales; family Anoxybacillaceae; genus Geobacillus; species Geobacillus sp. YHL. Next base: position 182,129 of record NZ_JAEIGB010000003.1, read on the forward strand.
CCCCCTGTTTGACAAACGTTACTCTCCAATGTTTTTTCTCGATTTGTTCGGCCTCGTACGTAAATCCTTTCGCTTTCATAATCGGAAACAACGGCAGCGGCTTGAACGGGGCGTGTAAAATGAACGTATCGCCCGGCTGCAGCGGCTTGATGGCGTTCATAATTTTTTCAAACGGCTCACGTTTCTGCCGCAAATCTTCGCGCACATCGAGTTCAATCGTCACACCCATGCGCTTTCCCTCCTTTTTGACTATCATGATAATCATTTTCACTGTGGAATGTTGTGATATAGCTCACATCTTTCGGCCGAAACATGACATATTCCACTTTGGAAAAAAGGTTTCGTTTTCGTTTGAAAGGGCGGAATAGCATGTTCCAGAAAGATGGGCTTGCCGAAATGTTTGAAAGGAAACCCCATCAGCTCCATTGCGCATCCCGACCGGTGCCGGACGATGGGGAAAAAGGAGTTAGAAAAAGATTTCTTGTTCGAGCCCTTCGCGGTCAATCAAATAAAAGCCGTGTTCGTCGACGTCAATCAGCCCTTTCCGTTTCAGTTGGCTCAACGTGCGGCTCACCGTTTCCCGGGCGGTGCCGATCATGTTGGCCAGCTCGCGGTTTGTCACATGGGCGGTGAGACGGTGCCACTTCCCTTGTTTGACGGCGTTCGTGCGCGTCAACCGCAACAAAAGCAACACGATTTGTTCGTACGTATTGTGGAGCACTTGCGCTTCGAGCCGGTTTTGCAAATCAACGATTTTTTCGCCCATGACGCGAAACAGTTTTATGCAAAGTTCAGGGCTCGCCATCAGCACTTGTTCGAAATCGTGGATCGGGATCGCGATCAATGTCGCTTCCTCGACCACTTCGGCGTGGGCCGGATAGGTGCCTTTTAAGAAAAAGCCGGCATGCGGAAACATTTCTCCCGTCTGCAAAATCGAAACGATTTGTTCTTTCCCGCTGAAGTCCGTTTTATAAATTTTTACCGTGCCGGAATGAATGAAATAGACTCGCTCGAGCGGGTCGCCTTGCATAAAGACAAACGTCCGCGGCTTGTAAACGCGCACGTGGGAAATGGCAACCAGCGAATCAAGCTCGTAATCGGACAGTTCACGAAACAACGGAACAGCTTTTAAGCGGTCTTTCATCCAATGGTTCGCCATGGCGTTCTCTCCTTTGGAAATGTGACAAAAGTGTGGCGGCTGTCAACAGAGCATCGATGCTTTTCTCTTTTTGAACATCCGCGCCGTTTGGCCTTTTCTGCCTTCATTGTATACATTCTCACGCCATAAAGCTGTGATATAAATCATAATGGACATTTGTCCCGGCTCACAAACCGCCGAACGATCAGCGCGCTACAATGGGGGCGAACAAACGAGAAGGAGGTTGGCTCATATGGAAGTTCATCGATCCGTTCGCCCCAACATGCGGCCGGGGCGGCAAACGACCAACAGTTTTCTCAAATCGATTCTCATTTTCACTATTGTGATCAGCTTTACCGTCCTGCTTGTCGGCGGATATTGGATTTTTAAAGAAATGGCGCCGAGGCCGAAGGAAGTGCGCAGTGAAGACGGCCAAGTGTTGATGACGAAAGAAACGATCATCGGCGGGCAGGCCGTCTTCCAAAAATACGGGCTGATGGATTACGGAACCGTGCTTGGGCATGGGTCGTATATGGGGCCGGACTATACGGCGGAAGCGTTGAAAATTTATACGGAAGGCATGCAAGATTACAAAGCAAAAGAGCGGTATCACAAACCGTTTGCCGATTTAACCGCCGATGAGAAAACGATCATCCGCGAACAAGTCATCAAGGAAATGCGAAAAAATCGCTACAACCCGGTTACGGATGTTCTCGTCCTGACAGATGCGCAAGTATACGGGTTGGAAAAAGTGCGCGACTATTACCGCGACGTGTTCACCAATGGCGACGGTTGGGGATTGAAAAAAGGATTGATCAAAGAAAGCGACATGCCAAAATCAGGCCGTGCTTGGGTCGCGGACGGCGACCAAATCAAGCAAATTGCCGACTTTTTCTTCTGGACCGCTTGGCTGTCAAGCACGCCAAGACTTGGCGACCACATCACCTATACAAACAACTGGCCGTACTATGAGGACGCCGGCAATACGATGTCATTTTCCGCGGTATGGTGGAGCGGCGCGAGCGTCACGATTTTGATTTTGTTCATCGGGATCATTTTGTATGTGTTCCACCGCTATCAGTTAAGCATGCAAGAAGCGTATGCAGAAGGGAAGTTTCCAGTCATCGATTTGCGGCGGCAGCCGCTGACTCCGTCGCAAGTGAAAGCGGGCAAATATTTCGTCGTTGTATCGGCGCTCTTTTTCGTCCAAACGATGTTCGGGGCGCTGCTCGCCCACTACTATACGGAACCGGACAGCTTCTTTGGCATCAAATGGATCCATGACCTATTGCCGTTTAACATCGCCAAAGGGTATCATTTGCAGCTGGCGATTTTTTGGATTGCCACCGCTTGGCTTGGCATGGGGATTTTTATCGCCCCGCTTGTCGGCGGGCAAGAGCCGAAAAAGCAAGGGCTGCTCGTCGATCTGCTTTTTTGGGCGCTTGTCGTCCTTGTCGCCGGCAGCATGATCGGCCAATGGCTCGGCGTCAACGGCTATTTAGGAAACGAATGGTTCCTGTTTGGCCACCAAGGTTGGGAATACATTGAGCTAGGCCGCGTTTGGCAAATCATTTTAGTCGTGGGCATGCTGCTTTGGCTGTTCATCGTCTTCCGCGGCGTCAAACGCGGGCTGAAGCAAGAAAGCGACAAAGGCGGGCTCATCCACTTGCTGTTTTATTCGGCCATCGCCGTTCCGTTCTTTTACATCTTCGCGTTCTTTATCGAGCCGGATACGAACTTTACGATGGCTGACTTCTGGCGCTGGTGGATCATCCACTTGTGGGTGGAAGGCATTTTTGAAGTGTTCGCCGTTGTTGTCATCGGGTTCTTGCTCGTTCAATTGCGGCTCGTAACGAAAAAATCGACGGTCCGGGCTCTCTATTTTCAATTTACGATTTTACTAGGCAGCGGTGTCATCGGCATCGGCCACCACTATTACTACAACGGTTCACCGGAAATTTGGATCGCCCTTGGCGCGGTGTTCTCGGCGCTCGAAGTGATTCCGCTCACGCTCCTTATTTTGGAAGCGTATGAGCAGTACAAAATGATGCGCGACGGCGGGGTCAACTTCCCGTACAAGGCCACATTCTGGTTCTTGATTTCAACCGCCATTTGGAATTTGGTCGGCGCTGGCGTGTTCGGTTTCCTCATCAACTTGCCGGCGGTCAGCTACTTTGAACACGGGCAGTTTTTAACGCCGACCCACGGCCATGCGGCGATGATGGGCGTGTATGGCATGTTTGCGATCGCCGTGCTCCTTTATTCGCTGCGCAACATCGTCAAACCGGAAGCATGGAACGACAAATGGCTGAAATTCTCTTGCTGGATGCTGAACATCGGCCTGGCTGGCATGGTTCTCATCACGCTTCTCCCGGTTGGGGTGCTGCAAATCAAAGAAGCGTTTGAACACGGCTATTGGGCGTCCCGTTCGCCTTCGTTCTTGCAACAAGACGTCGTACAAAACTTGCTGCTTGTCCGCTTTGTTCCGGATACGATCTTTTTGATCGGCGTCGCCGCCTTGCTTGTCTTTGCCATCAAAGCGATGTTCCATTTGCGCAAACCAACTCACGGCGAAGGGGAAGAGCTGCCGGTGGCGAATTTGGCGGAGGAAGAATAACAAAAACGGGCTGACCCAAAACGCGAATGCGTTTTGGGATTAGCCCGTTTTTACACGAAATATAGAAGAGAATCGTTCGTTTTCTGGCAGAATAGAGTCACCATAAACCACTATCACCGAAAAAGGAGCGATTCTTTTATGACACATCATCATATTTTTGAAGAGTGTACCGTGGATCACCTCACGTTGCCAAGCGATATCATTCCATTGGATCATATGGCTCATGTAGTTTACGAAATCGCCAAGCGCATTCCGATGGAGACGTTTCTTCATTACTATAAAAGGCGGCCACACCTAAGAAAGGTAGGGAGGGATGCTCTCTCCTTACTTATGGTGCCTTAATAAGACGAATGCTGGAAATTGCCGCTTCTTGTTCAATCGAACGCCTAGAAAGAAGATCTAAAATCCGTTCGTGCTTTTCCATGTTTTGTTCTATTTTCTTAACGATTTCATTTGTTTCAAGCACTGCTTGTTGGACGAAAACAAACTCTTGCTTCGTGACCATATTGGCTTTGACATGATCTAATTCTTTCATTAGGTTGTTCTTTACGTCCTCAAGCTCCTGTTTGGTAGCCATGTTGGCTTTGATGTCTTCAAGTTCTTGTTTGGTAGCCATGTTGGCTTTGATGCCTTCAAGTTCTTGCTTGGTAGCCATGTTGGCTTTGATGTCTTCAAGTTCTTGTTTGGTAGCCATGTTGGCTTTGATGTCTTCAAGTTCTTGCTTGGTAGCCATGTTGGCTTTGATGTCTTCAAGTTCTTGTTTGGTAGCCATGTTGGCTTTGATGCCTTCAAGTTCTTGTTTGGTAGCCATGTTGGCTTTGATGCCTTCAAGTTCTTGCTTGGTAGCCATGTTGGCTTTGATGCCTTCAAGTTCTTGCTTGGTAGCCATGTTGGCTTTGATGTCTTCAAGTTCTTGCTTGGTAGCCATGTTGGCTTTGATGTCTTCGATCTCTTTTGTGAAACTATGCTTCACTTCTTCAAGTTCTTGTTTCGTTGCCATGTTGGCTTTAATATCCTCAAGCTCTGTTGTGAAGTTTTGCTTCACTTCTTCGAGCTCCTGTTTCGTTGCCATGTTTGTTTTGACGTCGCTTACTTCATGTTCGATAATTTGGAGCTTGTCCAAAATTTGTTTCAATATCTCTTCCAAGGAAAATCCTCCCTTCTAATAAGATATATAGCAGCCCTGGAAAAGCGAGTGATGATGAATCGCTCCTTTCTTTTGAGGACTGGGGAAACGAGCGTGTAGAGTAAATGGTTGAGGAAAGGGATGGGATTGTAGCGCAGAACAAATGAGGATCATCGTTCCCCATTCATATTATAAATGATTCGTAGAAATTTGAAAATAACGTTTTGTGTCATTGTCGCTTTGTATCCGTCCAGGAAAAGGAGTGCGTTTTAGCCCGTACGGTCATGTTAATCCCGGCAGCGACATTGTTTTTAAGAAAATCGAACTTCCTTTCTTTATAATATAAGGAGAAACAAGGGATTTAATCGGAATCGTTCATGATCAATGTACGATTTAAAAAAGAAAGAGCTGGCTCCAAAAGTCCACTTGTTAGTGGATTTTTGGGTCAGCCCCCTTTCGTTTGTGAACGTTTTCAATCACTTGTGGCATTTGTCCGGCGTGGTGTGTTCGTTTTCCTTTTGCTTGTCATGGCACGGAAAGCAGTACAACGTCTCTGTTTCTCGGCTGACGACGCCATTTAAGAACCCATGCAGACAATGGATCGGCTTGCCGCATTGCGCGCAAAAGCCAACAAGCTCTTCCAACCGCCATTTCTCCTTTCATGGGGATTGAACATGTTCACCTTCGGGCTGTGACGCTCGTCACTACCGCCCAAGGTTCAAGCGGTTATGATAAAGTATATAATTCATTATACTACAAAGGAGGCCAATGTTATGAACCAATTTGCTGCCAAAATCCACGCCCCGGACTATCCGCCGCGCGACCGCCATCCGGCAATTTTTCGGCTGTTTGACAGTTTGAAGCCGGGGGAAGTGATGGAGCTGACGAATGACCATGACCCGCGTCCGCTGCAATACCAATTCATGATGGAGCGTCCGGATCAGTTTACATGGGAGTACTTAGAGGAAGGGCCGGACGTATGGCGGGTGGCCATCGGCAAAAAATAAATCATCCGCTCCATTGGGATTTCCGTCTGTAGGCGGAAATCTTTTTTTTTCGCCGGTTGGTATGGTACGGTAGGGGCAGATGAAGTTCAGAAAGAGGGGATAGAGATGAAACGAACCATTGCCGGAGCGGTGCTCGCCGGCGGCCAGTCGCGCCGGTTCGGGCGGCCGAAGGCGTTTGCGCTGCACGAAGGCGCTCCGTTTTTCACTTGGTCTGTGGCGGCGCTCGATCCGATCACTGATGAACTGTACATCGTCAGCCATCCGTCGCTTGTCGATGAATTCCGCCGGCAAACGGACATCCCGGTGTTGCTTGATGTGGAGCGTTACCGTGGTTCTGGGCCGCTGGCCGGCCTTTACACCGTCATGGAACAGAGCCGAGCCGACTGGGTGTTCGTCCTGCCGTGCGACATGCCGTACATGCGGCGGGAAGTGGCGGAGCGGCTTGCTTCCTATATCGATCCGACGTTTGACGCCATCGTTCCACTCCATGGCGGCCGCCCAGAGCCATTGGTCGCTCTATACCATCGTCGGCTTCGTTCCGTGATCGCCGAGCTGCTTGACGCCGGCGAACGGCGGATGATCTCGCTTATTGACGGCGCCCGCGTCCGCTATGTTGACGCCCAACAGCTTGCCGCGGATGGAGACGTATGGCGCAATGTCAATACGGAGGAAGAGTACCGGTGAAGGGGGGATTGTGGCCGAAGCAGACACCGCATACACTTTTTTCAATTCAGAAGAGCCATCCTTGACCGCGAAATGGTTCTTTTCCCGGCTTTTCACCACAAAATGCACTTGATGCACAAAGACGTTCATGATACGCAAGTGAAAAATGATTTCGCCTGTACAATAACTGTCAATAAAAGGTCAAGTGCACCTTTTGATGATGACCTGAATTTTATGAAACGGCAATAGGGCGAAAAAGAACCGCACGACTTCGGCTCTTTTACGTTATTGGACTGGAGGTTGATTTCCTTCGCCAAGTCCGCCACTTCGAGGACGGTCAGCCCCGTTCGTTTCGCGACTTCGTGAAATGTCTTTGGCGTGGTACGAGACCCCGTCTGGCATCGTCTCATCTCCACTCGTTTTTACTTAAATGTTATACCGCCTGTTTAAACGGCTGTCATCTTCGCTCATGGCACGATCGCCCTCTGTTGTGGCTTTGCTGTGGATGTGATCGATATCACATAACGCGCCTGAATGTTGCGGTACAATGGAGGCCAAGGAGGGGGCCGCAATGCGCGATTTTAATGAAAATCCGTTTATTGTGATTTGGGAATTGACGAGAGCTTGTCAACTCAAGTGCCTTCATTGCCGCGCCGAAGCGCAATACCATCGCGATCCGCGCGAGTTGACGTTTGAGGAAGGGAAAAAACTGATCGATGAGATTTACGAGATGGATCAGCCGATGCTCGTCTTTACGGGCGGCGATCCGCTCATGCGCCCGGATGTGTACGATTTAGCGAAATATGCGATCGATAAAGGATTGCGCGTGTCAATGACGCCGAGCGCGACGCCGAACGTGACGAAAGAGGCGATCCGCAAAGCAAAAGAGGTCGGCCTGTCGCGCTGGGCGTTTAGCCTTGACGGGCCAAACGCCGAGATTCACGACCATTTCCGCGGCGTGAGCGGCTCGTTTGATTTGACGATCCGTGCGATTCAATACTTGCATGAGCTCGACATTCCCGTGCAAATCAACACCGTCATTTCGCGATACAACGTTCATGTGCTTGATGAAATGGCGGAATTGGTTGAGAAGCTGAAATGCGTCCTTTGGAGCGTCTTTTTCCTTGTGCCGACAGGCAGGGGGAAGGAGGAGGACATGATTTCCCCCATCGAGCATGAGCGGGTGTTCCGCTGGTTGTATGAAACGAGCAAGCGCGTTCCGTTTGACATTAAAACGACAGCCGGCCAGCATTACCGCCGCGTTGTGCTGCAGGCGAAAATGCGCGAAGGAAAAACGACAAAAGGCGGCATCCGTTACGAAGACGTGTTGAACAAAGGCTTAACCGGACAAGTCGACGGGCTCGGCCGCGCGCCGAAAGGAGTAAACGACGGCAACGGCTTTGTTTTTATCTCCCATATCGGCGATGTCTACCCAAGCGGGCTGCTGCCAGTCAAAGCCGGGAACGTCCGGGGAACGCCGCTGGCGGACATTTACCGACACTCGCCGATTTTCCAAGACTTGCGCAATCCGGACAAATATAAAGGAAAATGCGGCGTCTGCGAGTTCCGATATGTGTGCGGCGGCTCACGCTCGCGGGCGTACGCGGTGACGGGAGACTATTTGGAAAGCGAGCCGTATTGTGTTTACATTCCAAAGGCGCTGCGGACAAAAGAGCGAAGCCAACGGTAAGAAGGCGGTGAAAAACGGCCGCTTAAAATGACGGCGCTACGGCGTTCGTGAGACGGTTGCCCGGGCGCATGCGGCGGATGTTGGATGTGTGTTCAAAACATACGGGGGAGGAGCAGGCGCCCTTCCCCGTTTTTGTTGAAAGATCATTCGTGGTTCAACTCGACTATAAAGGTCTCGGGCCCGGTCGGCGCCGCGCTTCCCCCTTTTGGTTCGAGGCTCGCTTTAATTTGCTTGAACTGTTTGACATCCTCGCCGGTGATCAAAATGCGCGCCGCTCCGTGGCGGATCGTCAACAGTTCCCCTTTGACCTCGTTGTTGGTGTAAATGATCCACAATTGATAATCGCGGGCCGCAAACGGCGGCAGCCCTTCAATTTCCATCAACATTTCCTTCGTATCGTCATTGAGCCAAATTGTGCCGTCCATCTGTTGAAAGAGCGCCGATGGCTCAATCGGAATTTGTTTCGTTTTGGGATTATGGATGATTCGCTCGATCGGAATGTCGGTATGTTGTTCGACAATCTGGTATCGATATGGCTCATCCGATCGGTCATGGGAAGCGGCTGGTCCGTCGCTGGGAGCGGAAAGGCGCAAGGTGAAAAGGAAAACGGCCAAAGCTGCACCGATCCACCCGCCTGCCATGCGGAGACCGCGCCGCATCCGCTTCGTTTGTTTTTGCGCTTCTGCTTGGGCCCAAATTCGCTCTTTATGAGAAAGGGGAGGTGCTTCATATTGAGCTTCCTCCTTAAGCCCGATGTTTTTCCACGCTTCAAGCAAGCGTTGGCATTCAAGGCACTGCTTTAGATGGTTGGACACGTCTTCTTTTTCTTGCTCTGGCAGCATGCCTAACAGCCAGTCCACGATTTTTGCTTCCGAAATATGGCTATGCTTCATGCTGTTCTTCACCTCTGCCAGCCCCCATCCAGTGGAACAGCTCTTTTTGTTTCCGCAAATTGCGCAAGCCGTAGCGGATGAGCGACTTGACGGAGCCTAACGGTTTGTTCATCGCGGCGGCGATTTCCCGCTGTGTTTCCCCATGAAAGTAAAAGTGAATGATGGCTTGCCGCTGCTCCTCGGGGAGATGGGTTAAAGCGTCTATGATGACTTGTTGTTCCAGTTGGCGGAGAAAATCAAATTCCGCCCCCTTTTCTGTTAAAGCTGCTTCCTCAAGGCGGCTCACTAAAAGATCCCGTTTCTTGCGCAGGCGGTCGAGCGACCGGCTTTTCGTTTTCACGGCAAGAAAGGCTTGAACGGTTCCCCGTTTCGGGTCGAATTGATGCGGTTTTTGCAAGATTTCGAGAAACACATCGTGGCTGACATCTTCCGCCTCCACCTCGTCGCCGACGATCCGAAGAGCGATATGATAGACCATCGGAGCGTATTTTTCGTAAAAACGGTCAAAGGCGGCGCGCGAGCCTTCGGCGATCTTCTCGAGCAGTTCCATGTCTTCCCATCGATCTTCCATCTTGCCCACCTCCCGACACATGCTTGATAGAATTGTTGCCCCTACTGCATCTATTCTACAATTTCATTTTTCTCCTGCAAAACAAATCCATTGATCCATTTCTGGCGTATACGAAGTGAAAACAGAAGGAGGGAGTGAACGTCGTGCGAAGCAGGGTCATCATGATGTTCGCCATGATCTTGACGCTCTTTTCGCTTCTTCTTCCGATCCGCCCGGCATCGGCGGCAAGCGGTGTTGTTCTTTTCACGCCATACACCGGGCTTTCCGTGACGCCGGGGGAAACAATCGACTATACGGTCAATGTCATCAACAACGGTTCCAACATTGAAAACGTCACCTTCTCGTTTGACCACCTGCCGAAAGGATGGTCGACTTCGATTACCGCTGAGGGGAGAACGATTGAGCAGCTGTCCGTCCGAGGCGGAAAAGAAGAAGAGGTCACGTTGGAAGTGACCGTGCCGCTGGATGCCGACAAAGGGGATTACCGCTTTTGGCTCGTCGCGAAAGGGGAGAGTGGTTCATCGAAATTGCCGCTGCTTGTCCGCGTGACGGAACAAGGATCGTTTAAAACGGAACTGACGTCGGAACAAACGAACCTCGAGGGGCACGCGGATTCGAGCTTCACGTATGATGTCACGCTGAAAAACCGAACCGCCAAGACGCAAAATTACGCGTTAAGTTCGGCGGCGGAAAAAGGTTGGCAAGTCACGTTCAAATCGGAAGGCAATTCCGTTACGTCGGTGAAACTCGAGCCGAATGAATCAAGAGACATTACCGTAGAGGTCAAACCGCCGGAAAATGTGAAAGCGGGCACGTACAAAATCCCGATCAAAGCGCAAACGAGCGATACGTCGGCTGAGCTGACGTTAGAAGCGGTCATTACGGGCACGTATGCGCTCAAACTGACGACGCCGTCAGGAAACTTAAGCACCGATGTGACGGCGGGGCATGAACGGGTGATCGATCTTGTCGTCAAAAACACCGGAAGCGCTCCGCTTTTGAACATCAATATGACGGCTGACGCTCCGCCTGATTGGGAAGTGGAATTCGATCAAAGCACGATCGCCCAGCTGAACCCGGGCGATTCCAAAACAGTCAAGGCGAAAGTGAAAGCGTCGGATGAAGCGATCGCTGGGGATTATGTCGTCAACTTCCAGGCGCAAACGGCGGAAACGTCGGCGGAGGCGGCGTTTCGCGTCTCGGTCAAAACGTCGACCGTTTGGGGAGTGGTGGCGGTGTTGATCATTCTCGGGGTGGCCGGAGGGCTGTACTATTTGATCAAAACATACGGGAGGAGGTAAGCATGGCAGCACCTGCCGTCATCGAGCTTGACAACTTGTGCAAAACGTATGGCGACCATCGGGCGGTTGACCATTTGTCGCTTTCGATTCAAAAAGGGGAAATTTTTGGCCTCCTTGGCCCGAACGGGGCGGGAAAGACGACGACGATTTTGATGATGCTCGGGCTCACCGAACCGACGTCCGGTTCGGTGAGGGTATGCGGGATCGATCCGGTGCGAAACCCGATTGAGGTGAAACGGAAAGTCGGGTACTTGCCGGATGATGTCGGCTTTTACCATCACATGACAGGCTTGGAGAACTTGTTGTATACGGCAGCGTTAAACGGCATTCCCCGCGCCGAGGCGGAAAAGCGGGCGTGGGAGCTGCTTGAGAAGGTGAAGTTGACCGATGCCGCCCATCAAAAAACGGGAACGTATTCACGCGGGATGCGGCAGCGGCTCGGCCTGGCCGATGTGTTGATCAAGCGTCCGGAAGTGATCATTTTGGATGAGCCGACGCTAGGCATCGATCCAGAGGGAGTGCGTGAGTTGCTGCGGCTGATCCGCGATTTGAGCCGCCATGAAGGCATCACGGTCCTGCTGTCCTCGCACCAATTGCATCATGTGCAACAAATTTGCGACCGGGTTGGCCTGTTCGTTGATGGGAAATTGCTGGCCGAAGGGAATATGGAACGTCTCGCGCAACAGTTGTTTTTGCAAGATGCCTATGTCATCCATGTGGTCGCTTCCCCCCTTGACGCTTCCTTACGGTCCAAAATCGAGGCGATTCCGGGCGTCAACAAAGTGGAGCAAACGGAAGATGGATGGGATGTGTATTGCCAAACGGATGTGAGCGCCGCCATCAGCCAGACGATCATCGAAGCCGGATCTTCGCTGTTCCATCTCAGCCGGCGGGATTTTGGACTTGATGAGATTTATCACCGCTATTTTGAAGGGAGGGATGTACGTGAAGGCCAGTAAGGAAGAGCGATGGGCAAACGATGTTTTTTCATATGTGAAAAGATGGAGCGAACGGCTGAAGGTGGGTGCGCTTGATGAGAAGAAACGAGCAAGAGGGGCAAACAGCGCCTTTTCGGCCATTGTCAAAAAAGAACTGGCCGATTATTTGACGAGTTGGCGCATGATCATTTTAATCGCCCTCATCTTGCTTACTTGCTTCGGCTCGCTGTATACGGCGATGACGACGATCCGGGACGCGTTGGATTCCTCGGAAGAGGCCAAGGAAATCGCGAAAGGCGCCTACTTGTTTCTAAAATTATTCACCGTCTCGGACGGAACGTTGCCTTCGTTTCTGACGTTTGTCAGCTTTCTCGGGCCGCTGCTCGGCATCGCCCTTGGATTTGACGCCATCAATTCGGAGCGGAATCGGGGGACGTTAAGCCGGCTCATGGCCCAGCCGATTCCGCGCGATTATGTGATCAATGGCAAGTTTGTCGCGGCTCTTTTGTTGAACGCTGTGTTGTTTTTCTCTCTCGGATTGCTTGTAACGGCATTGGGCATTTTGATCTTGGGCATTCCACCGACGTTCGAGGAATTTGCCCGCATCATATGCTTTTTGTTGTTATGTCTTGTGTATATCGCCTTTTGGCTGAATCTCGGCATTTTGTTTTCTGTTGTCTTCCGCCAGGCGGCGACATCCGCGTTGTCGTCGATGGCCGTTTGGCTGTTTTTCAATCTCTTCTACTCGATGATCGTGGAAGTGTTTGCGAAACCGTTTTTGCAGTCTGACGCCATTACGTCCGTCGAGCAGGCGGTCGGCCGTCAAGAGTTGGTGCTTGGTCTCATGAGATTGTCGCCGAGCTACTTGTTCAATGAATCAACAACCGCCTTGCTTTCGCCGGACGTCCGAACGCTAGGGATCGTCACGGTGGAGCAAACGGCCGGCGCTGTTGCGGCCCCCTTGCCATTCTCGCAAAGTTTGCTGCTTATTTGGCCGCAGGCGACCGCGCTCATTGCCGCCACCCTCATCTGCTTTGCGATCGCGTATTGGTTGTTTATGAGGCAGGAGATACGGGCGAGCGGGTGAGAAAACAAGTTGTTTGCCGCAGACGGGGCGGAAGAGATGTGTGCGCCCAACAGCGTTTCTTATCGTTCGTATGTGAAAAACGTTCTGCCAAATCGTGTCCGTTCCTTTTGGGGACGGGCTTTTTCTTTTTTTGGATGTGACAAAACCGTGACAACGCTTGTGGCAAAATGGTGACAACAGGCAAGAATGTGATCAACCTCACAAATCCGTTTCCTTCTCCTGCGTATGATGGAAGTACAAACAACGTCACAAATTTTGAAAGTTTGGGAGGGGCTTTTCATGAATAAACAAAAGGCGCTGCTGCCGATTACGACGTTCGCCATGATGTTTTCATTCGCTGTGTGGGCCGTGTTTTCGCCGCTTGCGAGTACGTTTCAACAAATGTACGGGCTGACATCGACGCAAAAAAGCATTTTGGTCGCCATTCCCGTTTTGCTCGGTTCGGTGATGCGGTTGCCGCTTGGCATTTGGACGGACCGGATCGGCGGGCGCAGGCTGTTTTCGCTGCTGCTCTTGTTTCTTGTCATTCCGCTTGTTGGCGCAGGGTTTGCAGATTCGTATGCGATGCTTCTGTTTTGGGCGTTTTTCATCGGCATGGCCGGAACGTCGTTCGCCATTTCGGTGACGTTCGTTTCCCGCTTGACTCCGCCGGAAAAGCAAGGGACGGCGCTTGGGATTAACGCGATGGGCAACTTCGGCACGGCGGTTGCTGCGTTTTCCGTTCCATCGATTGCCGCAGCGTTTGGTGTGCCTTGGGCTTTTTGGGGGATGATCATTCCGGTTGTCGTCATGCTCGTTCTCGTTTGGTTTTTCACACCGGATATGCCGAAACCGAAACAACAAAAAACGGTGCGTGAATCGCTGTCGGTATTGAAATATAAACATACGTGGACGTTGTCGCTCTTTTACTTCGTTACGTTCGGGGCGTTTGTCGCTTTCGGCATTTACTTGCCGTCGCTGCTCGTTGACTTGTATGGGTTGACGCCGGTGGATGCTGGGATGCGCGCGGCTGGGTTTACTGTACTCGCTACGCTTGCGCGGCCAGTCGGCGGCTATCTTGGCGATAAAATCGGCGCTGAACGGGTGTTGACGTTCGTCTACGCTGGAATGACAATCGGCGCGTTGGTGATCGCGTTTGGAATGGAAAATATTTGGGTGATGACAGCGGCTTGTTTGTTTGTGGCCGTGATGTCTGGGCTGGGCAACGGTGCGGTGTTCAAACTCGTGCCGCAGCTGTTCCCAGCCGAAACGGGCGCCGTCACCGGCCTTGTCGGGGCCTGGGGCGGACTTGGCGGCTTTTTTCCGCCGATTGTCATGGGGATCATTAAAGATGCAACAGGTTCGTACGTGCTCGGTTTTCTGCTCCTTAGCTTGTTTACCCTTATTTGCTTCTTGCTGAACCGGCTCGTATTTGGCAAAAAAGCCGGCGAACCGGCGAAGCGGTTCGCTTCTTGAATGGAATACCGTATAGAGAGGCTGAAAGCTTGTTCGCTTTTAGCCTCTTTTTTTATTTGGGCGTGTTTTTCTGTTATTCAATGTGAGTATGCGTTTCACTATTGTTACATGATTAAAATATATTGCTCATTATTTCACAAATCATTCAAACATGGCTGTCTGTTGGTGATACAAATCACCAGGGAAGAAGTGAAAATGCCGTACGTTAAAGGTGTAAATCAAATCATCTAAGGGGGGAGAACGATGAAACAAAGGATGTCTTCGTTATTGTCCGTCGCGTTAGCCGCTTCGCTTCTGGCCGCATGCAGCAACGGGGGAGGAGGAGAGGCAAAGGCGGAAAATAAAAACGGAACAGCGGCAACTACGCAACAGTCTGCTGCGAACATGTTAGCGGCGCACAAAGGGGTGAATCAAGCACCGGTGCCGTTAAAAATGGAGCGGGTCGGCCCTCATGATGTCCACATCGAAATGACAGCGCAAATCACCGACATTGAAATTGACAAAGGGAAAATTTACAAAGCATGGACATTTAACGGTCAAGCTCCCGGACCGCTCGTCGTTGTCAATGAAGGGGATACGATCCATTTTACGTTGAAAAATATGGACCCGGTCGTCCCGCACAGCATGGATTTTCACGCCGTTCACGCTTCACCGTCAAAAGATTTTATTGATGTGATGCCGAACAAATCGGGAACGTTCACCTATCCGGCAAATAAACCAGGTGTGTTTATGTACCATTGCGGTACGAAGCCAGTCTTGCAGCATATCGCCAACGGCATGCACGGCGTGATCATTGTCAAGCCAAAAAACGGTTATCCGACCGACAAGGAAGTAGATCGTGAATATGTGCTCATCCAAAATGAATGGTATAAATACAACGATATGAACGATTTCCAAAACGGTGTGCCAAGCTATGTCGTCTTCTCGTCCAAAGCGCTCAAACCTGGTGATCCAAATACGAACGGGGACACATTTACCCTTAAAGAAAAGCCATTATTGGCGAAAGTCGGCGAGAAAATCCGCTTGTATATCAACAATGTCGGTCCGAACGAAGTAAGCTCATTCCATGTTGTTGGTACAGTATTCGATGATGTGTACCTTGATGGCAACCCGAACAACCATTTGCAAGGGATGCAGACGGTGATGCTTCCGGCGAGCGGCGGTGCCGTTGTCGAATTTACTGTCACTCGACCGGGAACGTATCCGATCGTTACTCATCAGTTTAATCATGCACAAAAAGGAGCCGTCGCCATGCTGAAAGTGACCGAAACGGGCGAAGACGACGGCTCAGAAACAAGCGGACATTAATGTTTCCCCATTTCCCTAAACGGGAGATAGCCGCCTAAAGCCCTATAGCTCTTATTATACGGCGGTGAAAAGAAAAAGAAGTGATTCGCATCACAATCGAAAAAAAGAGAGCGTCCGGCAGGCCGCGAACAACGGTCGGTCGGGCGTTCTTCTAATCAGCGCGCCAAAATGGCTTGGTCGTTGCTGTGTATCGAAGGGGAACGATCAGACAGACCCCTAACTACGGTGCACCGCTCACTCAATGCAACAAATATCCGGCGGACAGTCTTCGCATTGAATTTCCGTTTTCAAATAGTTTAAATCATGAACCGTAATTTTCCCCCGCTTCATCGAGATAATCCCTTCCTGTTTTAACGCATTGAGCATCCGGTTGACGCTTTCGCGCGTCGTGCCGCAAAAGTTGGCCAAGTCTTGGTTTTTTAACGTTACGTCAATGAAGATGCTTCCATCTTCAAGCGGGACGCCATAACTGTTGCAAAGGCGAATGAGCGTCGAGTAAAGCGCTCCTTTTTTGCCGTTCATGATCAAATCGCGAAACTTTGTCTGTGTCCGCCGGGCATGCTTGCTGATCCAGCGCATATATTCAAGGGTAAGGGGCGGATTGATCAGCAGCTGCTGTTCCAGTTCCTCTTTGTTTATGACTGCCGCTTCGCCTGGCTCTATTACCTTGGCCGTCAACAAGTAGCGTGCATCGTTCGTAAACAGCGTCAATTCACCAACGATTTCCCCGCTTCCGCAAATGCGGAAGCACATTTCTTTTCCGTCCGGGCAAATTTTGCTTACTTGCACTTTGCCAGAGAGGATCAAATACAATTCATTGGCTGGCATCCCTTCTTGGAACAAAAAGGAGTGCTTGCGAAGTGGAATCACTTTTTTCGACGATTGCAACAAAGAACGTAAATGGGGAAAATATCCATTCACTGCAGCTTCCATCGATAGCACCTCCATTCATTCAGCTATTTCTATTGTAAAAATCATCACAGCGGGAGAGAGTGAAAAAAATCACCGGTTACTGTTTTTTTGTGCGAGGCGTCACAATTTTTTCTAAATTGGTTTTTCCTTTTTCTATGTTACAATGTGAGTAGCATCACAGCATTCTACTGTTTGTTTTCGTATGGTAAAAGGGAGACGGAACAGAGAGAGGTTCGTCGATGGCAGAGTTTTGGTCACCGGTTTGGTTATCGATAAACGTATCGCTTCTCGCCGGCCTAATCGTCGCAATCCTTGGAACAGCGGCAGCAAGGTGGATGGCGCGCCGCCGGTTTCGCGGGAAGACGGCGATGGAGACGGTGTTTATGCTGCCGCTTGTATTGCCGCCGTCGGTCGTCGGGTTTTTGCTTGTTGTCTTGTTTGGGCGTCATAGCCCGATCGGACAGTTGATGGAAACGTGGTTTCACACTACTGTGCTGTTTACGCCCGGAGCGGCGGTGATGGCGGCGGTTGTTGTGTCGTTTCCGCTCATGTATCAGGCGGCCAAAGCGGGGCTGGAGGCCGTCGACCCCGCCATTGAAGGAGCGGCGCGCATCGACGGGGCGAACGAGCGCCAAGTGTTTTGGCATATTTCGCTGCCGCTGGCTAGAAACGCTTTGTTGTCCGGAGCGGTGCTGTCGTTTGCCCGCAGCCTCGGGGAGTTCGGTGCAACGCTCATGTTTGCCGGCAACATCCCAGGCAAAACGCAAACGATCCCGACCGCCGTCTACATGGCCATGGAATCGGGGCGGATGGGGTTAGCGTGGGCATGGGTGGCGGTCACGATTGGATTGTCATTTAGTTTATTGTCCTGTGCGGCGAAACTAGGCCGTTGGCAGCGATAAGGAGCAGGCCGTTGGAACATCACGCGGCCCATGAAAGGGAAAGGAGGGAGCGACATGGAAGAGCGCGACCGGGTGAAGATCACCGACCGCCTCGCCCGCCCGTTGCGCGATTTGCGGCTGTCGGTCATCGACCAATGCAATTTTCGCTGCGTCTACTGCATGCCTGCGGAAGTGTTCGGGCCGAATTTTCGCTTTTTGGCGGAAGACCAGCTGTTGACGGTTGAGGAAATGGCGCTTTTAGCGGAATGTTTCGTCGAGCTTGGCGTTGAAAAAATCCGCCTGACTGGCGGCGAGCCGCTGCTTCGGCGCGACCTCGATGCGCTCATTGAGCGGTTGTCCATGATTCCCGGCTTGCGAGACGTTGCCCTTACGACAAACGGCATCCATTTGGTGAAATGGGCGAAACGGCTGAAAGCGGCTGGGTTGCAGCGCGTCAACGTCAGTTTGGATGCGTTGGACGATGACATTTTCCGCAACATGAACGGCATCGGCGTCGGCACCGCTCCGGTGTTGAAAGGCATTGAAGCGGCGCGCGAGGCGGGGCTTGGCGTCAAAGTGAACATGGTCGTCAAAAAAGGATGGAACGACTCGCAAATCGTGCCGATGGCGGCTTACTTTAAAGACTTGGGCATTCCGCTCCGCTTTATTGAATTTATGGATGTCGGCACGACGAACGGCTGGGATTACTCCCATGTCGTGACGAAAAAAGAGATGTATGAGCAAATCAACGCCATGTACCCGCTTGAACCGGTTGAAAAAGCGTACTTCGGCGAAGTGGCAAGCCGCTACCGCTACGTCGGCACGGACGTGGAAGTTGGTTTCATCGCCTCAGTGACGGAAACGTTTTGCCAAAGCTGCACGAGGGCACGCGTTTCCGCCGATGGCAAGCTGTATACGTGTTTGTTTGCTTCTGAGGGCGTGTCGTTGAAAGACAAACTGCGCGCCGGGGCAGGGAAAGAGGAGCTGAAGGCGCTCATTACGGCCGTCTGGAACCAACGGACAGACCGCTATTCGGAAGAACGGACGGAAGAAACGGCGAAACAACGGATGAAAATTGAAATGTCGTATATTGGAGGATAACAAAGAAACGGGGCCGCTCTTTCCGTCGAAGAAGCAGCCCCGCTTTTTATCGCTCGTTGCGCCTGCCTTTGCCTTAGAAATGGGGGAATGGTTTTGCTTGGTTATGCCTTCACCGCCGCCAACACGCGCGGGAAGAGGATGTTGTTTTCCAAATGGATGTGGGTAAACAAATCGTCTTCAAGCGCGGCCAGCCGGCTGTAGACGAGGCGATACGTGCCGCATGCGTCTTCCGGCGGGGTGAAGTCGTTTGTGATTTCACGAATTTCTTTCATCAAATCGCCGGCTGCGTCATGTTCATTGACCAGTTCGCGAACGGCCCGCTCGACCGCCTCCCGGTTTTCCGGCGACGGGTTGTCGGCAAATTGCAAAATGAGCGGGAACGCTCCCGTTTCCTCTTTAATGAGATGCTGCTCGAGTTCTGTTTTTAACTCATGAAACAGTTTATGCACGTGGGAAAGATGCGGATGGTGCATGCCGTGCACGCGCAATACTTTCGTGACATACGGGCTGAGCTGCGGCAGTTCCTCGTTCAAATAGCGGTGGTGCGTGTTGATGATATGATCGACCAAGTCGGCTAGCGGCGCTTCGCCCCAGTTTCCGGCCGGTTTGTTTTGCGCCTCCGCATAAAGGGTGTTCAGCTCGCGAAGAAGCGCTTCGCCATCAAGTCCGAGCTCTTCGATGGCTTCTTTGAGCGGACGCTGCCCGCCGCAGCAAAAATCAATGCGATGTGCTTTCAACAAATCCGCTGCCTTCGGAATTTCGGCAACAATATCGCCAATCAGCGATTGCTCAGTAAACCGCTGTTCCATTTTGGATCCCTCCATCGTCAAATCGTTGCAGCTTCAGTATACCTTGTTTTCCATGTCAACGTTGTGATGCATCTCACACAAGCAAAAAAAGCGGACAACAAGGGAATGTGATCAACATCACAACGTTGTCTCTCTTCTTTCCTGTACAATAAAACAGACGAAATCAGCTGATCGATCGAGTCGAAAATCGGGCTCAAGACGTGCTAAACTATATTCAAGAACAATGCCGCTATGCGGATGAAGTGATGCAAGAGCTCGAACAGTCCGCCGCTTTGTTTGGCGAAACGCGGGAGATGATTTTGCGGCATATTGCCGATGCGAGCGTCGTTGATGAAAAGTTGGCAGAAGGCATAAAACAGCTGCAACAATGGCAACAACGTTGAAAGAACGATATGGTTGCCGCCAGCCGTATGATCGAAAGGAGAGAGAGAGATGGTCGAAAGACGAACCCCGATTCCTGTAGCGGAAGCGATCGATCGGGTGATGCGTTATGCCGGAGTGGGAGAAGAGGAAACGGTGCCGCTTCGCCAGTCGTATGGCCGCTATTTGGCCGAAGATTTGCGTGCTGACCATGACGTGCCGCCGTTTGACCGCTCGCCGTATGACGGATTTGCCATTCGCGCCGCCGACTCGGAAGGAGCGGGACTTGACCATCCGGTCGAGTTTGAAGTCATTGAAACGATCGGCGCCGGGCAAGTGGCGAAGCAGCCCGTCGGCCCGTTTCAAGCGGTGCGCTTGATGACCGGGGCGCAAATTCCCCAAGGATGCGATGCGGTCGTCATGTTGGAGCTCGCCAAACAGTACGAGCGGGATGGAAAAACGTATATGGCCATTAAACGCCCGTTCCGCCCTGGCGACAATATTTCGTTTCAAGGGGAAGATGCGAAAAAAGGGCAGCCGCTTGTCGAAAAAGGAACGCGCATCAATCCCGGGGTGGCGGCGCTCTTGGCGACGTTCGGCTACGCCGAAGTGAAGGTGGCGAAAAAGCCGCGGATTGGCATTTTTGCGACCGGAAGCGAACTGCTTGACGTCTCTGAACCGCTTGTGCCGGGAAAAATCCGCAACAGCAACGCCTACATGATTGAAGCACAGGCGCTAAAAAGCGGCGCTGAGCCGATCTATTTCGGCCAGTTGGCCGACGACCTTGACGCGTGCTTTCACGCCGTGCGCGAGGCGCTCGACCAAGTGGACATGCTCATTACAACGGGCGGGGTCTCGGTCGGCGATTTCGATTATTTGCCCGCCATCTACGAGCGGCTCGGAGCGAACGTGTTGTTTAACAAAATCGCCATGCGCCCGGGGAGCGTGACGACCGTCGCGGAACGGGACGGCAAGCTGCTGTTCGGTCTATCCGGAAACCCGTCGGCGTGCTACGTCGGGTATGAGCTGTTCGTCCGCCCGGTCGTGCGCACGCGGTTGTTTTCCACAAAGCCGTATTTGAAAAAAGCGAAAGCCACCCTTGGCGCCGATTTTCCGAAGCCGAACCCGTTCACCCGCTTCGTGCGCAGCCGGGTCGAGGCGGTTGACGGTCGGCTTGTCGTGAAGCCGGTCGGCATGGACAAGTCGAACATCGTCACCTCGCTTGCCTTTGCGAACGCCTTGATGGTGCTGCCGGGCGGAACGAGAGGGTTTGCGGTTGGCGATGAGGTGGAAGTGTGGCTTTTGGATGACGATGAGGGGTCAAGCGAATGAACGTCTGGCAAGTCGTCGGCTATAAACATAGCGGCAAAACGACGCTGATGGAAAAATGGGTGGCGGCCGCGGTCCGGGAAGGATGGCGCGTCGGAACGGTGAAGCATCACGGCCATGGCGGCGAGCCCGCGCGGCCCGAAGGCGTCGATTCCGTCCGCCACGAGCGGGCTGGGGCGGCGGCGACGGCGGTCGAAGGGGCCGGGCTGTTGCAGCTTCATCTTCGCCGCCCGTTATGGCGGTTGGATGATGTGTTGGCGCTTTATGCGCCGCTTCAGCTTGATCTTGTGTTGGTGGAGGGCTACAAACAAGAACGGCACCCGAAAGTCGTGCTCGTCCGCACTTGGGAAGATTGGGCGTCGCTTCAGCACCTCGCCGACATTCGCGCCGTCATCGCCTGGGTGCCGCTTTCCCGGCCGTTGCCGTACCCCGTGTTTTTGCTGGCTGATGAGGCCGAATATATCCCATGGCTCATGAATGAGGTGAGAAGGCGGACATGACCGAACCGTTGTTTGTCATTACCGATAGGCCGATTTCGGTCGAGGATGTGATGAAAAAAGTGATGCGCCCGGAAGCGGGGGCGGTTGCTGTCTTTGCCGGGACGGTGCGCGAATGGACGAACGGCAAGCGGACGCTCTTTTTGCAATATGAGGCGTACGTGTCGATGGCGGAGAAAATGCTCGCGCAAATCGGGGCGGAAATCGCCGAAAAATGGCCGGGGGCGAAAACGGCGATCACCCACCGGATCGGGCGGCTTGAGATCGGCGACATCGCCGTCGTCATCGCCGTTTCTTCGCCGCACCGCGCCGAAGCGTATGAGGCGAACCGCTACGCCATTGAGCGGATCAAACAAATCGTGCCGATTTGGAAAAAAGAGCAATGGGAGGACGGAAGCGCCTGGGTGGGCGACCAGTTGGAAACGACGGCGTATCCGTCCGGAAAGCCGGAGGTGAATGAATGATGATCCGTCTGTTGTTTTTCGCCCATTTGGGCGAGCAAATCGGCGAGCGGGAAGTGATGTGGCCGCACATTCCGGAAACGGTGAAACAACTGAAAGACGAAGTGGAAGAGCGCTACGGCGTCTCGCTCGGGCGCGTCATGACCGCGGTCAATGAGGAGTACGCCCGCGACGACGCGCCGCTTCAGCCGGGCGATACAGTCGCCTTTATTCCGCCAGTGAGCGGAGGATGAGACCAATGGAGAACAAAAGCAAATGGGTGATGCCAAAACAGCACGGCGCCTGGGCGATGCTCATCATCCCGTTTTGGCTCGGGGCGTACGCCGGTGGGCTTTCGTGGATTCACGCGCCGCTCTTTGTCGCCTGGCTTGCGCTCTATTTGGCGACGTATCCGCTCTTGATGGCGGTGAAAACGAAGCGGAACGACCCGTACGTGCCCGCCGCCGCCCGCTATGGCGCCATCGCCGTCGTGGGGCTTGTCGTCTCCCTTTGGCAGCAGCCGGCGCTTTTCTACTTCGGGCTCGCCATGACGCCGTTTTTCCTCGTCAACACCTACTACAGCAAGAAAAAGAACGAACGCGCCTTTTGGAACGACGCGGCGGCCATCGCGGCGTTTTGCGTCGGCGGCCTTGCCGCCTTTTACGCCGGACGCGGGGAGTTGACGCTTGAAGCGTTTGAACTCGCCTTGTTTTCCTTCCTCTTTTTCATCGGCAGCACGTTTTACGTCAAGACGATGATTCGGGAAAAGAAAAATGAACGGTACAAATGGCTGTCATGGGGCTACCACGCCTTGTTGATCGTTGGCCTCATCGCCATCGGCGAGTCGTTCGCCGTTTTGGCCTACGCTCCGAGCGTCATCCGCGCCGTCTATTTATATGGCAAGTCGCTGCCGATCATGAAACTCGGCATGCTGGAAATCGCCAACGCGGCGTACTTTTTCATCGCGATGATCGTGCTTTACTCTTGAACGAACCCCAAACGGGAGGCGGCCATGACCGTTTGGGGTTTTTCGTTTGGTTAGGCGGGATTGCTTTTTCATTGGAGACGATGGCCGTCTGAGTTGGATGGATCGGGATATGGTGAAGTAAGGTGCGGTGTGAATGATTGCTCCGAAAAGAGCAAAAGGGGCTGACTCAAAAGCCCCCTTTTTGGTGAAATTTAACCGAAGTATGTGAAAGAGACCACCTCTGAAACCCTTGGTTTTACCGGGTTTTTCGTGGTGGCCTGTTTTTCCATGTCGCCCTAAATAGGAACATTACCGCTCTTTTCGGTCAGCTCCTTTTTTTGCCGCACCCGCCCGTCAGTCAATGCGGCACAGCTCGGGCGGGCAGCCTTCGCAGGCGATTTCGTCGCGCAAATATTGCAAGTTGTGGACGCAAATTTTTCCTTTTTGCACGGAGATGACGCCTTTTTTCCGCAAATCGCCGAGCATGCGGTTGACGACTTCGCGGGCGGTGCCGCAAAAATTGGCGAGCTCTTGGTTCGTAAGAGGCACGTCGATCAAAATGCCGTCTTCTTTCATGACGCCGTAGCTGTTGCACAAACGGATGAGCGTTGAATAGAGCGCTCCTTTTTTGCCGTGTAAAATCAAGTCGCGGAATTTCGTCTGCGTTTTGCGGAAATGGAGGCTCATCCATTTCATCAACTCGATCGCCAGCGTCGGATTGTTGGCAAGTTCTTGTTCGAGCGTCTCGCGCTTAATGGCGGAAACGACGCCGTCTTCCAGCACTTTCGCCGTCAGCATGTAGCGGGCGCCAGGGCAAAACAGTGTCAGCTCGCCGATCAAATCTCCTTGGCTGCAAATGCGCAGCGCGAGCTCCTGTCCGTCCATGTCCATTTTGCTGATTTGGATTTTCCCCGATTGGATATAGTAAATATCGTCTGCTTTTTCCCCTTCTTGAAACAAGTACGTTCCCTTCTCAAGGCGAAGATCGCGCCCAAGCGGTGTAAGCCACTTCTGCCATTCACGAGATTCAATCTCGTTCATCCGATCACAACCTTACGTAAAATGTATCGCTATCTAAAAGTGTACAGGAAAAAAGAGGGAAGTCAATATAAGGATAGTGGAAAGATTGAAAACTTGTTGAACATCGATGGAATCGTTTGTGAAAGTCTTTGCATCCCGAGGACATGAGGGCGATGGAGTCAAGGATGCACCTTGGCTGCCGGGACAAATCGGTATTCGTTTCCCATAGACTTAGGGAGGGGCAAGAAAAAAATCCTCGAAAATTATTAAATATACATTTGATTTTATTTTTATACAGTATTATAATGAGAACTACATGAGGCATACGGGTGAGGGGGAACATGATGAACGTAGCCATTATCGGGGCGACGGGGTACAGCGGCGCGGAGTTGTTCCGCTTGTTGCACGGGCATCCGCATGTGAGCCGCTGCGACGTTTTCTCGTCGTCGCAGGACGGGGTTCATGTATCGGAAAGTTTCCCGCACGTCGGTTCGGTCGATGGTGCGGTGTTGCATAAACTTGAAATCGAGGCGCTTTCCCGTTACGATGCGGTCTTTTTCGCCACGCCGCCCGGGGTGTCCGGGGAGTGGGCGCCGGCGCTCGTGGATCGGGGAGTGAAAGTGATCGATTTATCCGGGGATTTCCGTTTGAAAGACGGAGCGGTGTACGAACAATGGTACGGACGCGAGGCGGCGCCAGCGGAATATTTGCAAAAGGCGGTGTACGGGCTGACCGAGTGGAATCGGGAGGCGGTGCGCGAGGCCGTGCTCCTATCCAACCCGGGCTGTTATCCGACGGCGACGCTGCTTGGCCTGGCGCCGCTTGTCAAAGAAGGATTGATTCAGGAAGATTCGATCATCGTTGACGCCAAGTCCGGCGTATCGGGCGCGGGGCGGAAAGCAGGGCTTGGGACGCATTTTTCCGAAGTGAACGAAAACGTGAAAATTTATAAAGTGAACGTCCATCAGCACATTCCGGAAATTGAGCAAACGCTGCAAACGTGGAATGAAGCGATGGAGCCAATTACGTTCAGCACCCATTTGATTCCGATGACACGGGGCATTATGGCGACGATCTATGCGAAGGCGAAACAACCGATTTCGCCAAACGACTTGGTAGATTTATATAAAACAAGTTATGAAGGTTCACCGTTTGTCCGCATCCGTCAACTTGGACAGTTTCCAGCGACAAAAGAAGTGTACGGCTCAAATTATTGCGACATCGGCCTCGCCTACGATGAACGGACGGGACGGGTGACGGTCGTGTCAGTGATCGACAACTTGATGAAAGGCGCTGCCGGGCAGGCGGTGCAAAACTTCAATTTGATGATGGGGTGGGATGAGGCTGAGGGCCTCCAATCCTTGCCGATCTATCCGTGAGGGAAGGGGAACGAACAATGACAGCAACGAAACAAACGGCGCAAGTAACGGCGGTCGCCGATGGAACGGTCGTCACGCCGAAGGGATTTCAAGCGGCTGGGGTGCACGCCGGGCTGCGCTATTCGAAAAAAGATTTAGGGGTTATTCTATGCGACGTGCCGGCTTCGGCGGCGGCGGTGTATACGCAAAGCCATTTCCAGGCGGCGCCGCTCAAAGTGACGCAGGCGAGCCTCGCTGTAGAACAAAAATTGCAGGCGGTCATCGTCAACAGTGCATGCGCGAACGCCTGCACCGGCGAGCAGGGGCTCAAGGACGCCTATGAAATGCGCGAGCTGTGCGCGAAACAGTTTGGCCTGGCGCTGCACCATGTGGCCGTCGCTTCAACGGGCGTGATCGGGGAATATTTGCCGATGGAAAAAATTCGCGCGGGCATCGAAAAGCTTGTTCCAGGGGCGACGATGGCGGATGCTGAGGCGTTTCAAACGGCGATTTTAACGACGGATACGGTGATGAAGCGCGCCTGTTACCAAACGACCGTCGATGGGAAAACGGTCACCGTCGGCGGGGCGGCGAAAGGATCGGGGATGATCCATCCGAACATGGCGACGATGCTCGCGTTCATTACGACCGATGCCAACATCTCTTCGGCGGTGCTGCATGATGCGCTCCGGTCGATTACCGATGTATCGTTCAATCAAATTACCGTCGATGGCGATACGTCGACGAATGACATGGTTGTGGTGATGGCAAACGGTCTTGCTGGAAATGACGAGCTGACGCCGAATCATCCGGATTGGGAACACTTTTACGAGGCGCTGCGGAAAACGTGCGAAGACTTGGCGAAGCAAATCGCCAGAGACGGCGAGGGGGCGACGAAGCTCATTGAAGTGCGCGTGCGCGGCGCGAAAACGGACGATGAGGCGAAAAAAGTCGCCAAGCAAATCGTTGGCTCCAACTTAGTGAAAACGGCCGTTTACGGCGCGGATGCCAACTGGGGGCGGATCATCGGCGCGATCGGCTATGCGGACGCTGACGTTGATCCGGACAATGTTGATGTCGCGATCGGGCCGATTGTGATGCTGAAAGGAAGCGAGCCGCAGCCGTTCTCGGAAGAAGAAGCGACGGCGTATTTGCAACAAGAGACGGTCGTCATTGAGGTGGATTTGCACTTGGGCGATGGCTTCGGCGTCGCGTGGGGCTGCGACTTGACGTACGATTATGTGAAAATCAACGCCAGCTATCGGACGTAAGGAGAGAGAACGATGGGGAAAACGGTCGTCATCAAATGCGGCGGCAGCGTGCTCGATGAGCTGTCTCCCGCCTTTTTTGCCAGCGTCAGAACGATGCGGGAACAAGGGATGGATGTCGTCATCGTCCACGGCGGCGGGCCGGAAATCGGGCAAATGTTGAAAAAACTGGCGGTGCCGAGCGAGTTTGTCAACGGCTTGCGGAAAACGACGAAAGAGGTGCTTGCCGTTGTGGAAATGGTGCTCTCCGGCAAAGTGAACAAACAGCTTGTGGCGATGCTCAGGCAGAACGGCTTGCCGGCGGTCGGCGTTTCCGGCGTGGACGGGGGGCTGCTTGAAGCAGAACCGATCGACTTGGCCAAACTCGGCTATGTCGGCCGTGTGAAAACCGTTCGTTCCCAGCTGTTGCGCACGCTGCTTGCGGCGGGCTACATCCCGGTCATTTCCCCGCTTGGCATCGACCAAAACGGGCAAACGTACAACATTAACGCCGACACGGCCGCCGGGGCGGTCGCAGCGGCCATCGGCGCCAGCCAGCTCGTGTTTGTGACGAACGTGCCCGGCATTTTGCGAGACGGCGCGCTCGTGGCCGAGGCGACGGCGGAAATGATTGAACGACTGATCGAAGACGGCGTCATCACGGGCGGGATGATCCCGAAAGTGCAAGCGGCGCTCTCCGCCCTATCCGATGCGCTGCCGGAAGTGATGATCGTCAGCGGCAAAACGACGTTTTATCAGAACGGAACATGGTATGGGACAACGATTCGGAAAGAAAACGAAGTGGGGGTCTACTAAATAATGAGCGCGCTATTTCCGACTTACAACCGTTGGAATATCGCCGTCCAGTCGGCCGAAGGGACGGTGGTGACCGATGTAAACGGAAAACAATATCTCGACTTTGTCTCCGGCATTGCCGTCTGCAATCTCGGCCATCGCCATCCGCACGTCCAAAAGGCGATTGAAAAGCAGCTGAATCAATATTGGCACGTATCGAACTTGTTTATGATTCCCATTCAAGAAGAGGTCGCGTCCTTGCTTGTCGCCCACAGCGCCGGCGACTGCGTCTTTTTCTGCAATAGCGGAGCCGAGGCGAACGAAGCGGCGCTGAAGCTGGCGCGCAAACATACTGGGAGACACAAAGTCATTACGTTCCACCAGTCGTTTCACGGCCGGACGTTCGCGACCATGGCCGCGACCGGGCAGGAGAAAGTGCATAGCGGTTTTGGTCCGCTGCTTCCGGAATTCATTCACTTGCCGCTGAATGATGTCGACGCTCTCAAGCAGGCAATGAACGAAGAAGTGGCCGCGGTGATGCTTGAGGTCGTCCAAGGGGAAGGCGGCGTCCGCCCGGTGGATCCGGCGTTTTTGCAAATAGCGTCGGAGCTGTGTCAACAGCACGGGGCGCTTCTGATCATCGACGAAGTGCAAACCGGCATCGGCCGGACCGGGAAGCCGTTTGCGTACCAGCACTTTGATGTGGAGCCGGACATCATCACCGCAGCGAAAGGGCTTGGCAGCGGCATTCCGGTTGGGGCGATGATCGGCAAAGCGTTTTTGAAAGAATCGTTTGGACCTGGGGTGCACGGGTCGACGTTTGGCGGCAACCCGATCGCGATGGCCGCCGCCAAGGCGACGTTAGAAGTGGTGTTCGATCCGGTATTTTTGCAAGAAGTGCAGGAGAAAGGCCGCTATTTGCTTGAGCGCCTCCATGACGCGCTCGCCCCGCTTGACATCGTCAAGGACGTGCGCGGGCTCGGGCTGCTTGTCGGGGTCGAGTGCCAAACGGACGTCGCGCCGCTGTTGCCATTGATTCATGAAAACGGCTTGCTTGTCCTCTCGGCGGGGCCGAAGGTGATCCGCCTGCTGCCGCCGCTTGTGGTGACGAAAGCGGAAATCGATGAAGCGGTGGACATTTTAACAAACGTGTTGAACAACGCCAACGCCTCAGCTGTCTTGTAAACGGACGGCCGATGGCTTAATTTTTATTCCTGTTCATGCATAAAAATTCTTGAACGGTTATAAAAACTCAAACGATGAGGTGGCGCCAATGAAAGCGTACTTGCATGTGGCGAGCGGAAAAACGTTCAGCGGCGAGCTCGCCGCTCCGCTTGAAGAAAAGGTGAGCGGGGAGATCGTTTTTTTCACCGGCATGACCGGTTATCAAGAAGTGTTGACCGACCCGTCGTATAAAAACCAAATCATCGTTTTTACGTACCCGCTGATCGGCAATTATGGCATTAATGAAGACGATTTTGAAAGCAAGCGGCCGCACGTCGAAGCGGTCGTCGTCTACGAAGCGAGCGGCACAGGATTTCATTACGGGGCGAAATACAGCTTGGCAGAATACTTGCAGCATTGGAACATTCCGCTTCTCACGCACGTGGACACGCGCGCCCTTGTGAAAGAAATCCGCACCGCTGGGACGATGATGGCGGAATTAAGTTTGTCGCCGATTCCAGCAGTTGCTGATGAGGAAGCGGCGTTTCCAGTGCGCGCGGTGTCAACGAAAACGATCGAAACATACGGCGAAGCCGGGCCGCATTTGGTGCTCATCGATTTCGGCTATAAAAAGTCGATTTTGCAGTCGCTCCTTGCACGCGGCTGCCGGGTGACGGTCGTGCCGCATGATACGGCGCCGGAAGCGA
Organism: Geobacillus sp. YHL; assembly: GCF_022341265.1. Taxonomy (NCBI): domain Bacteria; kingdom Bacillati; phylum Bacillota; class Bacilli; order Caryophanales; family Anoxybacillaceae; genus Geobacillus; species Geobacillus sp. YHL. Next base: position 211,510 of record NZ_JAEIGB010000003.1, read on the forward strand.
TTGACGCGCTGAAACCGGACGGGCTTGTCCTCTCGAACGGCCCGGGCGATCCGAAACAGTTAAGCCATCAGCTTCCCGCTATCCGTCAGCTGATCGACCGGTATCCGACGCTTGCGATTTGCCTTGGCCATCAGCTTGTCGCCTTAGCGTACGGGGCGGATACGGAAAAACTCCGCTTCGGGCACCGCGGCGCCAATCAGCCGGTGTGGGACGCCGGGAAGCAAAAAGTGATGATGACATCGCAAAATCATAGTTACGTCGTCAAAGAGGAAAGCTTGGCGGGCAAGCCGTTTGACATCCGCTTCATCAACGTCAACGACGGCTCGGTCGAAGGCATCGTCCATCGCCATAAACCGATTTTGTCGGTGCAATACCATCCGGAGGCGCATCCGGGGCCGCAAGATACCGGCTATATTTTCGACGAATTTTTGCAAACCGTGTTCAAGGGAGAGAACGTGTATGCCTAAAGATTCTTCGCTTCAGTCGATTCTCCTGATCGGGTCGGGGCCGATTGTCATCGGCCAGGCCGCCGAGTTTGATTATTCCGGCACACAAGCGTGCATCGCCTTAAAGGAAGAAGGATATCGCGTCATTTTAGTGAACAACAATCCGGCGACGATCATGACCGATGAAGTTCATGCCGATGCCGTGTATTTTGAACCGCTCACCGTCGATGCGGTCGAAGCGATTATTGCCAAAGAACGCCCGGACGGGCTGCTCGCCACGTTCGGCGGCCAGACAGGGCTCAACTTGGCGTTTCAGCTGCATGAAGCCGGCGTGCTTGAAAAGTATGGGGTGAGACTGCTCGGAACACCGATTGAAGCGATCAAGCGCGGGGAAGACCGCGAAGCGTTCCGCGCGTTAATGCATGAGCTTGGCGAACCGGTGCCGGAGAGCGAAATTGTCACAAGCGTTGAGGAAGCGGTCGCGTTTGCCGAACAAATCGGTTTTCCGATCATTATTCGTCCCGCGTATACGCTCGGCGGGACGGGCGGCGGCATTGCCGAAAACATGGAGCAGTTTCTCGCGCTCGTGGAAAAAGGGCTGGCCGAAAGCCCGATCCGCCAATGTTTGATCGAACGGAGCGTCGCCGGGTTTAAAGAAATTGAATACGAAGTGATGCGCGACCAGTCGAATACGTGCATCACGGTTTGCAATATGGAAAACGTCGATCCAGTCGGCATCCACACGGGCGATTCGATCGTCGTCGCACCGTCGCAGACGTTGACCGATGAGGAGTACCAAATGCTCCGTTCGTCGGCGGTGAAGATCATTTCCGCATTAGGGATCATCGGCGGCTGCAACATTCAGTTCGCCCTTGACCCGAACAGCAAACAATATTACTTAATCGAAGTCAACCCGCGCGTCAGCCGCTCGTCAGCGCTCGCCTCGAAAGCGACCGGCTACCCAATCGCCCGCATTGCGGCGAAGCTGGCGGTTGGCTATACGCTCGCGGAACTCGTCAATCCGGTGACGAAAACGACGTACGCCAGCTTCGAGCCGGCCTTGGACTACGTCGTCGTCAAGTTTCCGCGCTTGCCGTTTGACAAGTTCCCGCACGCGGATCGGAAGCTCGGTACGCAAATGAAAGCGACCGGGGAAGTGATGGCGATCGACCGCAACATGGAGCGAGCGTTCCAAAAAGCGGTGCAGTCGCTCGAAGGAAAAAACAACGGACTGTTTTTGCCGGAGCTTTCGGCGAAAACGGATGACGAGCTGAAACAGCTGCTTGTCGACAAAGACGACCGCCGCTTTTTCGCCATTTTGGAACTGCTCCGCCGCGGGGTGGCGGTCGAAGCCATTCACGAATGGACGAAAATCGACCGCTTTTTCCTTGCTTCGTTCGAACGGCTCGTGGCGCTCGAAAAACAGGCGGCAGCCACCACGATCGATACGATCGATGAGCCGACGTTGCGCTTCTTGAAAGAAAAAGGGGCAAGCGACGCCTTTTTGGCCGAAACGTGGGGCGTGACGGAGCTTGATGTGCGCAACAAGCGGAAGGAACTTGGCATCGTGCCGTCATACAAAATGGTCGACACGTGCGCGGCCGAATTTCATTCGGAAACGGATTATTACTACTCAACCTATTTCGGCGAAGACGAGCGGAAGAAAGCGAGCGGCAAGGAGAAAGTGCTGATCATTGGAGCTGGACCCATTCGCATCGGCCAAGGCATTGAGTTTGACTACAGCTCCGTTCATAGCGTGTTCGCCTTGCAAAAAGAAGGCTATGAAACGGTGATGATCAACAACAATCCAGAAACCGTCAGCACGGACTTTGCCGTCGCCGACCGCCTTTACTTTGAGCCACTTACCTTAGAGAGCGTCTTGGATGTCATTGAAGCGGAACAAATCAAGCATGTCATCGTTCAGTTTGGCGGACAGACGGCGATCAATTTGGTCAAAGGACTCGAAGAAGCAGGTGTGCCGCTGCTTGGCGTCACGTACGATATGATTGACCAGCTTGAGGATCGCGATCGTTTTTACCAGTTGCTCGAGGAGCTTGACATCCCGCACGTACCGGGCTTGATGGCGAACAACGCCGAGGAGCTCGCCGCCAAAGCGGCCGAGATCGGCTGCCCGGTGCTGCTTCGCCCGTCGTATGTCATCGGCGGCCGCGGCATGTTTATCGTCCATAGCGAGGCGCAGCTCGCCGCTTTGATTGAGCAAGGCGAGTTGACATATCCGATTTTGATCGATGCGTATTTGGACGGGAAAGAGGCGGAGGCCGACATCGCCACGGATGGGACGGACATTTTACTGCCGACGATTATCGAACATGTCGAAAAAGCCGGCGTCCACTCCGGCGACAGCTATGCTTGGCTGCCGGCGCAGACGCTCACAGACGAAGAAAAAGCGAAAATCATCGACTATGCGGGTCGGATTGCGAAAAAACTTGGCTTTAAAGGAATCATGAACATTCAATACGTCATTGCGGACGGCAATGTATACGTCCTGGAAGTGAATCCGCGCGCCAGCCGGACGGTGCCGATCGTCAGCAAAACGACCGGCGTGCCATTGGCGCAAATTGCGACAAAGTTATTGCTTGGGAAATCACTCGTCGACATCGTTGACGAAAAAGCTCGCGGATTGGCGGTCATGCCGTACGCCGTGTTAAAGTATCCGGTCTTTTCGACCCATAAGCTGCCCGGGGTTGACCCGATGGTTGGACCGGAGATGAAATCGACCGGTGAAGGCATCAGCATCGCTGCGACGAAGGAAGAAGCGGCGTACAAAGCGTTTTACGCGTACTTGCGAAAGAAAGCAAACGCCAATGAAATGTATGTGATTGGCGGCATCGATGAGACGCTGGCCGCGGAAATCGAAGCGAAACAGCTTGTGATCGTGTCAGATGTCCCGTTTGCCGATTGGGTGAAGCGCGACACGGCGCTCGCGGTGATCAACTTGGGCAAAGAGGAAGACGAGGCAAACAAACGAATGACTGCGTTGTCCCGACAATTGCTCGTCTTCACGGAACGTGAGACATTGAAGCTCTTCTTGCAGGCGCTCGATGTGGATCATCTTGATGTGCAGCCGATCCACGGCTGGTTGGAAAAGAAAAAACAGGCAGAACAGGCGGTGATCGCATGAATGCAGTGATGTCATTAAAAGGGAGAGATTTTTTAACGCTGCTCGATTTTTCAACAGACGAAATTATGGACTTGTTGGCGCTAGCAGCCGATTTAAAAGCGAAACAAAAAGCCGGCGTGCCGTATGCGCCGCTTTCCGGCAAAACAATGGCGATGATTTTTGAAAAGCCCTCAACGCGCACGCGCGTGTCGTTTGAAGTCGGCATGATCCAGCTTGGCGGCCAGGCGATGTATTTAAACGGCAACGATTTGCAGCTTGGCCGCGGTGAAACGATTGCGGATACGGCGCGCGTCTTGTCGCAATACGTCGATGTCATTATGATTCGGACGTTTGCCCATCAAAAAGTCGAGGAATTGGCCGAGTATGCGTCCGTTCCGGTCATCAACGGCTTGACGGACGATGATCATCCGTGCCAGGCGCTGGCGGATTTGCTGACGATTTACGAAGCGAAGAAAACGTTCCAAGGCGTCAAACTCGCCTATGTCGGCGACGGCAACAACGTCGCCAACGCCTTGCTTGCGGCCGCAGCAAAAGTGGGAATGGATATTTTCATTGCCTGTCCGCCAGGCTATGAGCCGAAGGAGGAATACGTCGAGGCAGCGCGCCAGATCGGCGAGAAAACCGGAGCAACAGTTGTTGTGACGCACGACCCGCTTGAGGCAGTGGCCGGAGCGGATGCGATTTATACGGACGTATGGACGAGCATGGGCCAAGAAAGCGAAAGCGCCGAGCGGCTTCAAGTGTTCCAGCCGTACCAAGTGAATGAAGAGCTCGCCAAAGCGGCCAAACCCGATTACCTCTTTTTGCATTGCCTGCCGGCCCATCGAGGCGAAGAAGTGACGGCCGGCGTCATGGACGGCCCGAACTCGGTCGTATTTGAGCAGGCCGGCAACCGGCTTCATGCCCAAAAAGCGATTTTAGTGTCGATCCTATAGGAAAAAGGAATTCCCGTTTCGGGAGTTCCTTTTTCGTTCTTTGCAAGGAAAAGGATTTTCATGAGAAAAAACGTTTTTATTGTGAAGGCTTGACGCTCCGTGTGCGGCGGCCCCATCATTTCCCTTCTTATGAACAGCGGCAAAACCGGGAATGCTAACAAATGCAATCGAAGCAAGGGGGATGAAACAAATGGGCCAACCGCGCCATTTCAAACCAGGGGATAAAGCGCCAAACAACGGCGTGTACATTGAAATCGGCGAAACGGGCGACAATGTAAAACACCCGAAAAAGCTGAAACTGAAAGCCGGCGATACGTTCCCGGAAACGTCGAACCATAATCGGCATTGGACGTATTTGCGCAAACCGTGAAGTACAACAAAAGCCATTCCAAGTATGGAGTGGCTTTTGATTTGCCGTGTGCTTCGCGATCGGCTATAATGATTTATGGTCAAAGAAGGTCAAATGGAGGGAACGGCATGGACGCAAGCCGTTTGACGGAAAAACTGCAAGAGGCGCTGATGGCGGCGCAGTCGCTCGCCAAAGAACGACATCATCAACAGCTTGATGTCGAGCATCTCCTGATTGCGCTGCTCGAACAAGAAGGCGGCCTGGCGCCGCGACTCGTGGAGCTTTCCGGCGCCGACAAGGAAAAGGCCGCTGACTGGCTTCGCAGCCAGCTTCGCCAAAAGCCTGAAGTGCATGGGGCGGACGGGCAGCTGTATGTTGCGCCCGCCTTAGCGCGGCTGCTTGAGGAGGCGGAAAACGAAGCGAAGCGAATGCAAGACGAGTACATATCGGTCGAACATGTGCTGCTCGCGTTGCCTCATGGCGCCGAGCCGGTCGCTCGGCAGCTGGCGTCGTTTGGACTGACGAAGGAAGCACTATTAGCGGCAGTGAGAAACGTAAGGGGGAATCAACGCGTGACGAGTCCACATCCGGAAGCAACCTATGAAGCGTTGGCAAAATACGGGCGCGACCTTGTCGCGGAAGCGAAAGCGGGAAAAATCGACCCGGTCATCGGCCGCGACAGTGAAATTCGCCGCATCATCCGCATTTTGTCGCGGAAGACGAAAAACAACCCGGTGTTGATCGGCGAGCCGGGCGTCGGGAAGACCGCTATTGTCGAAGGGCTCGCTCAACGCATCGTGCGCAAAGACGTCCCGGAAGGGCTGAAAGACAAAACGATTTTCGCTCTTGATATGAGCGCGCTCGTCGCCGGAGCAAAGTTTCGCGGTGAATTTGAAGAACGGCTGAAAGCGGTGCTCAATGAAATCAAAAAAAGCGACGGCCGCATCATTTTATTTATTGACGAACTGCATACAATCGTCGGCGCCGGCAGAGCGGAAGGGGCGATTGACGCCGGCAATATGCTCAAGCCGATGCTTGCCCGCGGCGAGTTGCGCTGCATCGGGGCGACGACGCTTGATGAGTACCGGCAATACATCGAAAAAGACCCGGCGCTCGAGCGCCGCTTCCAACAAGTGCTTGTCCAAGAGCCGAGTGTCGAGGACACGATTTCGATTTTGCGCGGATTGAAAGAACGGTATGAAGTGCACCATGGAGTGAAAATCCACGATCGCGCGCTCGTCGCGGCCGCCGTTTTGTCCGACCGTTACATCTCTGACCGCTTTTTGCCTGACAAAGCGATCGATTTGGTCGATGAAGCGTGCGCGACGATCCGGACGGAAATGGAATCGATGCCGTCGGAGCTGGACGAAGTGATGCGCCGCGTCATGCAGCTTGAAATTGAAGAGGCGGCCTTAAGCAAAGAAACGGATGAAGCGAGCCGCGAGCGGCTTGTGGCATTGCAAAAAGAACTTGCCGATTTGCGTGAAAAGGCGAACGCCATGAAAGCGCAATGGCAAAAAGAAAAAGAGGCGCTTGACCGCGTCCGCCGTTTGCGCGAGGCGCTCGAGCGGGCAAAACGCGAACTGGAAGAGGCGGAAAACGAGTATGATTTAAACAAGGCGGCGGAGCTTCGCCATGGCCGCATTCCGCAGTTGGAAAAGCAACTCAAACAGCTCGAGCAAGAAATCAGTGAGCAAAGTGAAGGGAAATTGCTGCGCGAGGAAGTGACGGAAGAAGAGATTGCCGAAATCGTGTCACGCTGGACGGGCATTCCGCTCACCCGCCTCGTCGAGGGAGAGAGAGAAAAGCTGCTTCGCCTTCATGAATTGCTGCATAGACGGGTCATCGGTCAAGACGAAGCGGTCGAGCTTGTCGCTGACGCCGTCTTGCGGGCGCGGGCCGGCATGAAAGACCCGAACCGCCCGATCGGATCGTTTTTGTTCCTCGGACCGACCGGCGTCGGCAAAACGGAGCTGGCCAAAGCGCTCGCCGAGGCGCTGTTTGACAGCGAGGAGCAGCTCATCCGTCTTGACATGTCCGAGTATATGGAAAAACACGCCGTCTCCCGCTTGATCGGAGCGCCGCCTGGCTATGTCGGCTATGAGGAAGGCGGCCAGCTGACCGAGGCAGTGCGGCGCAAGCCGTATTCCGTTCTGTTGTTCGATGAAATCGAAAAAGCTCATCCGGAAGTGTTCAATATCCTGCTGCAGCTGCTGGATGACGGACGGCTCACCGATTCGCAAGGGCGGACGGTCGACTTTAAAAACACGGTCGTCATTATGACATCGAACATCGGATCGCCGCTGTTGTTGGAAAACAAACAGGGCGACATCGATGAAGAAACGCGCAAACAAGTGTTTGACCAACTGCGCGCCCATTTCCGCCCAGAATTTTTAAACCGGATCGACGATATCGTCTTGTTTAAGCCATTGTCGATGAATGAAGTGAAAGGCATCGTCGAAAAGTTCGCCCGCGAGCTGTCGGCCCGTTTGGCCGATCGGCATATCGAACTCGTGCTGACCGAAGCAGCGAAGCAATACATCGCCGAAGCGGGCTTCGACCCAGTATACGGCGCCCGCCCGCTCAAACGGTTTATGCAAAAGCAAATCGAAACGCCGCTTGCGAAAGAGCTGATCGCTGGGCGGGTGAAAGATTACAGCACCGTCACGGTCGATGTTGACAACGGGCAGATCGTCATTCGTCCGTCGGCGCAAACGAGCTGAAGGGGGCGCCGCCGACGCGGAGAGACGTGCTTCCTGTCTGCCGGGTTGGTCGCATTGTTTGAGCATGGACGGAAAACACAAGTCTAGATCAATAGGGATGGAATGCTCCTCCATTGACACCTATATAGATGCAACGAAAAAGTTTAACATATCCTTGATGGAAAAGTCGCTTGTCCATTTTTCGACTGTCGAAGGCAAGCCACAGGCTTGCCTCCGTCACGCCAAGGCGTGACGGAAGACCCGAACAACCACCCGCTTCACAGACCCATAACCCATACATGGGTCTGAAAGCGGCGTTGTTCGGTCGCCCGACAGTCGATCAAATGCTCGGTAAAAGCTACAAATGTTAAAGCTTCAAATTGCATCTATATATAGGTGTTGAAGTGGGAGGATTCTCGGTTAAAGATGACAAAAAACAACGCCTTGGGACTTTCACCCCAAGGCGTTGTCTTATGAAGCGAATGATCAATGATGGTGATCCCCGGCCGGCTCGTCCGGAATCAGGGCTGCAATCACGAAGACTAAGATCGTCACGATGACGCCAAGCAAAGCACCGGTTGCGAAGTTATAGCCGATCCCTTGCATCGAGCCCATGACGTACGTTGCCATTTGCACGAGCAAAAACGTCCAAAAAAACGTCCAAAACAAGCGCATCTTTGTTCCTCCCATCTTCTCGTCATTCCTTTTCTTATCTTATCACAATTTGTCGCGTAGGCATATACCCGGACGTTTTTTTTGGCCGCGCATATCGTATACTGTACCATTATGCATTGCCAAACAAGGGTGAATGGAAACGATGGCAGGACAACGGCGGTTTTTTCAACTCGATGAGCAATGGTGCATCGTTCACGTGCCGGAGCGCCCAAATGGGTTTGCCCTTTTTTTAATGGGCGACGGCGACCATTTTGTGAACGAACAGACGAGTTTTTGGCTCGAACATCCGGGGCGGCGCCAATGGCTGGGAGATTGGTTGAAACGTGGGTATACGGTCTTTTCGTCCCATTTGTACGGCCGGCATTGGGGAAGTCCGAAAGCGGTCCGGCTGGCGCGCCAGCTCATTTACTCGGTGTTGAAAAGCGAAATTGTGAACCAGCGCATCTATATCGTTGCCGAAGGAATGGGCGCGCTCGTTGCCTTGCAACTGCTTGGCGCCATGCCAAGTCAAATCCGCGCCGTCGCCATGATCAACCCTTGCCTTGACGTACGCGCCCAGCTTGACTATGAACAAGAACATCCATTCGTGTACCGGCGGATGGTGAGGGAAATCGCGACTGCCTATGGCTTGAAAGAAGAAGAGGTGCCGGAGGCTGTTCCGTCCCTCTTTCTCAGTCCTCATGACGTTCCGGTGACGATTTGGCAGCTGGCCGGAGTGAGCCCGTATCCATCCGCCTTGCATAGCCGTAAATATGAACAATGGATGAAAACGACAAACAACCGGGTGCGCGTCGTTTACGAGCTGCCGGAGAAACGGCGCCAACTGGCTCGGCAAATCGGGCAATTTTTCTGCCAATACAATGAACTCCCGTAAACGATAAGGGCAGGAGCTGACTCAAAAGCTCTTTTTGATGAAATTTCACCCAAGTATTGAAAAGACCACCTCTGACCCCTTGGTTGTACCGGGTTTTCAAGGTGGTCTATTTTTCCATGTTGCCTCAGATAGGGGTATTACCGCTTTTTTGGATCAGCCCCTGCTATTTTTTCAATAAGTCGACGAGCGAGGTGATCTTTTTCACGAGCGGTTTTAATTGTTGCCATGAGTCGGCTAGCGTATTGACGTTTTCAAACAGCTTCATGAAATCGATGTTCGGCAGTAAAGGCGGTTCTGCCCCGCTCCCTTGATCTTCGCGCTCGCCGGTTGCGCGAGAAGGAAAAGATCCGAACATTAGACGGGAAAAATGGTCTTGCCGTTCGCGACGTTGTTGCGCTTCGCCGTTGGCCATGGGCGATCCTCCCTTTCATGCGATGGTTGCTCGTATTTGTATTGCTTTCATGCGATGGTTGCTCGTATTTGTATTGTATGGCAGAAAGGAAAAAGCGGTTTGGACAAATGCCTTAGGGGAACGGAAAGCGCTCGTTCAACTTTCGTTTTCTATTGCGCATCCACGCTCTTTCGGCTAAAATTAGTACCAAGTAATAATAATTGGTGATGTATACTGATTGTACATTCAAGTTTGGTTGTCAGCGTGAGCATTTTTTCGCCATTTTGGGAAAGAGGAGATGGACCATATGGGAGCAGGAATTATCGGGGTCGGCCGCTATGTGCCGGAGAAAGTGTTGACCAACTTTGATTTGGAAAAAATGATGGATACATCGGATGAATGGATCCGAACGCGCACTGGGATCGAGGAGCGCCGCATCGCCGCGGATGACATTGATACGTCCGATATGGCGTATTTTGCCGCCAAAAGGGCGCTTCAAGACGCTGGCATGGAGGCGAAGGACATTGATCTCATTTTAGTTGCCACTGTCACCCCGGACCGTCCGTTTCCGTCGGTCGCTTGCATGCTGCAAGAGCGGCTTGGCGCCGTCAACGCCGCTGCGCTTGATATTAGCGCTGCCTGCGCGGGGTTTATGTACGGGATGGTCACGGCCGCCCAATTTATTGACACAGGCGCCTACAAGTATATATTAGTAGTGGGGGCAGACAAACTATCGAAAATCACCGATTGGACCGACCGCAACACGGCGGTGCTGTTCGGCGACGGCGCCGGAGCGGTCGTCATGGGTCCGGTGTCGCCCGGGCGCGGGATTTTATCTTTCGAGTTGGGAGCTGACGGAACAGGAGGAAAACATTTATACAAAGACGAATATATCGTCATGAACGGCCGTGAAGTATTCAAGTTCGCCGTCCGGCAAATGGGAGAATCAAGCGTGCGTGTGCTTGAAAAAGCCGGGCTCACGAAAGACGATGTCGACTTTCTCATTCCGCATCAAGCGAACATTCGCATCGTCGAAGCGGCCAGACAGCGGCTCGAGCTGCCAGAAGAGAAAATATCGACAACCATCCGTCGATATGGCAACACGTCGGCCGCATCTATTCCGATTTCGCTTGTAGAAGAGTTGGAAGCGGGCAAAATCCATGACGATGATCTCATCATTATGGTCGGCTTCGGCGGCGGGCTGACGTGGGGCGCGATCGCTTTGCGCTGGGGCCGTTAACGGCACGTATATTATCGAAATAAAAAAGGAGAGACGGAAACGATGGAAAAAAGACGAGTCGTCGTGACAGGCATAGGCGCCGTCACCCCGCTTGGGAATGACGCAGAAACGACGTGGAAAAACATCATCGCCGGCCAGTCCGGCATCGACATTGTCACTCGCGTCAATCCGGACGACTTTCCGGCGAAAGTGGCGGCGGAAGTGAAAGACTTCGATCCGTCGCTGTTTATCGACCGCCGCGAGGCGCGGAAGATGGACCGATTTACCCAATTCGCCGTCGCGGCGGCGCTCATGGCGGTCAAAGATGCCAATCTCGACATTCATGAAAGCAACGCTGAACGGGTCGGCGTCTGGATTGGTTCTGGCATCGGCGGCATGGAGACGTTTGAACAGCAGTTTGAGATTTTCCAGCAGCGCGGTTATCGCCGAGTGAGCCCGTTTTTCGTGCCAATGATGATCCCGGATATGGCCGCTGGGCAAGTATCGATCATCCTCGGAGCGAAAGGGATCAATTCGTGCACGGTGACCGCTTGCGCGACCGGGGCGAACTCGATCGGTGATGCGTTTAAAGTCATTCAGCGCGGCGACGCCGATGTCATGATCACCGGCGGGACGGAAGCGCCGATTACGAAAATGTCGTTCGCCGGTTTTTGCGCCAATACGGCTCTTTCAACCAATCCAGATCCAAAAACGGCGAGCCGCCCATTTGACAAAAACCGCGACGGTTTCGTCATGGGTGAGGGAGCAGGCATCGTTGTTCTTGAGGAATTGGAGCACGCGTTGCGCCGCGGCGCGAAGATTTACGCCGAAATTGTCGGTTACGGCGCGACCGCTGATGCGTACCATATCACCGCGCCGGCGCCGGGCGGCGAAGGCGGCGTGCGGGCGATGCGCCAGGCGCTTCAAGACGCTGGCCTGAAGCCGGAGGAGATCGATTACATCAACGCCCACGGCACGAGCACCGAGTACAATGATAAGTATGAGACGGCGGCGATCAAAGAAGTATTCGGCGATCATGCCTATAAGCTCGCTGTCAGCTCGACGAAGTCGATGACCGGGCATTTGCTCGGGGCGACCGGCGCGGTGGAAGCCATTTTCTCCGTGCTGGCGATCCGCGACGGCATCATTCCGCCGACGATCAACTACGAAACACCGGATCCGGAATGCGACCTCGACTATGTGCCGAATGAAGCGCGCAAGCAAGACGTGCGTGCGGTCTTAAGCAACTCATTTGGATTTGGCGGCCATAATGCGACATTGATTTTTCAAAAATACGCGTAATGGATGAAAAGGAGAGCCTTGGTTGAGCAGAGCTGAAAACGCGTGACTAACGGCGGGTTCGGTTCAGCGTCAGGCTCTCTTTTTTGTTTTGTTTCACCGTCTTTTCCCTGCCGACATAACGTAAGAGAAAAGGAGGGAAAAGCGATGGGATTGCTTCCGACCGATCGATGGCTGGAAGAGGATGAAGGCGATCCGCTCCGGTTGTGCGCACGGTTGGCGCCGCTTTTTGGCAAGATGCCGGCGCGTGAGATTTACAGCTATTTACGGCTGTATGGCATGTACCGAAGCACTCGACAGGCCGAGCGGCTTTTGCCGGAGATGAAAGAGCGCCGTCTTTGGGAACGTCTTGGCCGTTTGTATGAACGGCAACGGGGGATATGGAAGGGGCCAGACGTTCCGGTATGTTTGCTGCCGGCCGATGACGAAAACTGGAAGCTTGCGCGCGAGTTTCAAGGAAAAGGCGGGGTGGCGTTTGCTGATAAATTGTTTTTCTTCTTGCTGCCTGATCATTGCGACGAGGAGATCGCCGCGTTGGTGGCGCATGAATACAACCATGTATGCCGTCTCAAGCAGTTGCCGAACGAAGGCGAAGATGCGACGTTGCTGGATGCCGTCGTGATGGAAGGATTGGCGGAGCATGCCGTCGCCGAGACAGTCGGCGCCGAACAGTGTGCGGGATGGACGAAGTATTACACCGATCGGGAGATGGAACGGTTTTGGCGGCGTTATATTGTCCCGAACCAACATTTGCCCGTTTCGCATCCGCATACTTCCCGCATTTTGTACGGGCTTGGATGGCATCCGAAAATGGGGGGCTATGCCGTTGGGTATGCCATCATCCGTCGTTGCCTAGAAAGAGGCTATTCGCTCGCCCAATTGATGAAGATGGAAGCGAAAGGCATCGCGGAGTTGGCGGGCTTTTCAGGCAAACAGCAAGGAGCGTCTTAGCTCGAAACCGCATGGCGACCGCCGCTGTCCGGTTATCACAAGAATCTTAGGGGCATCGGGCGCAAACAGGCATGTTGTCCATGGCGCCGACATATATGTAGAACAAGGACGTGGACAAGAAGGAAGGGAAAGCCCGGTGGTCCGCCTGTTTTTTTATTTGGTCGGTTTCGGTTTTTCAGTCGTCGGCGGCATGATGGTGATCGCTTATTTAAACATCATCACCCCAGAGCGTGGTTTTCACGAATACTTGTCTTATATTTCGACAAGGGTGGAATGTTATTTATTCCCTATTGGCCTTCTTTTGATGTGGGGGAGCTTGACGTTTCCAAGCCGCAGCTCCTAGAGGGGAAAAGAGGACGAAATGGAATAAAATTCTCCCCCTCTGCCTATACTGATGGACAAACACGTCTGGAAGTGAGGGGTCTCGCATGCTTTATCTGCACGACATTTGGGTCAATTGGTTTGAAGGAGAAGAGAACGGATACAACGTCTGCCATTTCCATGAATGGCGCAAGGACGATCAAATCGAGCTGCTCGACCAAGTGCCGCTGTTAAAAGTATCCCCGGCCCTGTTTCATTACATTGAAAACAGCTTGTCCGATCTTCCAAAACCGCTGCTAGACGATGTGCATCAGAAGGCGTATGTCCGCAAAAACCATGAACGCATTCAGCTGGACTATTGTTTCGTTGTCACGGACGGCGCCGGCGTTTTGGCTGTCGATACAATCGGTTATCAAATCCCGATTCGCAAAAGCCGTCTCATTCCGCGTCAGGAACAACTCGTCTACGAAATGGCGGCCGAAGCGGAGGAACGGGACTATCCGCTGCCAAGGTATGAAAAAGAATACCACATTTTATCGCCGGCTCCGGAACTGATGTGCGGACTCACGCGCAAAGAGCGGCAGTTGAAACAGCTGTTGTTTATGGCGCTTGACCAGCTTTATTCGACAAAAAATACTGCCCAGATGCGCTATTGGTATACGGAATGGGCGCCGGAAAAATACGCCGCTATTCAAAACATGTCTTTTGATGAAGCGTGGGAACAATTGTATAACGAGACGAAATACGGGTGGTCCGAACGGCATGAGCAGCTGTGCGAAAACTTGATCAAAGGGCAGCCATTTTTCGAAAAACTGTGGGAAATGGAGCAAGAACCAAAAGTCAATTAAAAAACGGGCCAAGGCGATAGGCGCCTGCCCGTTTTTGTATGGCTTCGCTGGATGCGGCTATTTACCGCCGCCGCCCGAGCCCCATGGCATGCTCCATTTTGCGCACCATTTCCGATGCAACCCGATTTGCTTTTTCCGCCCCTTCATCCAACACGCGGTCAAGCTCCTCGCTTTCCATCCAATGGTGATACCGCTCTTGAATCGGTCGAAGCGTTTCGATGACGACTTGAGCGAGGTCGGCTTTGAAGACGCCGTATCCTTTTCCTTCGTATTGCCGCTCCAACTCCTCGATCGATTGACCGGATAGCGTCGAATAAATATTGAGCAAGTTCGAAATGCCCGGCTTTGCTTCTTTGTCGTAGCGAATCGTTCCTTCTGAGTCGGTGACCGCGCTTTTGATCTTCTTCTCGATCGTTTTCGCATCGTCAAGCAGTGTGATGTACGCTTTCGGGTTGGGGTCGGATTTGCTCATTTTTTTCGTCGGGTCGACAAGCGACATGATGCGGGCGCCGACTTTCGGAATGCGCGCCTCAGGGATCGTGAACAGCTCGCCATACCGTTTGTTGAAGCGCTCGGCCAGATCCCGCGTCAATTCGATATGCTGCTTTTGATCATCGCCGACCGGGACGATGTCGGTGTTATAAAGCAAAATGTCAGCGGCCATCAGCGGCGGGTACGTGAGCAGTCCGGCGCTGACCGCCTCTTTGCCGGCCGATTTTTCTTTAAATTGCGTCATCCGCTCAAGTTCGCCGATATAAACGATGCACTGCAGCATCCAAGCGGCTTGAGCGTGCGCCGGCACTTCTGACTGGATGAACAACGTCGCTTGCGTCGGGTCGATGCCGACTGCTAAATACAAAGCGGCGAGGCGGCGGATGTTTTGCCGCAGTTCGTGTGGGTCTTGCGGAACGGTAATGGCGTGTTGGTCAACGATGCAAAAATAGCAGTTGTATTCATGCTGCAGCTCGACAAACTGCCGCAGCGCCCCGATGTAGTTGCCAAGGGTGATGACGCCGCTTGGCTGAATGCCGGAAAAAATGGTTTTCATCGATCTTCACTCCCTCAAGCAAAAAATAAAAAAGGCCCCGCCATCCCTCTGATAGGGACGGTAGGACCGCGGTGCCACCCTACTTATTGCGCCGACAAGCGCAATCGCTCAACCCATGCTTAGCGCATGGCCCCCTGTAACGCGGGGAACGTCCCCGCCTACTGCGTCGCCGGTTCGGCGGGAAGCTCGAAAGCCCATTCCATATGGCTAGCCGCTTGTTCGCACCGTCCACAAGCTCTCTGAAGGCATCGCCATATGTACTTTTCTTTCTCATCGCTCGGTTTATTCGAGATTTGCCTTATATTATACGAAAAACATTCAGCTGTTGCAACCTTATTGCACGGCATATCCGGCGGCAATCATCGCCAGAAACAGAAGCAGACCAGAAAAGAGAAGCGGATACGTGATGGCGAAACGCCGCGGACCGAGCAGCTCATCCGATTCATGTTCTGCTGCCGCTTCCTCAAGATACCGCTCCACCCTCGCGCTGCTTCTGCGCAATCGGCGAAACCCGTATGCGAATCCGCTGAAAAACCCGCGTTCATAAACAAACAAAAGCCCGCCGAGCGACAGAGGCAAAAGGGAGAGCAAAAACGAAACGTTAATAAAAGCCACCGTACTCCATGCTCCTTGCCCTATTACGATGAGTGCGCTTGCCGCCAGCATCGCGGCGACGAGCCATCCAGTCCGCACAGCCGTTTGTTTCATATCGTCTGTTCCCGCCTTTCCCTTCTCACTGCTTATTTTATCATAAATCGTGTGGGCGGGAAGATTATCAAAATTATTAACAAAATTATATTAAAAAATATAGAAGAAATATGGAATTTAAGGAGGGATTTGCTTTGGAGCCAAGGGGAAGGGCAAAAAAATTATATTGTAAGCGTTTTCTTTTTTTCTGTAGCAGAAATTTTTTGTTTACAATTGCGGAAAAAGTCATTACAATGCAAATGTAAATGAATCCGATCCCTATCTTGTTTTTAATTAGTTTGAAATTTTTTTATTTAAGGAAATAAAAAAATCCTTTTCAAATATACTAACACAGGATATAATAAGCGATGTAAGTACAATCTTCTGAAACCAAATAGTTCAGAAGATTTGTAATACACTACATAAACCTAAGGGGGGTTTTTTAGTGAAGAAGCGATTTTCTTTCTTCCTCGTCCTGCTTCTCGCGCTGTCAACGTTCCTCGCGGCTTGCGGCGGGGGCAAGGACAACGACAACGCCCAAGGCGGCCAGGGCGGCGAAAAGCCGGCGGAGAAGAAGGAGCAGGTGCTGAACTTGCTTGAAATCCAAGAGATCCCGTCGCTTGATTCGGCGCTCGCCACTGATGCGGTGTCGTTCATTGTTTTGAACAACGTCATGGAAGGTCTGTACCGTTTAGGCAAAGACAACAAGCCGGTGCCAGGGATCGCGGAAAGCTATGAAGTGAGCCAAGACGGCAAAACGTATACATTCAAGCTTCGCAAAGATGCGAAATGGTCCAACGGCGATCCGGTGACGGCGCACGATTTCGAATTCGCCTGGAAGCGCGTGCTTGATCCGAAGACGAAATCGGAATATGCGTACATCATGTACGACATTAAAAACGCGGAAGAAGCCAACACAGGCAAGGTGCCGCTTGACCAAGTCGGCGTCAAAGCCCTTGATGACTACACCTTGAAAGTCGAGCTGAAAAACCCAGTTCCGTATTTCGTCGGCTTGACAGCGTTTGGCACGTTTATGCCGCAAAACGAAAAATTTGTCAAAGCTCAAGGCGACAAATATGGATTGGAAGCGAATACAACATTGTACAACGGCCCGTTCGTGTTGAGCGAGTGGAAGCACGAACAAGGTTGGGTATATACGAAAAACCCGAACTACTGGGACAAAGACAACGTCAAGCTGGAAAAAGTCAATGTGAAAGTCGTGAAAGACACGGCGACAGCCGTCAACTTGTATGAAACAAAACAAGCGGACCGCGTCGGCTTGACGGCGGAGTTCGTGGATAAGTACAAAAACGACAAAAACTTCCATACGAAATTGGATCCGTCGCTCTATTGGCTGCGCATGAACACGAAAAAAGAACCGTTGAACAACGTCAACGCCCGCAAAGCGATTGCGATGGCCATCGACACGCAAGCGATGGTCGATACGCTCTTGAACAACGGTTCGATTCCGGCGAAGTTCACCGTTCCGAAAGACTTCGTCACCGGTCCGGATGGCAAAGACTTCCGCGATGTGAATGGCGATTTGGTCAATTACAATCCGGATGAAGCGAAAAAATTGTGGGAGCAAGCGAAAAAAGAGCTGGGCAAAGACAAATTTACGCTTGAATTGCTGAACTATGACACCGACAACGCGAAGAAAATCGGCGAGTATGTGAAAGCGCAGCTTGAACAAAACTTGCCGGGCTTGACGATCAACATTAAGCAACAACCGTTTGCACAAAAACTGAAGCTCGAAAGCAACATGCAATATGATTTGTCGTTCTCCGGCTGGGGTCCGGACTATCAAGACCCAATGACGTTCCTGCAGCTTTGGACGTCGACAAGCCCGCACAACGAAACAGGCTGGTCGAATCCTGAGTACGACAAGCTGATCAAAGACGCGCAAACGACGCTTGCCAACGATCAGCAAGCTCGTTGGGATGCGATGCTGAAAGCAGAAAAAATCGTCTTTGAAGGAATGCCGATCGCTCCGCTGTACCAACGCGGCGCTGCCTATTTGCAACGCGAGTATGTCAAAGACTTCGTCACGCATACATTCGGCGCCGACTACAGCTTGAAATGGGCGTATGTCGAGTAATCCGTTGTTCTCTTGAAAATGCGGAGGAGAGTATATGCCTAGGCATATACTCTCCTTTTGCCTGCCAAGGCGAAAAATGTCGAAAAACAACGAAGATTATAGAAAAGCAGAGGAGGTGCGGTCATGGCGCGGTATACGCTTCAGCGGTTCGTTTATATGATTATCACGTTATTTATCATTGCGACGTTGACGTTCTTTTTAATGAAGCTGTTGCCTGGTTCGCCGCTTCAGAACCAAGAGAAATTAACGCCGGAACAGAAGGCGCTTATTTTAAAAGAGTACGGATTGGATAAGCCCGTGCCTGTTCAATACATTCAATATTTAGGGAATTTGTTGAAAGGAGACTTGGGGGTATCGTTCCAATATGACAACCGCCCAGTGACAGAGCTCATCAGCGATCGAATCGGCCCGTCGGCCCAGCTCGGGTTTCAGGCGATTGTTTTTGGGACGATCGTTGGGTTGATTCTCGGAATTGTCGCGGCGATTCGACATAATCATTGGGAAGATTACACCGCTACGGTCATTGCGGTGTTGGGCGCCTCGATCCCGTCGTTTGTGTTAGGGGGGTTTTTGCAATATTTTATCGCTGTGAAACTGCAATGGCTTCCGGTCGCTTTTTGGGAAGGCTTCAAATATACGATTCTCCCGACATTGGCGCTGTCTGTCGGGGTCATCGCTAGCATCGCCCGCTTTATGCGCACGGAAATGCTTGAAGTGTTAAGCTCTGACTACATTTTGACGGCTCGGGCGAAAGGGATCAGCCAGGCGGGGGTTATCATCAAGCACGCCATCCGCAACTCGCTTATCCCCGTCATTACCATTTTAGGACCGATGACCGTCAATTTAATGACGGGAACGCTTGTCATTGAGAAACTGTTTGCTGTCCCTGGTCTTGGAGAGCAGTTTGTCCGTTCGATCGAACTGAACGATTACCCGGTTATTATGGGAACGACGTTGTTTTATTCCGCCTTGTTGATTTTGGCCGTCTTTATCGTTGATGTGTTGTACGGGGTTGTCGACCCACGCATCCGGTTAGCGGGAGGGAAAAAATGATGGCGAAACAACAATACGAACAACTTTCACCGGAATGGTTTCAGCCCGCCCCGCCGAACGTCGGTGAGCAGGAAAAAATCAATCGTCCGAGCTTGACGTTTTGGCAGGATGCTTGGCTTCGCCTTCGGGAAAACAAGGCAGCGATCGTGGGGCTCGTGATGATTATCATTTTGACGCTCATGGCGATCATCGCCCCGATGGCGAGCGACCGGACGTATAAAGATCAAAACTTGCGGCATGCGAAACTTCCGCCGAAAATCCCGGTGCTCGAGCATGTTCATTGGCTTCCGTTTGACGGCCGGGATGCGAACGGCGTTGATGTATATAAACAGCGCGGCGTGAAAGAGTACTATTGGTTTGGCACGGATGACTTAGGACGCGACTTGTGGGTGAGAACGTGGTATGGCACGCGCATCTCACTTTACATTGGTTTGCTCGCGGCGTTGATCGACTTATTGATCGGGATTGCGTACGGCGGCATTTCCGGCTACTATGGCGGCCGCGTCGACAATGTGATGCAGCGGATCATCGAAATTTTAAACGGCATTCCGTATTTAATTATGGTCATTTTGTTCATTTTGATTTTTGAGCCTGGAATCATTTCCATCACGTTGGCGATGGTCATTACCGGTTGGACGACGATGGCGCGGATCGTGCGCGGACAAGTGTTGAAATTAAAGAACATGGAATACGTGTTGGCGGCAAGGACGCTCGGAGCGCCGACATCACGGCTCATTTTCAAACATTTGATCCCGAACGTCATCGGCCCGATCATTATTACGACGATGTTCACGATTCCATCGGCCATCTTCACTGAGGCGTTTTTGAGCTTTATCGGCCTTGGCATCCGTCCGCCGGAAGCGTCGCTTGGCTCGCTTGTCAATGATGGATACAAATCGATCCAAACATATCCGCATTTGATGATTATTCCGGCCGTTGTCATCAGCTTGCTCATTTTAAGCTTCAACTTGGTGGCAGACGGAATCCGCGATGCGCTTGACCCGAAAATGCGCAAATAACCGACGGAAGGGGTGAAACCGATGGAGAAAATTTTGCAGGTGAACGATTTGCATATTTCCTTTGACATCCACGCCGGTGAAGTGCAGGCGGTTCGCGGCGTCACGTTCGACTTGTATAAGGGAGAAACGCTGGCGATCGTCGGCGAGTCAGGGTCTGGGAAATCAGTGACTTCAAAAGCGTTGATGCGCCTGTTGCCGACACCGCCGAGCCGGATTAAGCAAGGGGAAATTTTATTTGAAGGCAAAGACTTGACCAAGCTGTCGGAGAAAGAGATGCAATCGATCCGCGGTGCGGAAATTTCAATGATTTTCCAAGATCCGATGACGTCGCTCAATCCGACGATGACGATTGGGAAACAAATTATGGAAGCGATTTTAAAGCATCAAAAGCTGTCGAAAGATGAAGCGCGCAAACGGGCGATTGAACTATTGCAGCTGGTCGGCATTAAAAACGCCGAGCTGCGCATGAAGCAATACCCGCACCAATTTTCCGGCGGGATGCGCCAGCGTGTTGTCATCGCCATCGCCTTGGCGTGCAATCCGAAAATTTTGATCGCCGATGAACCGACGACAGCGCTTGATGTGACGATTCAGGCGCAAATTTTGGAGTTGATGAAAGACATTCAGAAAAAGCTCGGCATGTCGATTATTTTCATCACCCATGATTTAGGGGTCGTCGCCAACATGGCCGACCGAGTGGCCGTGATGTATGCCGGGAAAATCGTGGAGATCGGCACGGTGGATGAAATTTTTTACAATCCGAAACATCCGTACACGTGGGGATTGCTGGCCTCGATGCCGAGCCTTGATCATAAAGATACGGAGCTGTATTCGATTCCGGGTTCGCCGCCGGATTTGTTAAATCCGCCAAAAGGCGATGCGTTTGCGCCGCGCAATCCGTATGCGCTCAAAATTGACTATGAGCTCGAGCCGCCGATGTTCCAAGTGTCTGATACGCACTATGCGGCGACATGGCTGTTGCATGAAATGGCGCCGAAAGTGGAACCGCCGGCTATCGTGCGTGAACGGATGAAACGGTTTGCTGACATCGTCGCCCGGAAAGGAGGAAAACCGCGTGGCTAGACAAAAGCTGCTTGAGGTCAAAAATTTGAAACAGTATTTCCCAGCTGGACGCGGTCAGGTGGTGAAAGCAGTCGACGGCGTCACCTTTGACATTTATAAAGGTGAAACGTTCGGCCTTGTCGGCGAGTCGGGCTGCGGCAAGTCGACAACGGGGCGGACGATCATCCGGCTGTACGAAGCGACGGAAGGAGAAGTGCTGTTTAACGGCGTCAATGTGCACGGCAAAAAATCCAAAAAAGAGCTGAAAGAGTTAAATCGGAAAATGCAGATGATTTTCCAAGATCCGTATGCGTCGTTGAATCCGCGGATGACGGTCGCGGATATTATCGCTGAGGGCATCGACATCCATGGGCTGGCGAAAACGAAAGAAGAACGGATGCAACGCGTGTATGAATTGCTTGAGACGGTTGGCTTGAACCGCGAGCATGCCAGCCGCTACCCGCATGAGTTTTCCGGCGGTCAGCGCCAGCGGATCGGCATCGCCCGGGCGCTTGCCGTCGAGCCGGAATTCATCATCGCCGATGAGCCGATTTCGGCGCTTGACGTTTCCATTCAGGCGCAAGTCGTGAACTTATTGAAGCGCCTGCAGCGTGAAAAAGGGTTGACGTACTTGTTTATTGCCCATGACTTGTCGATGGTCAAATACATCAGCGACCGGATCGGCGTCATGTATTTCGGGAAAATGGTCGAGCTCGCTGAATCGGAAGAGCTGTACCGCAATCCGATCCACCCATACACGAAGGCGCTCTTGTCGGCCATTCCGCTTCCGGATCCGGAAACGGAGCGGACGCGCAAGCGGATCGTTTACGACCCGGCGCAACATGGCTACAAAGATGGAGAGGAACTTGAATTCCGTGAAATTACGCCTGGCCATTTTGTGCTTTGTTCGGAGGAAGAGTATAAGCGGTATCGGGCGATGTATGCCTAGCCGAATCGAAAAAAGCGCCGCTCCTTCATCGCCGCATGATGCGAACGGTGAAAGAGGCGGCGCCCACCTATGCGCCTGTCTCGGCGCGTTATTTTTTTCCCCCGACGACTTTCCATCCTTGTTGGATGCGGCGAGAGGCCTCGACATGCTTTCCACTTTTGTTTCGGCCGAACATCCGCTCTCCGATCGTGTTGCTGATGTTTCCCATCAATGCGGTGAGGACGACGATCAATGCCGAAGCAATGGCAAAGTCGATGAAATAGCCGGCCATCGGTTCTTCCTCCCTTTTCCTTTTCTACTTTGATTGTAGAGGATTTGCCTTTACTTTGGAAGAGGAAAGAAAGAAAATTGCATTTATCATCGAAAAACTATATCTTTCTTGGCCGATGTATTGTATAATATATCATGTTAAAGTCATTTCAATTTGCAAACGATTGGCAAAGCGGCTGATCGCCAGACTGGCGTTCAGGCCGTGTCGCTATGCTGTCAGACGTCAAACCGGCATAGCGGTGCACGTCTGTCGTCTGACGGACGAGGGAAGCAAGGGATTCCTTGTCAAAAGGAGTGATCGAAGTGGTCAAGCTATACACATCACCGAGCTGCACGTCATGCCGGAAGGCGAAGGCGTGGCTCGAGAAGCACAATATTCCTTATGTCGAGCGCAATATTTTCTCCGAGCCGCTCACGGTCGAGGAGATTAAAGAGATTTTGCGGATGACGGAAACGGGAACGGATGAGATCATTTCCACCCGTTCGAAAGTATTCCAGAAGCTGAACATTAACTTGGAAGCTCTGCCGCTGCAAGATTTGTACGAACTCATTCAAAAAAACCCAGGCATTTTGCGCCGGCCGATCATCATTGATGAAAAGCGGCTTCAAGTCGGCTACAACGAAGATGAAATCCGCCGCTTTCTGCCGCGCAAAGTGCGGGCGTATCAGCTTCGTGAAGCGCAGCGGCTGGTGAACGGGTAATAAAAAAACTTCTACATGGTCTGCCATGTAGAAGTTTTTTATCATTTGCTTTATGCGGCGCGCGACCGGCGGTGGGCCGCCAAGCCGAGCAAAACGGCAAGAACGGCCGCCGCCATTGGAAACAGCGCCTCCCCATTCGGGGGGTAAAACGGGCGCAACCGCTCTTCGGCAGCGATCATCTTTCCAGCGGTGTACGCCAAGAGGGCGCCGCCGGCATAAATGAGAATCGGGAACCGTTCCATGGCATAAAGGATGATTTTGCTGCCTAAAATGATGATAGGAACGGAACAGAGAAAACCGAACACAACAAGTCCGATATGGCCTTGAGCCGCTCCAGCGATGGCGATGACGTTGTCAAGACCCATGGCGACATCGGCGGCGACGATCGTCTGGATGGCTTTCCAAAGCGACGGTTCGGCTTTGATCATAGTCGGTTTTTCGTCTTTTTGCCCGATCAGTTTCAAGGCGATCCAAAAGAGGACGACGCCTCCAGCGAGCTGCAAGAACGGAATCGTCAACAGCCAAACGACGGCCACCGTCAAGACAATGCGAACAGCGATCGCCAGCGCGGTGCCGACAATGATGGCCACATTCCGCTTTTGTTCCGGCAAGTTGCGGCTTGCCAGCGCAATGACAACCGCATTGTCCCCGCCAAGAATGACATCAATGCCGATAATCAGCAAGATGGAAACGATGTATTCATCCACCATAGGCGTCCCTCATTCCGTCCGTGTTCATCATCATTATAGTAGGGCATGGCCGGTTTCATAACCAATTTTTAAAAATGCGTTTTTTTATTTCCCTTCTTTCGCTTTTTATCATAAAATAAAAGTACAAGATCATAAGTTTTGATTTAAATAGTTTCAGGGGCACAATCCCTTCCTTTTTTATTTCTCTGTTTTAGAAGGGAGAGTTGAGAAATGGAAATCGAACGCATCAATGAACATACGGTGAAGTTCTACATTTCCTATGTTGATATAGAGGAGCGCGGCTTTGACCGCGAGGAAATTTGGTACAATCGGGAACGAAGCGAAGAATTATTTTGGGAAATGATGGATGAAGTTCACGGGGAAAGCGATTTTTCGCTCGATGGCCCGCTTTGGATCCAAGTGCAGGCGCTCGAAAAAGGGCTTGAAGTCGTCGTGACGAAAGCGCAGTTGTCCAAAGACGGAAGCAAGCTCGAGCTGCCGCTTCCAGAAGAGAAATGGCGCGAGTTTTCGCTGTCAGCTGGTGAAAAGGTGGAATCGCTGTTCGGCCACCATTTCCACTTTGGTCAAAACGGGGACGCCGAGGAGAGAGAAGAGCAAGATGTCCTTCAATTCATCCTTTCGTTCAAGGATATCGAGGATGTCATTTCCTTGGCCCATCGCGCTGACTTCTCTCGGTTGTCGAATCGCCTGTTCCAATTTGAAGGCCGCTATTACTTGTTCGTGGAGTTTGACGAGCGCTACACCGAGCAGGAAGTGGACAATATGCTCAGCCTTCTGTTGGAATACGGAAGCGATTCCCAGCTGACGATTTATCGACTTGAAGAATACGGGACTGAAATTATGGGCGACAATGCACTCGAAACGATCAAAACGTATTTTCCAGCCTTATAATGTTTCCATTCCGCCGATTTCGCCGCCAGAAATCGGCGTTTTCTACGTTAGCGGAAGAAAAACGGCCATCATGAAGAGCCGGGTGGAGGGGTTTTGTTGCGAAACACATCGAGAGTGGCGATTCTCGTCGTCATTGTCGGCGCGTTGCTGGCATTGACGAACGGGTTTTGGGAAGGGAAGCTGCTTGGTCTTTTCAGCGTATTGATGTCTTGTTCCGTCATCTTTATTGCGCTGGTCATTTCTCTTGAGAATCGAAAGCCGGCGCAGACGATCGCTTGGCTGGCGGTGCTGGGGAGCTTTCCGATTGTCGGCTTTTTGTTTTATTTATTGTTCGGACGCAACTATTGGCAACAACGGCGCTATAAAAAGAAAGCCGATTTTGATGAGGCGGTGCTGCTCAAGTTTCAAGAGCCGTCGCCGATTGCCGTCGAACGGCTGCCGATGGCGCCCCATCAGCGTCCGCTTTTGCGCCTTGCTTATCGCATCGGCCAGCATCCGGTTTCACTTGCTTCGCAGACGGCGGTGTTGACGAACGGAGAGGAGACATTTTCTTCTATTTTTGCTGAACTGGAAAAAGCGGAACACCATATTCATTTAGAATATTATATTGTCCGTCATGATGAAATCGGCCAACAGTTGAAGCGCGTCTTGATGGAAAAAGCGCGTCAAGGTGTGCGCGTCCGTTTTTTGTACGACGCCGTTGGAAGTTGGAAGTTGTCAAACGCCTATATCGAGGAGCTGCGCGCGGCTGGAGTCGAGATGATCCCGTTTTCACCAGTGCGCCTCCCGTTTTTAAGCAACCAAATCAATTTCCGCAATCACCGAAAGATCATTGTCATCGATGGAGGCGTCGGCTTTGTCGGCGGGCTGAACATCGGAGATGAGTATTTAGGAAAAAACAAATATTTCGGATTTTGGCGCGATACGCACTTATTGATCCGCGGTGAAGCCGTCCGGACGCTCCAGCTCATTTTTTTGCAAGATTGGTATTACATGACGGGAGAACGCTTGTTGACGCCGGACTATTTGTCGCCGCCGCTCATCGTCGAGGAAGGGCAAGGCGGGGTGCAGCTCATTGCCGGCGGTCCGGACCAAAAGTGGGAAGTGATCAAACAGCTGTATTTTGCCATGATTACGTCGGCCAAACGGTCGATTTGGGTTGCCTCGCCGTACTTTGTGCCGGATGAAGACATTTTGACGGCGCTCAAAGTGGCGGCGTTAAGCGGCATCGATGTTCGCCTGCTGGCGCCAAAGCGTCCGGATAAAAAAATTGTCTTTTACGCTTCGCGCTCGTATTTTCCCGAGCTGCTCGAGGCTGGGGTGAAAATTTACGAGTATGAGAAAGGGTTTTTGCACAGCAAAGTCATCGTCGTCGATGGCGAGCTCGCCTCGATCGGCACGGCGAACATGGATATGCGCAGTTTCCATTTAAACTTTGAAGTGAACGCCTTTTTGTATTATACCGACAGCATTCATAAACTCGTCCGCGACTTTTTGGAAGATTTTCGCCACGCTTCCATGATCGACTACGAACAGTTTCAACAGCGCCCGTTCCGGGTGCGTATCGCTGAATCGGTCTCCCGGCTGTTGTCGCCTCTGTTGTAACCAACCGCTTGTAAACGCCAGTCCGCCGAATCGGCGGACTTTTTTCGACGCAGTTTGGCTTTGGGCAGGAAAACCGGCGATGGTCAACGAATAAAAGGGAAGAACCGAACGGTGAAGGGGGGCAGCAGAGAACAATTCCAGCTGTTCCCGCTCACGGACAACTATTTTTTACTGGAAAGGAAGTGATCATGTTGTTTGTCGCTCTCGCCGCTGATGGCAGGACGGTTTCGCTTGCCGGGGCGGAAAGATGGGAACGAGAGGGGCTGATGCGCCTGAAACGACAGGAACCGTTTTTTTGTCCCGCGTGCCGTCAAGAAGTGGTGCTCCGGTCGGGCCGCTACCGTTTGCCGCATTTCGCCCATCGAAAAGGGGCGGCCTGCCCGGTCGAGCACGAACCGGAGTCGGAGCGTCACTTAACTGGGAAGCGAGACTTGTTCGCGTGGCTCATTCGCCAAGGCATGGAGGCGAAGCTCGAGCCGTATTTGCCCGCCATCAAGCAGCGTCCTGACGTATTGTTCCGCCATGGCCCACACCTTTATGCCCTCGAATACCAATGTTCCACGATCGATGAATCGCTGTTTCGCGAACGCAATGACGGCTACCGTCTCCTTGGCATCCGCCCGTTGTGGGTGTTAGGAGCCCATCATTTGCGGCGTTCGCCAAAATATTCGGGGGAAGTGCAGCTCTCCCGGTTTCAATGGTTGTTTGCCCATCGCGCTCCACATTCAGTCGTTCCACATATATGGTACTACAGTCCAGAGACGAAACGCTTTATCCGTCTTTTTCGCCCGTTGCCGCTATCGGTGCAGCGAACATTGGCCGCGGTCGATTCGATTCCGCTTTCGTCGTTTTCGTTCCCCGATTGGATGGCCCCCTGCCCGCTGCCGCTTCCATCCGAGTTTTGGGAGCGATGGCTCGAACGAAAAAAACAATGGCGGCGGACGTTTCCGCTTTATCCGAACCAAACCGTGCGCCGCATTTGTGCTGATTTTTACCAGGCGGGCATCGTTCCGTCACTGTTTCCGACCGAAGCAGGCTGGCCAGTGCCGCGGGGGTATTTATGGGAGACGGCGCCGTTCATTTGGCAAACGTATGTCCTTTTGTTTCTTCTTGGAAAGACCGGACGGCCGGCAACGGCAGTATCTTTATTTCAGTGGCTCGACGACAAAATCCGCACCGGCCGCCTCGTTCCGCGCCGGCTGCCGCTTGTCGGCCGGGATACGTATCGTGAGGCCGTCGGCGAGTATTTGCATTGGTTGAGCCTGCTCGGCTATCTCCGCCGCGAAGAGGGCGACCAGCTTCATTTGGTGAAGCCGCTGTCGTTTCCGTCGACCGTCGATCAGATGATTCATCAAGATGCTGCGCTTCTTGAGCAAATTCACCAAACGTCGGCGCTTAGCTGCTATTGGTCAACACTTGAGTTCGGGAGAGTGGAAAAAATGAGCAGAAAACAGGAAAAGATGAACGGAATGGTGAATAATAATTCGTGTATCGATTATTTGTATAAGGAGGAATGATGACGGTGGAGGAAAAGAAAGCGAAAAAGTCGCTGCCGCTGCGAAGCGAGATTCCTGTGGAAGAAACGTGGCGGCTTGAGGACATTTTTCCCACCGATGACGCCTGGGAAGAAGAATTCAAACAAGTGAAGGCAATGATTCCAAAGCTTGGCGAATACAAAGGGCGGCTTGGCGAATCGCCGGAAGTGCTGTATGAAGCATTGCAATGCCAAGATGACGTATCGATGCGCCTCGGCAAGCTGTATACATACGCCCATATGCGCTATGATCAAGATACGACTAACTCGTTTTACCAAGGGCTCGACGCCCGGGCGAAAAGCTTGTACAGCGAAGCATCGAGCGCGATGGCGTTTATCGTGCCGGAAATTTTGGCGATCGATGAAGCGGTGCTGCGCTCGTTTTTGGAACAATACGAGCCGCTTCGCTTGTATGCGCACGCGTTAGACGAAATTACGCGCCAGCGCCCGCACGTGCTGTCGGCGGAAGAGGAGGCGATCTTGGCGCAGGCAGCCGAGGTGATGCAGGCGACATCCGACACGTTCAGCGCGTTGAACAACGCTGATTTGACGTTTCCGACGATCATCGATGAAAACGGCGAGGAAGTCGAAGTCACGCACGGCCGGTTCATTCGCTTTTTAGAAAGCACGGACCGCCGCGTCCGCCGCGATGCGTTTTACGCCGTATACCATACGTATGAGAAGTTTCAAAATACGTTCGCCAATACGCTTGCCGGCACGGTGAAAAAAGACAACTTTTTCGCCCGCATCCGCCGCTACCGTTCGGCGCGGGAAGCGGCGTTGGATGCGAACAACATTCCGGAGAGCGTCTATGACAATCTAATCGCCGCGATTCACGAACATTTGCCGCTGTTGCATCGGTACGTGCGGCTGCGCAAACGAGTGCTTGGGCTTGATGAGCTGCATATGTACGATTTGTACACGCCGCTTGTGCAAGAAGTGAAAATGGAAGTGACGTACGAGGAAGCGAAGCAATATATGCTTGAAGGGCTCGCGCCGCTTGGCGAGGAATATGTGGCGATCGTGAAAGAAGGTCTTGACAACCGTTGGGTCGATGTGCGCGAAAACAAAGGAAAGCGAAGCGGCGCCTATTCGTCGGGAGCGTACGGCACCCATCCGTACATTTTGCTCAACTGGCAGGACAATGTGAACAATTTGTTTACACTTGTGCATGAGTTTGGCCATTCGGTGCACAGCTACTATACGCGCAAAACGCAGCCGTATCCATATGCGCATTATTCAATTTTCGTCGCCGAAGTGGCGTCGACGTGCAATGAGGCGCTGTTGAACGACTATTTGCTGAGAACGATCGATGATGAGAAAAAGCGGCTCTATTTGCTCAACCATTATCTTGAGGGGTTCCGCGGCACGGTTTTTCGCCAGACGATGTTCGCGGAGTTTGAGCATTTGATCCATTTGAAGGCGCAACAAGGCGAAGCGTTGACGGCCGAAACGTTGAGCGCCCTTTATTACGACTTAAATAAAACGTATTTTGGCGATGATATTGTCGTGGACAAAGAAATCGGCCTCGAGTGGGCGCGCATTCCGCATTTTTATTACAACTACTACGTGTACCAATACGCAACCGGCTTCAGCGCGGCGACTGCACTCAGTAAACAAATTTTGGAAGAAGGCGAACCGGCGGTGAGACGGTACATCGACTTTTTGAAAGCCGGCAGCTCTGATTACCCGATTGAAGTGTTGAAAAAAGCCGGCGTCGACATGACGAGCGCCGAGCCGATCCGCCAAGCGTGCCAAGTGTTTGCGGAGAAGCTTGATGAGATGGAACGGCTGCTTGAGAAATGAAACGAATGCGGCGCTACAGCCGCATTCGTTTGGACGGAAATCCACGAAACTGATGGCGGCGGTTCCATGTTGCTGCCAATCCAAGCAAGGAGAGAAACAAAAGCGGCATGGTCGCCCAAAGCGGAAGGAGCTGCATGAGGCCCAACAAGTTCAGAATAAAGGCGGCAGTGGATGCCGCCGCCCAAAGGGATAAGACGATGCGCTGCTTCATGGCGATGGCCACCTCTTCCCATTTGCTTTAGTTGATGGCTCTTCACCACAACATGTACTTGACAAGCAATACGGTTTCCTGCACAAAGATGTGCAAAAATCACTGATTTGTTGATTTTCCCTCACAAGCGTAAATAGGGTATGTTCAGAAAAAATCAAGTACAACTTTTGGTGAAGAGCCTAGTTGATTATATGCTGTTTGTCTGCCTGATCATGACGCAGGGCGAATTATGACAATAATGTGAACAAACGAGCAAACGGGTTGCCAATTTGATCGGCCGTTTGTTAAGATATAGATGTGAACGGAAGACAAAACCTGATACCCCTTTGTTTGACCGTGAACAATTTCTCCCATCCCCTTTGTTGTCTTGGCAACAAGAAAAAGCCCGGCGTCAGCCGGGCTTTTTCTTGCGCCCATCCCTGCTGCTAGGGACGGGAATCATCGATATAGCGCCAAAATGTTCCGTGTTTGACGGGCACCCGCTCCACTTTTTGCTTTAGCTGCAGCTTTTTCATTTCCGTTTCCGCTTCTTGGATCGTCCAGTTGTACACAACGGCAACTTCCTTTGTGGCGACGAATTTAAAATGGCTTAAAAATGATTCCAGCGGAGGAGGAGAGGACGGTTCAGGATGGAAGCCGAGCATTTCAGCGATCAATTCGACGTAGATGTCGTACGGATAGCATCCGGAAATTTTAATGCCTTCGTCTTCAATGTTTTCATTAAACAACACAAGCGTCGGAATTTCGTCAACGTCCATTTCCGAGGTGATTTTTAAATCGCATTGGAACGCTTTCGCCGCTCCCGGCGAGTGCATGTCGCGCAAAAATTCATCGACATCCAAGCCCGCTTTGACGGCGCATTCGGCGAGCACCGACAAATCGGCGACATTTTGTTTTTCGAGAAAGAGCTGTTCTTGCAGCTTGCGCAAAAAGCGAAGGCCAGCCCGCTTTCCTTGCATTTCCGCCGCTTTAATGGCGAGCGATGGGGCGAACGGGCTCGAAATCGGGTTTTCGAGCCAAACGCTGCCGTCGCATGACATGCCGGTGCGGTTCGCCGCCCACTCCCACGCTTTGGCCATTGCCTCCGGCTTCGTTCCTTTGCGCGCGCTCCATGTCGCCCATGTTCCGCTCAATATGTGCCTTAAGGTAAAAAAACGGCCGTATTCGATCGTCAGTTTTTTGATGACTGGTTCAAGCCCCCAGCATTCCGGGCATAAAGGATCGATAAACAAATACAGCTCGAGCGGTTTGTTCGTGTTGCCTAGCGGCTGGGAAGGGTAGCAAGTTGATGTCGTCTTCCCAGCAAACTTCTCACTCAAGGGTATGCTCCTTTCTGTCCAGATGATCTGGGGTATTGACCATATGATGGGCGGTGAGTACGAGCCGGTGATAAAACTGTTCGCGCGCCGGCCCGGACAAGCCGATTTCGTCCATGGCTGCCCGCATGCAGGCAAGCCACGCTTCCGCCCGCTTCGGCGTGATTTCAAAGCGGAGATGGCGCGCCCTCAGCATGGGGTGTCCATGCTCTGCCGTGTAAAGAGGGGGGCCGCCTAAATATTGTGTTAAAAACTGTTTTTGCTTGCGGGCGGTTTCCGTCAAATCGTCAGGGAAAATGGGCCGCAAGTCCGGATGCGCGGCCACGCGACGGTAAAATGCTTCGACAAGTTTCGCAACCGTCTCCTCTCCGCCGATCGCCTCATAAAGAGTTTGCCATTGTTCACCCATCGCGGATGCTCCTTTTGTTTGAAAATCATTCGTTGTCGTTTGATTGCTATTTTATCAACAGCACGCATGGATCTCAAACAAAGTGACTCGAGCGCCGCTCGTTTATGTGCGGTAGCTTTTCAACACGCGTTCGACATACGCCCGCGTTTCGGCAAATGGCGGCACGCCCCCATAGCGGTCGACGTGCCCGGGCCCGGCGTTGTAGGCGGCTAAGGCGAGAGTGATATTGCCGCTGTACCGGTCAAGGAGCTGGCGCAAATATTTTACGCCGCCGTCGATGTTTTGCGCCGGATCAAGCGGGTTGTTGACGCCGAGCATTTTTGCCGTGCTTGGCATGAGCTGCATGAGTCCAAGCGCTCCAGCCGGGCTTTTCGCATCGGGACGGAAATTTGACTCATGGCGAATGACGGCGCGGATGAGCTGCGGGTCAACATCGTATTTTTCCGCTGCCGCCGCGATGAAAGCATCGATGGAAGAAGATGAGTTGGTTGCAGCACCCGCTTCATGTTCGAGCGGGGCGCTGCGATGGCCGGCGGGCGCCGGGGGCTGACCGCTTAGGGCAGCTTGAGGCGCCTCGGCAGAAGATTCCTCACCGCGGCTGAGAGATTCGGCAAGCAAGCTTGAAAACAAGGATGGCACCGGCGATGGCAACAGGCTGGAGCGTCCGGGTGAGAACGCATTGAGCGCCTGCCATTCGATGAGCAGCTTTAATGGCGAAACGGTCATCGTCTTTCCTCCATTTCTTTCATGCGGGCGTAAAAGCGGGCGATTTTGTTTGGCGCCGGGCGGCGCGGGATGCCGAGCGCCTCAAGCAGGCGCAAAAACCGCTTTTCACCCGCTTCCACGTGATCCACTTCATACTCAAGTTCGTAATCTTCGCTTTGCAAGTAACAGTTATGGTCAAGGCATAGCGTGCCGCCTTCATGCGGCCATTCGGCTCGGTCGGTGACAAGGGAGCCAAAGCAGCGCACCTCGTGTGGGTTGATGCCCAGTTCTGCAAGCAAATCGGCGATCGCCCCGCGCGGCGCCGCTATACCAGCAAGCAACGCTTCCGCTTCAGACAGCGAAAGCGGCTCATGGATTTCCAAAATGGTCCCGTCCGCCCGCGTTTGTTTCAGCGTCAAGGTCAGGCGTCCCTCTTTCGCCCGGATGCGCAGCGCTGCCGCTCGTTCTTTCAGGGCGAATGACGGGGTGTCAAAGTAATGGTTTTCCTGGCGGAAGAAAGCGCCATCATCAAGGCGGAAGGCGGCGCGGACGGCAGCAAACTCCGCTGCCGTTAACAAGTTTTTTAATTCGATTTCGATTTCTTGATGCATCGTGAATCCCCTTCAGACAGGATAGTCGTCTCCTTCTATTATCAGCTGTTTTCCGGCGAATATCAATTATTTCGCCTGTATAGGGTGAATATGGTAAAATAAAGGGCGGATGGTTGATGCGGAAGGAGAGAAAACATGAACGAAAAATGGATCGTCGAGCGGGCGGAGCGGGAAGGCGGCCGGCTTTGGCTGTATGTCAATGATGCTCCGGTTCCGCTTGCCCGCGTAACGCCGAAACGCCATATGCTTGTCGATTCGGATGCGTTGGCGTTTGCGTACATTTTGGAAACCGATGACCGCTTTCTATATGTCATGATTCCGAAGCCGTGGTGGCCTGAGCTAAAGGCGGCGCTTGACGCCAAGGAGCCGGTCTGGCTTCGATGTGGAGAGAGGACGCTTGAGCTTGAACAGTTTCACGATGAACTGTCTTATTTGCTTGAAAATATTCGCGGCAACGCCAACTATGGCGAGGCGCTTGAACAGGCGGTGCAAGACGTGTTTTTTGAGCAATAAGCCGGGGGTTTCCCTTTCCGGCGCGTTCGAACAGGGAGCGGCCCGGTGAATTCGCATCGAGCAGCAAGAAAGAGGCGCGGTTGCGCTCTCTTGACGTAAGCCGCGGGAGATCGAAAACATGTAGGCAGGTGGTACGATGGTCAACCATTGGGATTTGTTTTTAGCCCCGTATAAGCAGGCGGTTGAGGAGCTGAAAGTGAAGCTAAGGGGTATTCGCGCCCAATTCGAGATGATTGAAGCGCACTCGCCGATTGAGTTTGTCACCGGACGGGTGAAACCCGTCGCCAGCATTTTGGATAAGGCGCAAAAGAAAAACATCCCGCTCGACCGTCTCGAGGAAGAGATGCAAGATATTGCGGGGCTGCGCATCATGTGCCAGTTTGTCGATGACATTAAGACCGTCGTCGAGCTATTGCGCCAGCGCAACGATTTTACGATTGTCGAAGAACGCGATTACATCACGCAAAAAAAAGAGAGCGGCTACCGCTCGTACCATGTCGTCATCCGCTATCCAGTGCAGACGATCCGCGGTGAAAAAAACATCTTGGCGGAGATTCAAATTCGAACGTTGGCGATGAACTTTTGGGCGACGATTGAGCATTCGTTGAACTATAAGTACAGCGGGCGTTTCCCCGAAGATATCAAAGTTCGGCTGCAGCGCGCCGCGGAGGCGGCCTATCGCCTCGATGAGGAGATGTCGAAAATCCGCTTTGAAATTCAAGAAGCGCAGGCTGCTTTTTCTCGAAAACAAGAAGCAAAAGGAGAAGGGCAATGAAACGGACGGACGCGCCGCTCGTGTTCGCCATCACGTCCAAAGGCGACGACATATCAAACGCTCTGGCGCAAAAAATGAAAACGTATTTGCTTGACTTTGACTTGCGTTACGATGAAGAGGAACCTGATCTCGTCATTTCGGTTGGCGGTGATGGAACGCTGTTGTATGCGTTCCATCGCTATTGCCATCGGTTGGACAAGACGGCGTTTGTCGGAGTCCATACTGGCCATCTCGGCTTTTACGCGGACTGGGTGCCGGAGGAACTCGAAAAGCTCGTCATCGCCATCGCTAAGACGCCGTACCAAGTGGTCGAATACCCGCTCCTTGAGGTGACGATCCGCTATCTCAACGGCGGAAGCGAGGCAAAGTATTTAGCGCTCAATGAATGCACAGTCAAGTGCGTCAGCGGGACGCTCGTGATGGATGTCGAGATTCGCGGCGACTTGTTTGAGCGGTTCCGCGGCGACGGGTTGTGCATTTCGACGCCGACCGGCAGCACGGCTTACAATAAAGCGCTCGGCGGCGCGATTTTGCATCCTTCGCTTGAGGCGATTCAAGTGACCGAGATGGCGTCGATCAACAACCGCGTGTTTCGGACAATCGGTTCGCCGCTCGTGCTGCCGGCGCACCATACGTGTTTACTCAAGCCGGTCAACCACGTCGATTTTCAAATTACGATCGACCATTTGTCACTGTTGCATAAAGAAGTGAAGTCGATTCAATGCCGGGTGGCCGATGAAAAGGTGCGTTTCGCCCGCTTTCGGCCGTTTCCGTTTTGGCGGCGGGTGCGCGACTCGTTTATCGCTGACTGAGGGAAAGCCCGCCTCCTTGGTTAGGCAACGCTTCCTGTTTGCGGCGAGGTGATGGTCTTTTGGCGCGGATGCCGATTCCGTTTTCGCGGCTCCAAAGAAAAGTGGATGGAACACGATGAGCAAGACGGAGATTTTTGATCAGAAAGGTGACGAACATTGCCGCCGTTTACCATGACCTTTTCCATCGATGAACAGCACGACGGAAAGCTGCTGCGCCAGTTTTTGCAAGAGAACGGCATTTCGCGGACGGCGCTTACCGATATTAAATTCCATGGCGGGGCGCTGTTGGTTGACGGTCGGCCCGTCACCGTCCGCCATGTGCTGCGCGCCGGCGAGACGCTGTCGGTTGTCTTTCCGCCGGAGCGGACAAGCGATTGGATGGACGCAGAAGCGATGCCGCTTGACATTCTGTATGAAGACGATTACGTCCTTGTTGTCAACAAACCAGCGGGATTGGCGACGATTCCGTCTCGCCACCATCCGGGCGGGACGCTCGCCAATGGCTTGCTTCACCATTATCGAAAGCAGCAGCTCGACTCGACCGTCCATATCGTCACCCGGCTTGACCGCGACACGTCCGGGCTCGTGCTCGTCGCCAAGCACCGCCACGTTCATCATTTGTTGTCGGCATTGCAGCAAAAAGGGCACGTTGTGCGCACGTATGAGGCCATTTGCCATGGCGTCATCGTCGAGGATGAAGGGACGATTGATGCCCCCATCGGCCGCCAAAGCGACAGCATCATTGCCCGCGAAGTGCGGGAAGACGGGAAGCCGGCTGTCACTCATTTTCGTGTACTTGAGCGGCTTTATGGCTATACATACGTTTCGCTCCGGCTGGAGACGGGGCGCACGCACCAAATCCGCGTTCATTTGGCTTATCTCGGCCACCCGCTCGCCGGCGATGAACTGTACGGCGGGAGCCGGGAGATGATCGGCCGCCAGGCGCTTCATAGCCGGCAGCTGTCGTTTTTTCACCCGTTTGCCGGGCGCTGGTATACATGTTCCGCCCCGCTTCCTGACGATATGGAACTCCTCCTCGAGGCAACGCGCAGACGGTGCGCTGATTAGGAGAACGTGCGGAATTTTTCCGGGACGAACGGCATCGAGGAGGGAACGGAGACCGTTTCCATTTCCGGATAGCGCAAGGCGGTCAGCGCGCCGCCGAATACGCAGCCGGTGTCGATGTTGACCGTCCGCCCGACAAACCGCGGTTTTTCGACCGGCGTGTGGCCATATACAACCCATGCGCTGCCGTGATACCGTTTCGCCCAGTCGCGGCGCACCGGCGTCCCGTCCGGGTTCGTTTCGCCGGTGATGTCCCCATACAGGACGAACGTCTTGACTTTTTTGTCCGTCCGCCCGATATAGTCGTGACGGATGCCGGCGTGGGCGATGACAAGGCGCCCCTCATCGAGCACCGCATACAGCGGCGCCTGTTCATACAGGCGGATGAACTTGCGGCGGATCATCTCCTGTTCGCTTGGAGGCAAGGTGCGGTACTCGGAGACGGTCGTCTCAAGCCCGTGGGCGATTTGCACGTTTCGTCCTAAAAAAAAGCGGTACAGTTTATTGCAATGGTTGCCTGGCACGTAGTAAGCCAAATTTCGCTCAACAAGGGCGCAGACGATCTCGATCATGTTCAGCGATTCAGGACCGCGGTCGGTCAAATCGCCGACGAAGCCGAGCTTTCGTCCGTCGGGATGAATCGGCACCCCTTCGTCCCAATGGTAGCCGAGTGTTTCCGTCAATGCGGCGAATTCGCGGAAGCAGCCATGAATGTCGCCGATGATGTCCACCTGCATAGGATGAGCTCCTTTCTAGCCCGAATCGTTATACTACCAGTATGTCCGTTCGACAAGGAAAAGAAAAGATGAGACAGCCTTGCCCTACCCATCGAAGGCGCTGTTCAAAAAGCAGTGGCCGCGGCGGAGAGTGGAACAAAGAAGGGGCCTTGGCCCGGGTGACGGCCAAAATAAAGCCGCCTGCGGACACAGCAAGCGGCTTTATTCATCGCTCGAGAACATAAACTTCCGCGTTCGCGAATGAACGTTTAAGACGAGGCCGATCGCCAGCATATAAGTCGCCAGCGAGCTTCCTCCATAGCTGATGAACGGAAGCGGCAACCCCGTGATCGGCAAAAGTCCAATCGTCATGCCAATGTTTTGGAACACTTGGAACGTAATCATGCCCGCGACGCCGGCGCATAAATAGCTGCCGTATAAATCGTTGCTCTCCAAGGCAATATGGATCATGCGATAAATGAGCAGGAAAAAGAGAGACACGACGATGCTTGAGCCGACAAATCCGAACTGTTCTGAGATGACGCCAAACACAAAGTCTGTGTGCGCCTCCGGCAAATAGACTTGTAAGTTGCCCAATCCTTTCCCATACAGTTCCCCTGACCCAATGGCCATAAGCGAACGGATGAGCTGGAAGCCTTGTTCGTTGGAATATTCATATGGAGCCAGCCAGCCGTAAAACCGGTTCAACTGGTAATCTTCTTTAATAATGTACTTATGGAAGAAATCAGGGAAATAAAAGAAAATGAACACAACGACTGCCACCATTGTTACACCGGAAAGGACAATGCCGAAAATGATGCGCCAGCGGATGCCGGAAACGAGCACCAAGGTGGCGGTGATGGCCATAAACACCATCGACATGCCCATGTCCGGCTGCTTGGCGAGCAAAATAAGCGGCGGCAAGACGGTCAAAGCGATTTTGCCAAGCAATTTAAAATCATCGCTGATCGTCGGTTCGGGATATTTTTCCCGATGGTTGACGATGATGCGACTTAGGACGATGATCATAAAAATTTTCATCAGCTCGGATGGTTGAAAGTTGCCTCCAGGTAGATGATACCAGCTCGTCGCCCCCTTAATGGTTACTGATCCTGGGACGTTCAATTCCAGCCCAAGCAACAGCAACATCCCGAATCCATACAAATACCAAGCGATTTGAAACAGCCGATCATAGTCAATGATCATCGTCAAGGCGATCACGACAGCGCCGATGGCGTACCATTGCAGCTGTTTCGAAGCGAAGTTGACGTTTTGCAGTTTCTCCGGCAGCATCGGTTCTGCGCTATGGATGGCGATGGCGCTGACGACCGCCATCAAGAATAAAAGGAACAGCATATGGTAATCCAGCTTCGATTTGGAAAAACGATCATGATCCATGGAACGATCCTCTCCATTCAAATGTGCCATATACCATATTAGCGAATCGCGCCGGTTTTGCAAAGTGGGAAAAACCGCCGCCAGCATGAAGGAATCGGAAGGCAAAAGGGAAGCGTGCATTTACATCGCCCGCCGCATCGCCTATAATAGAATTAACACCTGGTGCTAAGAATAAATGATAATTGGGAGGATGAACGAATGGTCTTATCGTTGGAAGGACGTACATATGTCGTGATGGGGGTGGCGAACAAACGAAGCATCGCCTGGGGCATTGCTCGTTCGCTTCACGCTGCCGGCGCTCGGTTGGTGTTTACGTATGCCGGAGAGCGGTTTGAAAAAGAGGTGCGGGCGCTTGTGGATACGCTTGGGGATGAACGTTCGCTTCTGCTGCCATGCGATGTGGCAAAAGACGAAGACATCGTTCAATGTTTCGCGCAAATCAAACAACAAGTCGGCGTCATCCATGGCGTCGCTCATTGCATCGCCTATGCCAATAAAGAAGACTTGAGCGGTGAGTATATGAACGTCAGCCGCGAAGGCTTTTTGCTCGCCCACAACATCAGCGCCTACTCGCTCACCGCGGTCGCGCGCGAGGCGAAAGGACTGATGACGGAAGGCGGCAGCATCGTCACCCTCACGTACTTAGGCGGCGAGCGCGTCGTGCAAAACTACAACATTATGGGTGTGGCGAAAGCGTCGCTTGATGCGAGCGTGAAATATTTGGCGAACGATTTAGGCAAATACGGCATCCGCGTCAATGCCATTTCCGCTGGACCGATTCGCACACTGTCGGCCAAAGGGGTGAGCGATTTCAACTCGATTTTAAAGCAAATCGAAGAACGCGCTCCGCTCCGCCGGACGACGACCCAAGAAGAAGTCGGCGATGCGGCGCTGTTTTTGTTCAGCGACTTGTCGCGCGGCATCACCGGGGAAATTATTCACGTCGACTCGGGATACCACATTTTAGGATATTAAAAACGTGCGAGCAGCCGTTCCTGTTGATGGAGCGGCTGTTTTTTGCTTGACTTGGGCAATTATTGAGATCACGGGCATACATATATAAGGTAAGGCAAGCATGGAAAGGGGGATCGACGTGCGGAAACAAAACGTTGTGGAGACGGAGCCGTTGCTTTACATTGTGCAGCCAAAAGCGATGCGGGCGGCGGCGCATATGCAAGAAACGTTTATGTGGACTAGCCGAATGCAACAGGAAGAGGAAGGGAGTTCCAGCGATGAACGAGGCGGCGAGGAGGAACCGACTGAATTTTTTGCCAAAAAAGAATTCCAAGCGATGGCGCTCGACGAGCGGCTGGCCTTTTTGGCGGAGCTGCCCGGCCATTTGCCGCCGCTGAAATGCCAATTTGTCATGAAGGATAAGAGCTATGAAGGCATATTAAAGAAGTGCACGGCGACCGAGTTGACGATCGCCGATGAACAGGGAAACGAAACGGTCATCGGGCGCGCGCAGCTTCTCGCGGTGACGATGATCGGGTTTGTGCAGTAACGCATTTCCTTGCGTTGAAACGCATCTTTGCCTGAATGCGTTGCGGCGCCAGGAAAGGATGATGAGGGTTTGTTTCCTTCATTTGCTGTGGGAGTGTATTCTCATTTTTATTTTGGATGTCCGTCATTTTCTTCGTTGGCGATTTTCGATTCGTGTTAGTGTGAGCTTGCAATCGTAAAATGTTTGGTGTCATGTTTCGCTTGAGCCAATTTGCGGTTCAAATGCGTTTTAGGCGACGCGTCCAGCGTTTGTTGGTTGCCGCTTGCAATGGTAAAAGGTTTTATGTGGCGGCCGGTTTGGGGCTGTTTAGGAGCTGGGGCGCTTTTCGCGAGTTCAGTTCGCTCTGCCGCAGCTTCTTTTTGTTTGGCTGTTTGTTGATGGTCTTCCATTGATATGGCACGCTCTTTTTTGGCTTTTCCCTTTTTCGTTTTGTCGGATGACGCTGCCGCGTTCTTTTTCGAGTGGACTTTTTCTTTTGCATCCGCTTTAGGGGTTGGCCGGTTCCGTTGTTCTGTTGCATCTTCTTTCAGCGGTTCTATTGTCATGCCGGCTGCTTGTTCTTCACTCACTACAGCTTGTTCTGTTTTCTCCGCCTGCTCCCAAACTTCCAATAACTCGGAAGCGACTCGCTCCCAATGATAGATCGAAATCGCAAGCTGCCGGCCTTTTTCTCCCATTCTTCTCATCAATGATTGATCCGATAATATTTGGGCAATCTTGTTGGCAAAATCACTCGGGTCCTCCGGATTTTCTACGATAAGGCCGTTTTCATTGGCGAAAATGACTTCCGGATTGCCGCCTCTCGCGGTCGTTACGATCGGAAGGCCTGCTGCCATGGCCTCGTAGTGGACGCGCGCCAACGGTTCCTGCCATTGCGAGGTGCATACAAACAAATCAGCCGCCGCAAACCAATTTTGGATTTCATTCGGTGGGACAAAGCCTGTCGTGACAACGGGGACAGGCATTCGTTTCGCCAGTGCTCTTACATATGCGACATAATCAGTAATGTCATTTTCGCTAAACCAGTTGCTCCCGACAATCACCAGGGCTAAGTTTTTAAATTTTTTTGCCAGCTCCGGCAATGCTAGAATGAGTTTATCGACCCCTTTATTGCGCGACAGCCTTCCGGCGAACAAAATGACCGTTTTGTTTTCCAACCCATGTGCCCGCCGAATGTCGTTGCGTATTTTCTGCATTTTTGGATGATTTCCCGGCAAAAATCGTTCGCTGTCTACTCCAGAATAAATCGTGCGCAATTTTGGCGATGCCTGCGGATATAGACTGCGGATGACATTGCCAATATAATCGCTCACGGTTACGATGTAGGCCACTTCTGCGATGGCCGCCGTTGCTTCTTCTGGATCGATTTTTTCCGGTTGAAACATATCATTGTGCATACTTAACGTCATTTTGGCGTCGGGCGCTGCCTGCCGGATGGGCAGAACAAGGCGGGGGCGGTTAAAGATATGGATGAGATCGAACTTGTTCGCTTCCACATAACGAACAACGTTTTCCCGGTATATTTCAAATATTTTTCCCGGTACGCGCACGTAGTGAACGCCATGGATCGTTTCTTGCTCGGGAAGCGACGAATCGCTGATGCCTAAAACGGTAATATCATGGAATTGGCTTACATGTGGAAGAATGCCGGAAATATACGTTTGAATGGCCCCGCCTAATAAAGGGGGAACGGGGAGTTTTTCTGTACAAACCATCAAAATCCTCATATTTATCCCACTCCTTTCCAGTCATTTTCGATTTCTGCCAATACAGGCCACTTTGACTGGTCGGTTTCGACAATCGTTTGAATTAACTGTGCTGTTTGTTCATTGAGAAAGATTTCCGGTTCATAGACGACTTCTTTCATATTTTTATAAAATTCGTTTGGCATGGCCAAGTCAATCATCAAAAGCTCGTATAATTCAGGTGTGATTGGATTTGCTTCGTGGTACGCTAGAATCATTTCCCGCACCCATGTTGCATCCCATTTGTATAAATCCGCCATTGTGCCGCTAATGAGTTTTCGTAAATCACGAATCGGAAGGTCAAAGGCAACTCCGTCGAGATCAATAATCCACATTCCGTCCGCGCCCATTTGGCCGTTGGACCAACCGTAGTCTTGGTGAACCAACCCCCAATGAGCCGTTCCTTGCTTGACGAATTCAACATAGCTGGATTGCAGGAATCGTTCCATGCCTTTTCGCGCCTGTTCTTCAAATCGGTCAACTACCTCTAATAATGGTGGGCTTGCCGGCATTTCAGGGTAGTATTTGGCAATGTTCCGAAACCAGCTCATTTTCGTAATCATTTTTTCATAGTTTTTTGGCCATTTGTGCAGCCGCGAAGCCATTTCCGCCTGTTTTGGGGGGACATACCCTTTGCTTAGCCGATGGAATTCACCAAGGGCATAACAAAGCTTTCTTGCTCCTTCCAAATCCTTTGTAACTGGCGTCAACGGTTCAATCCATTCCGCCACAAACCATAGTTTTCCTCCTGCCTCGACATAACTTTTTCCATCCTTTGTTTTTACAATTGGCGGCACTCTTGCCTTGCGCACTTCCACTAAATATTCTTGTGCTCCTAGGCTGAATAGGCTCCTTGTCGGCCTCCGGTGCAGCAGCTTCAAACTTTTCGGGCCTGATTTCGTTTCGAGCTTCCAAATCGCTCCTCCCTTGTCCGGTTTTGTCGTAACGATTTGCATGTTTTGAACGGATAAATCGTAGTTTTTCAGCACTTCCTCTGCCAGCTGGATGATATACTCAGGGATAAAAAATTCATGGGTCGTTTCATCGACGAGCCATGGTTCAATAACGATGTCTTTCATGCTATCCCTCCTGTCAGGTATTTGGGAATGGACGAAGTGAAATATGTGTGATTGCTACTAGGATATGTATGGAGAACGAAATTGGACTGGGTAAGCTCATTAAATAGAGGATATTTCCCGAAGCCTCTGCAGTTTGACGAACTAGGGGGCGGCGAAAGTGTGACGAGTGGGGATAGATGCACAAGGAGCGGCATGGTTGATTTCATCGGAGAAAGAGAAAAAGGCTGTCCCGAAAACATTTCTCTTAGACAGCCCTTATTGGTTTGGGGAAAGAGAGGAACATGCTTCGATATAAACCGTTTCAAACCGCTTGGCCACATGGTGGAATTGAAATTGCTGTTCAACGAGCGTTCTTGCCTTTTTCGCCATGGTTTCCGCTTCATGTTTGTTCACAAGCATGTAATCAATCGCTTCAAAAAAAGCGTGCGGGTTTTGGTAGTCATCGATGACAAAGCCGGTTTCGCCGTGGCGGACGATTTCGGTGTTGCCGCCGCGGTTGGTTGTCACGACCGGAATGCCGGCGGCCATCGCTTCGTAATGAACGCGGGCGAGCGGCTCGTGCCATTGCGAGCTGCATACAAACACATCGGCCATTAAGAGCAGTTTGGGGATATGACTGTGCGGAACGTAATTCGTAAACAGAACGCGATCGGCCATCGGCGCCGCGAGCTCATGAAGCCAGTCGATGTATTCGCTTCGGCCGGTGTCGCCGAACCATTTTCCGCCGACGATGACAAGCGCTGCCTCGGGATGGCGGATCAAAAGGGATGGCAGGCATTGAATCAGCAAATGCGGTCCTTTTGTTTTGCTGAGTCGGCCGAGAAAGAGAACGACTTTTTTATCGGTGAGTCCGTACGCTTCGCGTTCCGCTTGGCGGATGCGCCTGCCTTCTTCCGTCCAGACGGGGATGTATTGGGAAGCATCGACTCCAGAATAAACGACTTTTACTTTCTGAGGATCGATTGGGTAACGGTTTGTCACCGTCCGTTTGATGTATTCACTGACGGCGGTCAGCAAGGTGCAGGCGTCTAGCGCCCGCTTCGCCTGTTCTGCTGTAATTTTCAGCGGGGAAAACATGTCGTTATGCAGGCTTAGCACAAAGGCGCTTTGCGGAGCCGCCGCTTGGTAATCGATGAGCGGAACAGGACGATTGAAGACGTGGACGACATCGAATTTGTGCGCGGCCAACGCACGTGCCACATCCGTTTCATACGTGGCTTTTGGAAAACGGATGTAGTGGATGTCTCCGTCTGTCTCTTCAGGCGGCAAAAGCGGATCAGCGATTGAAAAAATCGTCAGTTCGTGGCGTCGGGCGATCAATGGAGCAATCCCAT
Source organism: Geobacillus sp. YHL (assembly GCF_022341265.1). Lineage (NCBI taxonomy): Bacteria > Bacillati > Bacillota > Bacilli > Caryophanales > Anoxybacillaceae > Geobacillus > Geobacillus sp. YHL. The sequence goes on from NZ_JAEIGB010000003.1 coordinate 255,289, forward strand.
CGATCATCATTTGAATGGCCCCGCCCCGCACTGCCGGGGCGGGCAGCTTTTCCGTGCAGACATAGGCGATTTTCATGAATGCTCACCCTCATACAGCGAACGGATGTATTCGATCTCTTTTTGTAGGCCGCCCTCAAGCGTTACAACCGGCTTGTACCCAAGCAGCCGCTCCGCTTTTGCCAAATCGGCCCACGTTTGTTTCGGCTCTCCGCGGGCGGCGGGGGTATACTGAATGATCGCTTGTTTTCCCGTCAGCGTTTCCAGCAGACGGATCACCTCATTGACCGATGCTCGTTCTTTTCCGCCGATATTGATCGTTTCTCCAATGACGCCATCCCGCTCGAGCGCGGCGATCGTTCCATCAACGCAGTCAGAAATATAGGTGAAATCGCGCGATTGTGTTCCGTCGCCGAACACGGTGAGCGGTTGTCTAGCGAGCAGCTGGCGGATGAAGCGGTGAAACGACATGTCTGGGCGCTGGCGCGGGCCATAGACGGTGAAATAGCGCAAAATGACGATCGGTACGGCGAACTCGCGAAAATAGACGCGGCATAAATGTTCGCCGGTGAGCTTCGTAATGCCATATGGGGAGAGCGGGGCCGGTTCAAGCGTTTCCGACAACGGGCCGCTCCGCTCGCCGTAGACGGATGAGGTCGAAGCGTAGATGAACCGTTTGAGTGGCCGGTCTTTGCATGCCTCAAGCAACCGCTGGGTAGTGGAAATGTTGTGTGCAGCATAGGCGGCAAACTCCGTCCCCCAGCTCGTTCGCACACCGGGCATGCCGGCTAAGTGGTAGACCGCTTCGACGTTTTGCAGCAAGGACGGCAAATCGGCTGTCAACAAATCCAGCTCAAGAAAGGTAAACCGTGGATGAGACTGCAAATGGGCAATGTTCTTCGCTTTTAGCGGCGCCGGCGTCGGTCCGAGAAAGCCGTCGACGCCAATCACATGATGCTCGTCGTTTTCGAGCAGTTTCTCGCATAAATGGGAGCCGATAAATCCAGCCGCACCGGTGACGAGAATGTTCACGGGCGCCCCACCCCCATGTAGCGCAAACCGCTTTGTTCGACTGCATGGCGATCCAAACAGTTTCGACCGTCAAACACGAGCGTCCCATTCATCGCCGCTTTCACTTGCCCCCAGTCAAGCGTGCGGAATTCGTCCCAATCGGTGGCGATGACCAAGCCATCCGCCCCTTGGATCGCTTCGTGCACCGACTGGACTTGTGTGACGCGGGCGAGCGGCTCCGAGAGCGTTGCCTTCGGGTCGTAGGCGGCAACCGTACAGCCGTTTTCACTCAATCGGCGGATGAGCGCTTCAGCGGGGGAAAAACGCGTATCGTCTGTATTCGGCTTGAAGGAGATGCCAAGCACGGCGATCTTTTTGTCCGTCAATGGGGCAAGTTGCTCATTGAGTTTTTGGAAGCAAACGTCAAGCTGGGTGGCGTTGATGGTCTGCACTGCCTTCAGCAAATGCGGCTCCACTTGGCGCGAGCGCGCCGCATGTTCGAGCGCTTTGATATCTTTTGGAAAACAAGATCCTCCATAGCCGAGGCCGGCCCGCAAAAAATGCGGGCCGATGCGCGGGTCGAGGCCGATCCCGCGGGCGATGTCATTGACATCGACGGCAAACGCGTCACAGATGCGCGCCATTTCGTTAATAAAGGAAATTTTGGTCGCCAAAAACGCGTTGGCGGCGTATTTGATCAGTTCCGCGCCGGTCAGGCTTGTTGTGAGGTAAGGGGCATTGATGCCGGCATACACCGCCTGCATGACGGCAAGCGATTGGTCATCATCCGGTTCGAGTCCGACGACGATTTTGTCTGGGTGAAACATATCGTAGACAGCCGACCCTTCCCGCAAAAACTCTGGGTTGGATACGATGCGGAACAACTGCGGTTTCACTCCTTTGCGGATGAGCTCGGCACGCATCCATTCATTCGTCCCCGGAGGGACGGTGCTTTTCGTGACGATCGTTTTGTACGATTTGATCGTTGTTGCCAAGCGGTCGAGCACCGCTTCAATATAGCGCAAGTCGGTGCCGCCGTCGGGCCGCGGCGGGGTGCTGACACAAATGACAACGACGGTCGCCCGTTTGATATCATCCCAGCGGCCGCTGAACGTCAGATCATTATAGTTTTTGACAATCAATTCTTCGAGCCCTGGCTCATAAAACGGAACTTCCCCGTTATTGAGCAGGCGGATTTTCCGTTCATCATGATCGATGCAATGCACTTCATGCCCAAGTTCAGCAAGGACGGCAGCGGTGGTTAGTCCGACGTAGCCAGCGCCAATGATGCAAATGTTCATCCTAATAGGCCTCCTTCGTGAAATCTCCGGCTTTTATAGCGTATTAACAGACAAGCGTGGTTTGCTACATGGCAAGCGCCTAAAACACTGGAAATGGTGCGGTCTATTTTCGGCGGACAACCTTTCTGCTGTTTGGAAAGGAAAGGGGAAGAATTAAGCAACAAAGGGGGTGTCCCAAAAGGATCGGGACACCCTCTTTCGTCTCTATATATACGTACTGACCGCTTCTTTCGCACTATATTTTGTGTCTATCCTGAAGGCAGACAGCCTTTTGGGTCAGCCCCTTTTGATGAACTCATCATACAACCGCTCCTGCACTTTGATTTGTTTCGTGATATCAAACCGCTGTTCAATCACTTTGCGCGCTTTTTTCGTGAAGGATGGAATTCGTTCCGGATGTTCCAGAAAAAAGCGAATGCCGTTCGCTAGCTCAATATCGTCTCTTTCTGGTGCGAGATAGCCGGTGCGTTTGTGTTCGATCAATTCGGGGATGCCGGCGTGATTCGTTGAGACGACCGGCAGTCCGCTTGCCATCGCCTCTTTCAACACGTTGGGGATGCCTTCGATGTCTCCATCAGAAGCGGTCTCGCTCGCCAGGCAAAATAGATGGGCGCGTTCCATTTCGCGGGCGATTGAAGTGGCATCCATGGCACCCAGCAGGTCGACAAACGGATCGAGCTTCAGCTCGCTGACAAGCCGTCGGATGTTTTCTTCCTCTTTGCCGCTGCCGATGATGCGGAGGCGGCAGCGCGGATGAACCGCATGCACGCGCCAAAAGGCGCGCACGAGCGTTAAAAAGCCTTTTTTCTCGACGAGCCGGCCGATTGAGAGAATGATGATGTCTCCGTTCTCAGGAATCGTCCGCTCTCGGTACGGAAATAAATCGAGCTCGATGCCGCCGTAGAGAACTTGGATTTTTTCCGGCGGAAAGCCTAGTGTGGTCAGTTCATTGGCAAGATAGCGGCAGACAGGAAGAAAGAGCGCCCCGTGCTGTTTGAGCAAATTGTACCGTTTTTGATTGCGCCGCAAGCTTTGATATTTCGCCGATCCATCGCGGCCGCGGATGCTGACGACAAGCGGAATGCGATGGGCGATGCAAAGCGGAAGAATTTCGACGGCATGCTTTCCATGGTGAGCGTGAATGGCGACAATATTTTGTTCTTTGGCGAAGCGGCCGAAATCGTCGATGTCGTTGAGGTGATAATAGTTGATGAGAGGAAACGGATGGCTGCCGTCATCGGCGAATGACCCGATCATGATCGGGCGGTATTTTTTTAAATGAACCATTTGGTTGTAAATAAAACGTTGATTGATTTTCATTTTTTCATGAAGAAAGTGGGCGATCGTTTGTTTCATTTTTCTCTATCCCTCGCTTTTGAAAAAATCGGACAAGAATGCGAATTTTTTTGTTTCCTGTTCGGCGAGGCGGGTGAGCAAGTTCAAGGACGCTGGGCTGTTTACCGCCCGCCTTTGCTTTTCTTGGCCGACCGTTTCGCTGTAAAACACGTGCGGAAACATGGCATCAGCTGAATAGACACTTTTGTATGGAGCATACAGGGAACAAACGGAGAAATAAAGGTCAAATAGCAGCTCCGTTCGTTTTACCGCATCGTTTTTCGGGTTTTTCGTCAAAGAAATAAGCAAAAAGCGAAAATCATCAAGCGGAAGACCATAGTAGGCGAGGTCAAAGTCGATCATGATGACTTCGTGGTTTTCCGCCAATAAAAGGTTGTTGCTGTTGTAATCCCCGTGGCAAATGGCCTTTCGTTCTTTCGCTGTGCGGCAAAAATCAGCTAGATTGCTTTTTTCAAGCCATGCATAACTTTGATTAGCGATCCGGGCCATCTGTTCCATTATATGAGAAAGAGTGTCACCATGATCGATGGCCTTTGCCTGCTCCTCTAACTGTGCTGCTTTTTGCCGATGTGCGCTCAGCACGTCTTTCGGCTCCGGAAACGATGAAGGGCAGGGGCCGATCCAATCGGCAAACAGACTGTGAGCATGAAAGCGGGCGAGCCCTTCGATCCGTTGTTGGAAAGAGGGCTTCGTTCCGCTTGGGACGATGTAGTCCATCAAATAGTAGTAATGGCCTTTTCGGTGGATGTAATATTGGTCTGTTTTCGTTTGGAAGATTTTTGGGACATGAAATCCTTCTTGGTACAGCTTTGAATGAAGCAAAATCGGAAAATTCGTTTTGTCTTCGCTCAGCCGTTTCAGCACGTACCGTTCCCTCGTTTTTTTGTTTCGCACAAGCCATACTTTTTCTTTTTTTAGTTCCTTCATGATATCGACTTCAGTTCCAGTCAGGTCGTAACGGCTTAAAATGTCAAACAACAAGCGAGATCGTTTCGAAGCCAAGATCAGTTCCTCCTAGCATCCATTGTCGATTAGTAAAAGTGTATGTAATACGAGAAGAGAATGTATGGACAAGCGCACTAGTCAATGAGAAAACGGCGCCGCCAAAAAAATAAGCGCCGACCGCGCTGGTTGGCGTCAGCCGGCTGTGCTTTCTTTCTTGGTTATTCTTCCTCGTCATCCGAATCAGCGGATGAAGCCGGCCGCATGGAAACAGGGAGATCGATTGCGGTGATTGTGGTTGCATCGATCGCAAGGGAGCGCCCCCCGTCTTTATAAAAGCGGTCAACCAACAGTGAGACGTTGTTCGTCCGCGGCTCGAAGCCGAGAAAAAGCGCATTGTAATGCGTCTCGTTGGTGGTGTGCACGTTAACCTCAGTGTTGAGTGGAAGCGCGGCCAGCTGTTCGTAAAGAGCACGGGGAAGGCGGGGTCGGGTTGGGCGTCGGTTGAAAAAGACATGGTACATCGCGTCGCCTCCTTTCTTGTCCCTTGTGTTAAAAACCTATACTCCATCATATGATTGGCTTAGGAGAGCGTTTGGGCAAACGTCCGCGTCAAAGAGAATTCACTGGCTGCCAAGTTGGAACGACGGAGAGGTAATCGGTTTTTTAGCGGTCATGACCGACGGAAAGGGGGAGGGGAGCATGGACGATCCATTTTCATTTGTCCTTCTTTGTTTAGCCAGCTTTCGCCTGACACGGCTGATTGTATATGATGCGATCACCGCCTGGATTCGCCGTCCATTTCACGAATGGACGGAGCAGGAACTTCCAGACGGAAGCAAACAAGCATTTCTTTCTTTCAAGGGAGGCGGGCTGCGTCGCTGGTTTGGCGAACTGCTGAGCTGCTACTGGTGCACGGGGATCTGGTGTGCGGCGTTTTGTTATACTGGCCTAATGCTTTGGCCGAATGTTTTTGAGCCGCTCATTATGCTTCTAGCGATTGCCGGCGGGGCGGCGATCATGGAGACGATCGTCAGTAAATGGCTGTCGTAAGGAGAAAGGCGGCTATTGAGATCATGACACAGCCAATGAGGGATGCCGGCGGGCGTCGTTTTGGTCAAAAAATGGACAGCGAACCGCTGATGCTGGTTGGGCAACGTTCGCTGAAGGAATGGCTGGCGGTGTGGATGGAAGTCGTCAAGCCGTCGTCAGCCGGTGATGCAAAAACAGCAGCGCAGCTTGTCGGGATGACGTTGATGGAAGGAAACGTCCAACTCCTATTGTTTGAAATAGGAAATAGCGGAGCCGGCCCAAAACGGCCGGCCCAAACAGCAGGTGCGCCGCTGGTCGGCATGAAGGCGGAAAACGAGCGGGTCACCATTGAATGGCAATATGGTTGGCGGCAGGAACGCCCTTTGGCAGTTCTGCGCAATACACGAATCCATCAACCGTCAATGAGCGGGCATTGCTGGACGGGGGAACAGTGATTTCAAACTGGGAAAAGCGCCGCTCCTCGCCTGGTTCAAGCGGGGCGTCATAAAGCGGGGCAAGCCAGTATTCCCCGCTTTGCCGCACTTTTTCCCGCCAGTTTTCTTGGGTGAACGTCCAGCTTTCCGCGCTATTGGAGATCAGCGCTTCCTGCTCGGCCCGTCCGCTGTTTGGCAAAACAATTTTCCCGCTGAGCACCGCCGTTTTTGGAGGCGAAAGGCGGAGACAGACAATCAAATGGTGAAGCGGCGCTGTTCCGTGATTGCGAATGATGAAATCGCCGATGATGGTCAGCTCCTCCTCATCAAGATGCGTCGGAATGACGACAGAGTAGTGAAACAACGACGACACGGCGGCAGCTCGTTCAAACGCTGGTGTCTGTGCTTCTTTGGAGATGTTGGATCGCGTTTCTTCGAGTGCAATTTCACACAACAGAAGTTGGCGTTCCAAGGCGGCGATTTTTTTCTTATACGTTTCAACGTTGACGGTTTCTGCTTCGCGGAACTTTTCTTTCCAATAGGCGCTGCGCATTTTTTCTTTGGCCAGCTCGGCTTCCAGCTGTTGCACTTGTTGCCGGCATGAGGCCGCTTCCGACCGGTAGTGGATGATTTGTTGCTGCAGACGGAGATGTTGGTCGTTTTTGTTTTTCATATGGTTTCCACCCCTTCCATTCTCATCTTATGTATCCATTGCGGGTGCATGCCATATAAAAAAGGCTGTTGTTGGAACAACAGCCTGAACGGTGCAGGACGCTACATGGCCGGGAATACGTCCGGGCATTGCGGCGGGAATTTGGTTGTCGGGCAAAGCACGGCTTCGGCCAATTCTTCGCGCGGTTGGCAGAAACGAGCTTCGACTTCGATTTTGACATCAGCTTCCACTTGGACTTCAAGGCATAAGGTGATGGAAACATCAAGTTGTGCAAAGTTGTCTGTGCAGACTAGGCTCGTGTCGCATTCGAAGAACGAAATATGGCAGTTGAGCTGCGTGCCTTCCGGGGCGCACAAGATGAACGTTTGTGCTGTAGCGAACGGAATTGGCTTCGATTGGCAAATGACCGTGCCGGCTGGGCTGACAATTTGCACGACGACATGCCCTTTGATGAGCGCTTTGACTTTTTGCAACGTCACCGTTTCCCCAGAAGGAAGGGTGACGTTTACGGACTGCCGGCCGTTTGGCTGCGTAATTTCCTGGCAAATCAAGGCGTCCTGGTCAACGACTGAGTCGATCGGATTGCCTTCAGCATCTGTCAGGAAGCAACGGATTGTCAAGTGTTGCGGGTTTGTATGTTGCGCTCCCAAAAAATCGCAAATCGTTCCTTCCCGATGGCAGTGATTCATCGGGAAAATCGCTTCCAAATCCTCGCCGCTGAAGCTTCGCAATGGCACATCGACTTGGCGCGTCACCCAGTCGTAAATTTTGCGCGTTCTGATGCATACTCTTTCTGTATCGCGACGGTGATGATGACCCATTTTTCTTCGTTCCTCCTATCGTTCAGTTGTTCCCCAACGCCTGGTGGTTTGGGACTACTGTATACTATGGAACGGCTTAGGTAAATGTGTTGGGACAGATGCGGATTTTTTGCTGGTGGGTGCAGACAACGATGAATCAAAGGGGGAGATGTCGAATGATGAAAGACAAACACGGGGCGATGAATGAAGAGAGAAGGGGGACAGGTGAACAGCGGCTTGCTGAGCGAATGGCGGAACTGGAGCGCCGGCTGAAAGAGGTGGAAGCCGAAAACATTGTGTTAAAGGAACTGGCTTACCAAAGCGCCAAGCGCTACGAGCAGCTCAAACAGCTGGCGAAGGAAAATGACGAGCTTCGCCGCCAGCTGCTGCAATCGCCATGGAGCGAAAAAACGGGCAAGACGGATGAGGACGAACGGCCGGACAGCTGGTTTTTCCGCACACTGAGGCAAGAAAATGCCATCATGCCACACCCGGAGCGAAACGAAAAATGAGAGGCACCCTTGGCTCGCCAAGCCATACAATAGCAGTAGCCGCTCGCTTTTCCTCTCGCCGTTGAACTTTGTTTTATATTGCTCTGACTGGAGAAGAGTTTGCAAATAGTTGATCGGCGAGGGCTACACTTTTTCGGGATGGAGGGATGAGGAATGAAGAAGCCAACTCCGTCGAAACCGGTGACAAGGGTGCTTTCTTCGACAACGCAGCCTGTGCGGCGTCCGAGCGGATGCGGATGCGGTCGGCCAGCCGTCATCAAGAAGAAATAACGGAAATCCGTGAGAGATGCCTATACTTCGCTTCGCCTCCTTGCATAGTCTAACAGTGCAACTAGGCGAAAGGAAGGGGGGAAGGGCATGTCGGATCGGAAAAAAGCGAAAGTGATTCATGTCGATAAATTGATCATTCATGCCGATGACATCGTCATTATGCCGCGCGGCCGCATCCGCGATCCATGGTTGTTCCCGCACCGCGATGATACGGAAATGGAAGCCGTTGAAGATGCGCGGGACCGGGATAAGGAAGAACATGGTGAAGGAGGCTATGATCGAAACGAAGGAGAACGGAGACCGTTCTCGTGGATCTAGCCATAAAGCAAATGGGGGACGCAAACGGTGGAGCGTTTTAAAAATTACGGGCTTTGGCTGGCAATCGGATCGTTTGCCGTGATTGCGCTTGAGACATTCGGCGTCGACATTGATCTTGGCAAATATGAACAACTGTACCATGCCTTCTTAAGCATTTTGGTGATAGCCGGTATTTTAAACAACCGTCGCTCGGCCGCGGTTATTCCGATAAAGTTGATGACAAGTCGTAAACCGCATGGGCGCCTGCAGAAGGCGCCCTTTTCGTGCCCGGAAAGGCTGGAAAGGCGGCAGAACGTTTTGCAGAAAATGACAATTATAATTTGGCGGCGAAAAAACCATTCTAAACATTGTCACCACCAATCTTACACCATATAAGGAGGACATGAATCATGACGGTTGCAACACAAGTGAAACAAACATTGGCGGGGTTAAAATCGGCTCAAGCGAGCTTCGAAACGTTTGCTTTGCAAACCGAAAACCAAGCCGCGAAACAGCTTTACCAACAAGCTGCCCAACAAACGCAGGCGGTCATTGATTTGGTGAACTCGCGCATGCAAGAAATTCAAAACGAAGAGCCACAATATAAACAACAATAACCTTCGCTGAAGCGAATGGGATGATTCAGGCGGAAAGGTTGGCACAGCACGCCAACCTTTCCCGACTTGGCGGAAATACATAAAAACGAATGGGTTGATGAAGATGAAAAAATGGTGGTTGGCGGCCGTCGTTGCGATGATCGCGGTCGGCGGCTGCGCCAAAGAAGAAACGGAACAAAAACAATCGCTGCAAGGGGCAAACCTGCTGAGAACCCAAACGTCCGGGACGGCGAAACATGCGGAGCTGAACCAAGGTCCGGCCGAGCGGGCGGCCAGCTATTTGCGCGGGCGCGACGATGTTCGGGACGTGGTGGCGGTCAACAGCGGGGATCGGTTGCTCATTGCTTATCAAATTCCCCATATGAAGCGGTGGAGTCGAAAACAAATCGAGAAAGATATTGATCAAAAACTGCGTGGCATGTTTCCCGGCTACCATGTCGTTTCCTCGAGCGATTTGAAAATTTTTTGGAAGACGAAGGAATTAAAAGCCAACATGGACAATCGACGCTGGGATGAACGAAAAGTCAATCGGGAAATCAGGCGTATTGAGAAGCTAAGCAAAGAGCAAACATAAGAGGTGTCATTATGGCGAATGAAAAACGGAAAAAGCTGACCCCGGTTCAGCAGGAATATCATTTATTCGAAAAAGAGCGGGAAACGAAGCGCCCTATCGTTCGCAACTGTGTTTGCGCGTTTCTCGTTGGCGGAATCATTTGCACGATCGGGCAGGCGATCTCTTATTTCTATATGTACTTCTTTGATTTCACCGAGCAAACGGCAGGCAATCCGACGGTGGCGACGATGGTCTTTTTGTCGATGATTTTAACTGGGTTTGGCGTTTATGACCGGATCGCCCAATTCGCTGGGGCGGGGAGCGCTGTGCCGGTGACGGGATTTGGCAACGCCGTCATTTCCGCTGCTATTGAGCATCGGACAGAAGGGTTTGTGCTCGGCGTCGGGTCGAACATGTTTAAACTGGCCGGCTCGGTCATTTTGTTCGGCACGTTTGCCGCGTTTGTCATCGCCCTTGTCAAAACGATTGCGACCCAGTGGGGGGGATTGTAATGCTCAAAGGGCACCGAACATGGGTGTTTGCGAACAAGCCGGCAATCATCGCAACAGCGGCGGTCGGCGGGCCGTTTGAGGCGAACGGCCGCCTCGCGGAAGACTTTGATCTTCTTCACGAAGATTTATGGCTCGGAGAGGAGTCGTACGAGAAGGCGCACCGCGTGCTCATGGAAGAAGCAGCGTTTCAGGCGATGGAAAAAGCCGGCCTAGAGAAAGAAAAAGTGCAATTTCTCATCGCCGGCGATTTGATCAACCAGATGACGCCGACAAGTTTTGCCGCCCGAACGCTCGGCATGCCGTACCTTGGCATTTTTGGCGCCTGCTCAACCTCCATGGAAGGGCTTGCGCTCAGCGCTTTTATTGCCAACTATGGTGGGGCAGACTATATCTTAACCGGTGCGTCAAGCCATAACACCGCTGTCGAAAAGCAGTTCCGCTATCCAACCGAATACGGCGGGCAAAAGCCGCCGACAGCGCAGTGGACGGTAACGGGAGCTGGCGTGGCGATCGTCAGCCCGAAAGGGGACGGGCCGCGCGTGACGGCAGCGACGATCGGCCGCGTTGTGGATATGGGGCTTGCCGACCCGTTCAACATGGGTGGAGCGATGGCGCCGGCGGCGGTCGATACGATTGAGGCGCATTTGCGCGACATGCAAATCGATGCATCGTATTACGATTTGATCGTCACCGGCGATCTAGGGCGAATCGGACGCCAAGTCTCCCTTGACTTGTTGCGTCAGCACGGCATTGACATCGATGAAGAGCGCTACCAAGATTGCGGGTTGCTCATTTACCGCGATGGGCAGCCGGTTTTGTCCGGCGCAAGTGGGGCGGCTTGTTCCGCTGTCGTCGTTTACGGGCATCTCATCAAACGGATGCGCCGCGGCGAACTGAAGCGCATTTTGGTGGTGGCGACAGGGGCGCTGTTGTCGCCATTGTCGTTTCAGCAAAACGAAACGATCCCGTGCATCGCCCACGCGGTGGCGATCGAGTATGGAGGTGAGGCGTAGCGTGTTGGCTATGTTTTTTTGGGCGTTTGTCGTCGGCGGGCTGATTTGCGTGATCGGGCAAATTTTGATGGATGTGTTTAAACTGACACCTGCGCATACGTTGACGATTCTCGTCGTCGTCGGGGCGATTTTGGATGGATTCGGTTTGTATGAGCCGCTCATTGATTTTGCCGGCGCCGGGGCGACGATTCCGATTACGAGCTTTGGAAACGCGCTCGTTCACGGCGCGATGCAAGAGGCGGAAAAACACGGCATTATCGGCGTATTGACCGGCATGTTTGAAGTGACGAGCGCCGGCATCTCCGCGGCGATCGTCTTTGGGTTTATCGGGGCGCTCTTGTTCCGCCCGAAAGGATAGGAGGGATCTTCCATGACCGTTGCTTCGCAGGTGAAACAAACGTTGGCGAGCTTAAAAGGCATTCACGCTGGGCTGCAACAGCTGGCGCTCACTTCCCAGGATGAAACGGCGCAGCGGACGTTTCATGAAGCGATGCTTGCGACAGAGGAGATCATCGCGGACATCAAAGACCGGATCGGCCGGCTCGAGTTCGAAGAGCCGCAATACCACGGAAAGTAAGGAGCATGATCGATGCCTATATGGTTAGAAACCGCCATTCGTTCGATTTGCATTTTAATCGGGTTGTTTGTGATCACCCGCATTCTCGGCAAAAAGCAATTATCAAAATTGTCGTTTTTTGAATACATCGTCGGCATTACCGTCGGCGATATCGCTGGAACGATGTCGGTCGACTTAGGAATTTCGTTGCAAGAAGGCATCACCAGCATTTTGATTTGGTCGCTGTTTCCAGTGGCTGTCGCTCGTCTCTCGCTGCGCAACAAGAAATTTCGCGATTTTGTCGAGGGCAATTCCACGGTTTTTATTAAAAACGGCAAAATTTTAGAGGAAAATTTGAAACGGGAGAAATATACGGTTGACGAGCTGCTCGAACAGCTGCGCAAAAAAGATGTGTTCCGCGTCGCCGACGTCGAGTTTGCGGTGCTTGAGCCAAACGGCGACTTGAACGTGTTGCTGAAGCGGGAAAAGCAGCCGCTCACCGTTGGAGATGTGTTCCCAAACCCGCCGCGGGAAAAAGAGCCGCAAACGGTCATTATGGACGGCATGATTTTGGATGAGCCGCTCGCTACGATGGGGCTTGGCCGCGGCTGGCTGAAGGAACAGCTTGACAAACAAGGAGTGGCGATTGAAAATGTGTTTCTCGCCCAAGTCGATTCATACGGACAGCTGACGATCGATTTGTACGATGATAAGATCCAAATTGCCGAGCCACAGGAGAAAAAGCTGCTCTTGGCCGCGATGAAAAAAGTGCAGGCTGATCTGGAGCTGTATGCGTTGCAGACGAATTCCGAAGAGGCGAAGGCGCTGTATGAACGAAACGCCGCAAAAATGGCAGAGCTTGTGCAAAAAGTCGAACCGCTCTTGCGAAACTGATGACACAGGAGGAAAAGACGATGGAAGACAAACGGACAAAAACGACGGATGAGGAAATTCAAATCCAATTGAAAACGAACGACCGCTCCGAGCGGACGCGGACGACCGATGAGGAAATTTCGATTGAATTGATGGTTGACAGCCCGCAGCTGACGCGCCAGCCGAAAGACTACGACGAAATCGAATATTGACGGCTTCCGTTTCCACAATCGGCGATCCATAAGGAGCTGTCTGTTCATTCGCATTGGCTGTCCGGGAAGGAAAGCTTCCTTCTCGGACAGCCTCTTTTTGTTGCCCTTCTTCTCTGGCGACGCAAGGGCGCCGCCCCGCCTTACTCCGGCAGAGACTGCAAAAAGGCGCGCACCTCTTCCGGCGTTTTGGCGTCAGCGCTGTGCAGATGAGCTATTTTTTTTCCGTTGCGGAAGACCAGCAGGCTCGGGATGCCAAGCACCTGGTATTTCTCGCCAAGTTCCGGAAACTGGTCACGGTCGATTTCAAACCAATCATATTGTCCATAGTCGCGAACGATGTCATCGATGAACATATTGAGGCGCACGCAGTCCGGACACCAAGTTGTGTAAAACTTCATAATCGCTGGCTTATCGCCGGAAATGGCCGCCTCGAATTGCTCAACTGTTTCAATTTGTCTCACATTCGTTCCCTCCCTTTCATGTTGCCGTTCATCTTTACTTTACCATATGGCAAGGCAAAAAAAGAACGGGGACGCCTTCACCTCGGGCAGTCGTTTTTGCATACAACAGTAAGAAAGGAGGGGAAAGTGTGAGCAAAGAGTTGGAAAAAGCGCTCGAAAATTGGGTTGCGTCGCGCAAAGAAGGGCATGAAACGTTCATCCGCCTGTTTGAACAATGGGGAAAGGACTTTAACAAACAGCTGCAAGAAATCGAAAAATTGAACAATGGATTTTTAAAAAGTGTGCAAGGCAACTTGGACTACATCGAGCAATGGTTTGCGAAGAAGGAGCGGGAATTTGCCGAGCTGTTCCGCCGATTTGGATGACAAAATGGCCTTTGCGCCCATACGCCCCGCTAAGCCGGTGAATACGATACAGTAAACGGAGAAGGAGGTGCACATTATGATGGGCTTCTGCGGTTATGGTTATCCTTACGGCTACGGCTATGGCGGTGGCTATGGCGGTGGCTTTGTGCTGATTGTCGTGTTGTTCATTTTGTTGATTATTGTCGGCGCGGCATTTGTCGCCTAACGGAAAAAGCGAATGGGATACGGGCCGTTTCGGCGCCACGGAGCGGCTCGTATTTTTCTTTCCCTAATTTGATGCACGCCGAGGCGGGAGCATCATACGATATAGCAGGGAGAAGGAGGCGGAACGATGGATCAGCAATTTTTTAAAAACATCGAAAAGAAAACAGGTGTCAATATGAAAGACGTTTTTGAGCTCGCCAACTCGCTGCAAAACGCCAATTTCAGCGACGAAAAAACGGTGCGCCAAGTCGTGAAACGGGTGGCGCAAATCGCTAATCGAAAAGTGCCAAAGGAGCTCGAAGACCAAATCGTCAAGGCCATCGTCCATAACGGCAAGCAAATTGATTTCAATACGATTGCCAATATGCTGAACAACAAAAAATAAGCGAAAGGGAGCTTGCGTGTGCACAGCTCCCTTTTTTGCCCTCTCTGCCTAAGCAAAAGAAAAGGTTTCTACAGATCCCCTAGCACTTGATGCCATGTAGGCGAAGGACGCTCAATCAGCTGGTTATTCGAGCGATTTCACCATTGTCACATGTGGGATGCCAGCGTCCATAAAGACACCGGAGACGGTCGTGTAGCCGAGCTTTTTGTAAAACGGTTCCGCGTGCGTCTGGGCGTTCAGTTTCGCCGTTTTCGCCCCTTTTGTTTTCGCCAGCTGTTCGATCGCTTCCATCACCATCCGTCCGGCGCCGCGGCCGCGGTAGGACGGCAGGACGCAAATGCGCTCGATTTTGCCGACGCCTTCGTCAATGAAACGGAGTCGCCCAGCACCGACCGGTGTTTGGCCATCATACAGGACGAGGTGGAACGAGTCGTCCTCGAATGCGTCGATTTCCTCGTCTTCCGGCACGTTTTGCTCCTCAATGAATACGAGCCGGCGGACGCGCAAGGCGTCTTCGTACAAAGCGCGATCTTGCGTTGTGCCAATCGCAATGTTCATCTCAGACCGTTTCCTTTCCTCCGACGATAAACGTTTCATAGACGGTCCACGAGCCGTTTTCCAGCTGATAGAGAAGATGGAAGCGGTCGACGGTCTCCTCGAAGTGCACATCTTGCAGCTTCAGCTGGCTGTAGACGTCCGCATATTCTGCGCCCGGCAAATCGCGGCCGATCGTAATGTGAGGCACGAACACAAACTCCGGCTTTCCGGCGAACAAGCCGCTGTGCAGTTGTTCATGAAGGCGCTCGAGCACGTCGTTTGGTTCCACCTTCAAATAAATGATGTTGCTTGTCGGGTAAAACGAGCTGAATTTCGTCACTTTGATCGGAATGGGAGGTGTTTCCGCCGCAATGCGGCGCAACTCTTTCGCCATTTTTTTTATTTGCTCCTCATCCGCTTCAAATGGGTATTTCAGCGTAATATGCGGCGGGATGAGGGCGTAATGGCTGTCGTACCGTTTCCGGTACGAGTTGGCGAAGTCCTGAATCCGTTTTGGCGGAAAGATCACAATGCCGTACTTCATTTTGTTTTCCCTCCTTGAACCAGTTCTTTTTCCATGCACAGGAAACGCACGGAATGGATGCGGCGGCTTCGACATCTTTGAAGTTGCTCCGTTTTGTCCTATAATGATAAAACAGCGGCTACGGCCCGGGGTACATCCGGCTGCCAATACGTCCACGCATGGCCGCCTTCGAACTCATGGTACGTATAAGCAAACCGTTTTTCCATAAACAAGTCCCGCGCCATTCGATTCGGGGTGATAAAATCGCGCACATGGCCATCCGTCGTTTTCACCGCTGTTTCCTCTGTGCCAACAGAATGGTAAAGCGAAAGGAGCGATGGATCGCGGAATGAGCGGATGCGCGCCAATACCGAGTCATCGATATAGGGGGACTGCATGGCGATTTTCCCAAATGTATGCGGATACAACAACCCGGCTAGAAGCGACACCGTTCCGCCGAGCGAATCGCCGATCAGCGCCCGGCCTTTGCCCATTTGGTATGTCGGCAGTTCGCGGTCCAAAAACGGGACGAGCTCATGGGCTAAAAAACGAAGGTATGCTTCGTGCTTTCGTCCTTCCGGGTGGTATTTCTCGTAGCGGTCGTTGACGTTCCGATACGGGATGCCGACGACGATCGTCCGGTCGATTGTTCCTTCTTCCATCAGCGTTTCGATGACGGTTTTCATTTTTCCATACATAAAATAATCTTTGCCGTCTTGCGCGATTAATAAAGAATATTTGTAAAGCGGCGAAAAATTGCTTGGCAAGTAGATGAGCAGTTCGATTTCTTCTTGCAGCTCTCCGCTGTACAACTTGCAGTCGCGCATCGTTCCTGTTGCTGTCGCCATGACCATCCTCCATGAAAGCGTAAGTTCATCTGTTATTGTAACATATTTGCGCCCAAAGATGTTAATGAAGGGCTCGAATTTTTCGCGAATTTGCCGAATCGCACCGCTGACAAAAAAATGGCTTGCAAAAACGTGGGGAATGCGTTACATTTTTATTAAATTTAAAAAAATTGAATACGCGTCCCATTCTTATCAAGAGAAGCGGAGGGAACTGGCCCAATGAAGCTTCAGCAACCAGCCGCCCGACGGCCAGGTGCTAAATCCAGCGAATTGAGCATTCAATTCGGCAGATAAGAAGAAGCATGACCCCATGTGTATGGAAAAGTCTTCTTCTTAGAAGACTTTTTTTATTTATTCAAGCGGCCGCTTCCATCAACCGCGAGGCGGTTTCGGACGAAGGCGCTTGGCCGCTGCCCAACGGACAGTGGTGCTTCGTTGGGCATTAAGTGGTCGGCCGTTGATCCATGATGGAATTTTCAGCAGAAGGAGAGAGATGAGATGGAGAAACTGGAGACGTTGTTAGCGCAAATTGGCAACCGGAGCGAAACGGTGACGGGGACGGTCAACCCGCCGGTTTATTTTTCCACCGCCTACCGCCATGCCGGCATCGGAGAGTCGACTGGGTTTGACTACATCCGCACCGGCAACCCGACGCGCAAAATCGTCGAAGAAGCAATCGCGAGACTGGAAGGCGGCGACCAAGGCTATGCGTTCAGCTCCGGCATGGCCGCCATTCAGACGGTGCTCGCCTTGTTTGAGAGCGGAGATGAGTTTCTCGTATCGGCCGACCTTTACGGCGGCACGTACCGCCTGTTTGAGCGCGGCTGGCGCAAGTACGGTCTTGGGTTTCATTACGTTGACTTTGCTGACCTCGATGCAGTGGAAGAAACCATAACGGAAAAAACGAAAGCCATCTTTTTGGAAACGCCGACGAACCCATTGATGCAGGAGGCGGATATTTCGGCGGTCGCCAAGCTCGCCAAACGGCATGGGCTGCTGCTGATCGTCGATAACACGTTTTACACGCCGGTGCTCCAACGCCCAATCGAACAAGGAGCGGATATTGTCATCCACAGCGCGACGAAATATTTAGGCGGCCATAACGATGTGCTGGCCGGCCTTGTCGTCGCCAAGGGCGAGGAGCTCTGTCAACGCCTGGCCGAGTATCAGAACGCCATCGGCGCGGTTTTGTCGCCGTTTGATTCGTGGCTGTTGATTCGCGGGATGAAAACGCTGGCGCTAAGGATGCGCCAGCATGAAGAAAACGCCAAGCGCATCAGCGCCTTTTTGCGCGAACATGAAGATGTTACAGACGTCTTATATCCAGGAAGAGGCGGGATGCTGTCGTTCCGGATTGCCGATGAAAAGTGGGTGAACGGGTTTTTAAAAAGCTTGAGCCTCATTACGTTCGCGGAAAGCCTGGGCGGAGTCGAAAGCTTTATTACGTACCCAGCGACGCAGACGCATGCGGACATTCCTGAGGAAATCCGCATCCAAAACGGTATTTGCAACCGGCTGCTCCGTTTCTCGGTCGGCATTGAGCACGCTGACGATTTGATCGCCGACTTGGCGCAGGCATTGAAAAACATGAAAGAGGTGTAAGCGATGGAACAGGAATGGTCGTTTTCGACGAAACTGCTCCATAACGAATGGAAAGTCGACCGCGCAACCGGGGCGGTGAGCGTGCCGATCCAGCACGCCTCCACGTTCCATCAGTTCGATTTCGATTCATTCGGCAAATACGACTACAGCCGCTCCGGCAACCCGACGCGCGAGGCGCTTGAGGAAACGATCGCGGCGTTAGAAGGCGGAACGCGCGGGTTTGCGTTCGCCTCTGGCATGGCGGCTATTTCAACGGCGTTTTTGCTTCTCTCAAAAGGCGACCACGTGCTCGTGACCGAAGACGTCTACGGCGGCACGTACCGGATGATTACGGAGGTGCTCGGCCGCTTTGGCATTGAATATACGTTTGTCGATATGACCGATTTAAACGCAGTGGCGGAAAACATCCGGCCGAACACGAAAGTCATTTATATGGAAACGCCGTCCAATCCATTGTTAAAAGTGACCGATATTCAAGGCGTCGTCAAGTTGGCGAAGGCGCATGGCTGTTTGACATTCTTGGATAATACGTTCATGACGCCGGCGTTGCAGCGGCCGCTTGATCTTGGAGTCGATGTCGTCCTTCACAGCGCCACGAAATTTTTAGCCGGCCATAGCGACGTCGTCGCCGGGCTGGCGGTCGTGAAAGACGAGGAATTGGGAAAAGAATTGTACAAACTGCAAAACGCGTTTGGCGCCGTCCTTGGCGTCCAAGATGCGTGGCTTGTGCTGCGCGGATTAAAAACGCTCCACGTTCGGCTGAAGCAGTCGTCTGAATCAGCGGCCGCCATCGCCAAGTATTTGGCTTGTCATCCAAAGGTCGAAGAAGTGTATTATCCGGGGCTGGAGAATCACCCAGGCCATGACATCCAGCGCCATCAGGCGGCCGGGTTTGGCGCTGTGCTGTCGTTCCGTTTAGCCGATGAAGAAGCGGCCCGGACGTTCGTCCGCAACGTCCGCCTGCCCGTGTTCGCCGTCAGCCTTGGCGCGGTCGAGTCAATTTTATCGCACCCGGCGAAAATGTCGCATGCGGCGATGCCAAAAGAAGAGAGGCTCCGGCGCGGCATTACCGACGGCTTGTTGCGGCTGAGCGTCGGACTGGAGGATGTCAACGATTTGATCGCCGATTTTGAGCAGGCGCTGTCGTTTGTCAATGAGCATCCATCGGTCGTTCCGACGCGGTAACGACAAAGGTATGCATCGTTTCGGCGGATGCATACCTTTGTTTTTTTCGTTACACTTCCCGAACAAAGTTGACGGCTGTCAGCGGAATGAGCACCGTGCGCGTTTCCCGCTCGTATCCGCCCGCTTCCGCCCTAAGCTCGATCGTTCCGTCCTCGACATCGGTGAGTCGTCCCTCTATTAAGTTGTTGTCCGTCGCGACTTGGATCGTTTCCCCGATGAGGCGGCGGAGCTGCTCTTCGAATGTGGTCGCAAAGTCCATTGTCTCCTCCCTCCTTTCAGTCTAAAAGGCCGGTGATTTAAGGGGAAATACTGCTCTCCAACAGTGTTTCTCAAATTGAAAAACCTTGCAACACCATCACTTCATTCCTTGTGATTTCTCATAAATCGAGCGAATCCATTGTTTTTCATCAGCCTTCTAAACGGGTGATGGCTTGAATGCTGGCAAACGGAATGTAAACGAAACGCCCGAGCGCATCCTCAAGCACGGCATAATCGTTTCGGACGGCGATGACTGTGCCGCTCACCGGGCCGAAATTGACCGTAATTTCTACTCTCTCCCCAATCAAGTCCTCGAGCTCGTCGCCAATATCTTCCGCGGGTGGCGCCCCTGTGCGCAACTCGGTCAAAATGGCTTGCAACAGTTCGCGCTCGTCCTCCAAAATGTCCCGCTGTTCTTGCTCCTCATCAAGAATGCGGCGCAAAATTCGTTCGGCATCTTCCCCGTGATCGGCGATGGCTTCTAATAGAGAGACAATTTGTTCGACGGCCGAATCATCCAAATCTAGTTTTTCAAGCCATTTGCGGATCTTTTTCAGCTCTTTCACTGCTTCGCGCAAATGTTTATGTCCCAACGCCTCTTCCTCCTTCCTTTTCTTCCATTCGTTAACTACGTTATGCACCGCTCTTTCATTCGACACGGGTGCGTATCCGAGGAAGAAAGAACGATTTTTTTAGCCACGGGCATGGGGAAAACGGTTGAACTTTGTCGGGGGAATGACAGGTAAATGATAGGACAATTCTACTGTTTTCCTAAAAAATCAACGATTGCCTCTCACCGTTAAGAGAAAAAATGGATATATAGTGGATGAGGTGAATGATGATGGTGCCAGAGCGAAAAAAAGACTTCATCAGCGTCGTCATTCCGTGTTATAACGCATCCCGTTATATTGAGGACTGCCTAAATGGGCTGTTCAATCAAACATATCGCCAGTTTGAAGCGATTATTGTCGATGACGGATCGGACGATGGGAGCGAAGAAGTCGTGAAGCGGTGGATGAACGACCATTCCCCGTTCTTCCCGGTCGTCTATATCAAACTCCCGCGCAACGTCGGTTTTGCCGGGGCGCTCAATGTCGGCTACTTTTTAAGCAAAGGTGAGTACATCGCTGTCCATGACGCCGACGATATTTCCCATCCGGAGCGGTTCGAAAAACAATGGAAATTTTTGAACGAGCACCCGCACATCGCTTTAATCGGCACGAATTACGCCGCCTTTCCCGACGGACACTTCGACCGAAAGACGCCCGCCAACTGGCTCGCTTACGGGCGCGACATCCGCCGCGTCTATGCGGAAGGGAAACATTGCATTTGCCACGGCACGATCATGTTCCGCGGCGCCGTGTTTGACCAACTCGGCGGGCCGACAAGGCGGATTCGCGGCGCCGAAGATTATGAGTTTATTGTCAAATGTTTAAACGCCAAGCTGGAAGTGGAAAATTTGCCTGACATTTTGTACTACTACCGCAGCCATCCGCAACAGCGCTCGCGCCAGTTTTATAAGAAAGGAGGGAGCTGATCATGCGCGTATTCATGGTGCTAGATGGCCTTGACTTTGGAGGAACGGAAACGCACGCCTTCAGCCTAGCGAAAGAAATGGCCGCCCGCGGCGTTCATGTGGCCGTCGCCGCCCGCGGCGGGTCACTGGCCGATCGTTTTAGGGAAGCCGGCTGTTCAATTTATTTCATCGATTTTCCAACAGCGATCGAGATAGACGAACAACGGAAAGAACAGCTCATTCAGCAGCTTGAGGCGGTGATGAAGAAGGAAAACATCTCGATCGTTCATGCCCACCAGACGCCATCCGGCATCCTCGCTGCCACCGCTGCGCGCCGCCGCGGCATCCCGGTCGTCTTTACCGCCCATGGCACGTACTATCCGCCAGCCGAGCTTGAAGAGATGCTCCGTCTTGCTTCTGCTGCGATTGCTGTCAGTCCGCCCGTCGAGCGGCATATTGTCCCGCTCATTTCCAAACGGGTTCTCATCCCGAACGGCATTGACACGAACGAGTTTGCCCCGCTCGGCCGCGGAGGGCGGCAGACGCTTGGCATCCCGGACGACGCCTTGGTCATCGTCTATAGCAGCCGCCTCGCCTGGGCGAAAGCTGGCATTTGTTTTATGTTTTTAAAAGCGTGCAAAGATGTCAAACGGCTGTTTCCGAACTTGCACGCCGTCGTTGTCGGAGACGGCCCGCGCTTTTCTGACGTGCAGAGCCTTGTCCGCCTCATTCACCAAACGTGCCGCGAGTCGTTTCTCCATCTCGTTGGCGAACAAAGCGATATGGCTGTGTATTACTCACTCGCTGACGTTGTTGTCGGCACCGGCCGTGTCGCTCTAGAAGCGATGGCATGCGGCAAACCGGTGCTCGCCGCTGGCAACCACGGCTACTTCGGCGTTGTCGAGCCAAGCGGTTATGCCGAAGCATGGGAGTGTTACTTTGGCGATCACGGCTCGCGCCAAGGGTGCAGCCGCTATCTTCTTTCCCAAGACTTAAAACGGCTGCTTGCCTCCCCCTCATACCGCGAACAACTAGGCACGGCCGGACGGGAGTGGGTGAGACAGCAGTTTCATATCAAAACGTGTGTCGACCAAGTGCTTGGCGTATATGCATCCTTGTTGAAAGGGGAATCGTCATGATGAAAAAGGTGTTGTATATCGGTTGGATCGGCTTTCAAAACGTAGGCGACGAGCTGTTATGGAATCTTTTTGCCTCCTATGCCCGCCAATACGCCCCGGACGTTCAAATCATCCCATCGACGCCCAAGGTCAACTGGAAAGATACGAGCCCGTACGACGCCGTCGTGCTCGGCGGCGGTTCGCTCTTGCTTCCAGGCTACATGGCCGTTTTGCAAGAGGCGCACGAAGCTGGAAAACCAATATGGATATGGGGAAGCGGCATTGACTGGATCGGTGAAGCTGAAACCGACGCCTTGTGTGCAGGCGCTAAGCCAGCGCTTCACCGCCACTTTTCCGCCAACGACGTCGAGCTGTTCCGCACCGTCCTCGCCTCGGCCGCCTTTGCCGGCATTCGCGGCCCGCTCAGCGAAGCGGTATTAAAAACGTTAGGCGCCTATCCTGCAAACGTCCGCGTCATCGGCGATCCAGGGCTGTTATTGCAGACTCCCGCCTCAGCCGAACCGCCAAACAAAGAAAAAACGATCGGCATCAACTGGGGGACGACATACAATCGCCTATTCGGCCAACACGAAACACTCGTCGAAGACACCCTCGCCCGCGCTGCCAAAATGTGGATCGCCTCCGGCTACCGGATTCACTTGTACATCGTCTGGCCGAACGACCGCTCCGCCTGCGAGCGGCTGTACAAAAAAATTAACTGCCCGGAGCGCGTCACCTTCGACCGCGCACTATATGACGAACGGCAGTTCATCGAGCGGCTTCAGCCTCTTGCCGCCACCGTCAACTTCAAACTCCACGCTAATTTGTTGTCCCTGGCCGCCGGCGTCCCGGCCGTCATGCTCGGCTACCGGTTTAAAGTGTTCGACTTCGCCGCCTTGCTCGGCCTTGACCGGTATGTCGTCTCGACCGCGAGCCCGCAGCTTGAAACAGATTTGATCGACACCGTCGCCCTCGCGGAACAACACCGCCGCCGGATCATGGAACAATACGAAACCGCCCGCCGCCAGTACATTCCGCTCTTGCTCGAGCCGTTTGAGCGCGGGTTGTTTCGATAAGGGGGAGGCGCGGGCTTTCCCTTTTTTCATGATGAACACTAATTTTTTTAAAAAAGTGTTTGACAAACGAGGAAGGCATATATATAATAAAAAATGTGTTTGAAAGCGATATGACCTGTTAGCTCAG
This sequence comes from Geobacillus sp. YHL, assembly GCF_022341265.1. Classification (NCBI taxonomy): domain Bacteria; kingdom Bacillati; phylum Bacillota; class Bacilli; order Caryophanales; family Anoxybacillaceae; genus Geobacillus; species Geobacillus sp. YHL. The sequence continues at coordinate 278,455 of NZ_JAEIGB010000003.1, forward strand.
TGGGAGAGCACTTCCTTGACAGGGAAGGGGTCGGGGGTTCAAGTCCCTCACAGGTCATCACAAAACACCTCGATCTCGATGGAGATCGAGGTGTTTTTTTATTGCCCCGCCGCCTATGCGAACACAAAGTGTGAGTAAAATATTTGTGGGTGAAATTCAGGAAGGATCCCCGACGAGCATAGCGAATTTTTGTTCGCCACGCTCGTCGGGGCCACCAATCCAAAAACAAATCTCATGTAAAAAGGACTCTCTCCCTGCTATGATGGTGATGACCAACATCCATAAAACAGGAGGGAGGGAGTCCATGAAACTTCTTACCACATAATGGCCCCTATTAAAAGAGTTGGAGGAGCAATTATATAGATGCAACGAAGAAGTTTAACATATCCTTGACGGAAAAGCGGTTGGCCTCTTTTCGACTGTCGGAGGAAAGCCACAGGCTTCTCTGTCACGCCAAGGCGTGACGGAGGACCGAACAACCGCCTGCTTCACAGACCCATATATGGGTCTTTAAGCGGCGTTGTTCGGTCGCCCGACAGTCGATCAAATACTGGGTAAAAGTTGCAAATGGTAAAGCTTCAAATTGCATCTATATAGTAAGAACTCTTCAAAAGGTGTTCGCTGTCTTGTTGGCCGCCCTTTTGGAGGAGATTGATCAACAACTGGCGGAAGCGCGGGACAAGCGGCGGTATCAGCTGAAAGATAAACGGCCGACCACGATCCAAACGCTGTTTGTAAATTATCACTTTATTTCGGAACAAAAGAGCCATTTTTTTGCACATTCCTTCAGAAAGCCCTCTCCCCTTTTCTGAAAGAATGTGCTAAATTTTTTGTGAATTATTTCGGAAGAGAAAATCCATCGATTCAGAGGAGGGGGAGGAGGACGTGATTCAATTTCATGACTTTGGCATTGACGTCCAAACGTATGCAGAGCGTGGAAAAGAAAACGACTTCCCTCTTCTGACACAGTGTCCGCATTGCCGGGCCAAGCGCCCGTTACACCGCCACGGTTACTATGAGCGAAACGCATTGACCCCACATGGTGATTATCGTATTTGGATTGTCCGGTATCGCTGTCGGGAATGCTTGAAGACGGTGAGTGTGCTGCCTTCCTTTCTCCTCCCGTATTTTCAGTATACGTTGTCCGCCATATGGCAAGTCGTGAAAGAGCAGTTGGGATTGACCGAGGGGACGAACCGGGCTCCGTTTCTCCCGACAAAGGACGGCATCATCTTTTATGTCCGGCGGTTCTGCCGAAACCTATCAAGCCTTCACAGCTTTTTTGCGAGGCGGTGGAGGATCATAGGCCCTATCGTGAAAAAAGAAAAGGAACGGGCTTCCTGGTGGATCCGGACGTTGGAGAAACACGGTCTCTATTCGGTCATCAGAGACATGTGGGAGGACGGATTCCGACACCCTTTTGCGAATCAAATGGGATCCTGATTTTACATACATATCCTAAATTGGAAATGGTTGAGGTTCCCACAAACCTTTCCTATCGACGGAGAAAAAGCGATCCGGTACGATAAGGGCAGACGGACCGGAACGGTCCTGATTCCAAGTGAGACAAGGAGGAGATTCGAATGGATGAGTCGATGAGACACGACATTGCCCTGTTTCGGTACGGGCTAATCGCTCCGTTGGTGAATGGGCAGGTGGAACCGAAGGCGTATCTGAAAGAGGTGAGCGAGCGAGTGCACCATGTTCCCCACCAGGGCGACAAACGAATCGCAGCCAAGACGATCCTCGATTGGTGCACCCGATACAAAAAAGGGGGCTTTGACGCCTTAAAGCCGAAGCGCCGTTCGGACCGCGGCCACTCAAGGCGTCTGTCGCCCGATGATGAGGATCATATTTTAGCCCTAAGAAAAGAACATCCCACCATGCCCGTGACGGTGTTCTACGAACACCTGATCGAGCAGGGGGAAATCCCAGAAAATCATACCTCTTACTTTACTATATACCGATTGTTGAAAAAACACAACCTTGTCGGGAAAGAAATCTTGCCCATGCCGGAGCGAAAGCGCTTTGCGTATGACCAGATCAATGAGCTTTGGCAAGGGGACTTATCCCATGGACCAACGATTCGAGTCAATGGGAAAGCCCAGAAAACGTTTTTGATCGCCTATATCGATGACTGCTCGCGGTTTGTGCCGTACGCGCAGTTTTTCCCTTCGGAGAAGTTTGACGGGCTGCGGATCGTCACGAAGGAAGCGGTGCTTCGTTGCGGGAAGCCGAAGCGCATTTACTCGGACAACGGGAAAATTTATCGATCCGAGGTGCTGCAGTATGCGTGCGCCGAGATGGGAATTACGCTCATCCACACCCAGCCGTATGACCCGCAAAGCAAAGGGAAAATCGAACGGTTCTTCCGCACCGTACAGACGCGGTTTTATCCGCTGCTGGAGTTGGATCCCCCGAAGTCGCTCGAAGAGCTGAACGAGCGCTTTTGGAGGTGGCTTGAAGAGGAGTATCATCGAAAACCGCACGCCTCGCTGGACGGAAAAACGCCGCATGAGGTGTTTCAATCGCAAGTGCATCTCGTGTCGTTCATCGAAGATAGCGATTGGCTGGATGCGATTTTTCTGAAGCGGGAGCACCGCAAGGTCAAAGCCGATGGAACGATCACCTTGAACAAGCAGCTGTATGAAGTGCCGCCCCGGTTCATTGGGCAATCGATTGAACTCCGCTATGACGAACGGGGCGTCTATGTGTACGAAGATGGAAGGAAGGTGGCGGAGGCCGTTCGGGTTCGTTTGGAGGACAACGCCTATGTAAAACGCCATCGGTCCCCGTTTGCGGCGATTCCGGCGAAGGAGGGAGAACACGGTGTATAAATCGTTTTACTCCCTTTCGCGGGAGCCGTTTGCGAAAGAAACAGACCCGTCCGAGGCGTATCAAGGGGCGCCGTTTCAGGAAGCGTTGCGGGCGCTGGAGTACGTGAAACGAACCCGGGGGATCGGGCTGTTGATCGGAGAGCCGGGGGCGGGCAAGACGTTCGCCCTTCGGGCGCTGAAAGAATCATTGAATCCATCATTGTATCATGTCGTCTACTTTCCGTTATCCACCGGAGGCGTGATGGATTTTTACCGTGGTTTGGCCTTGGGATTAGGAGAGGAACCGAAGTACCGCAAGGTAGACCTCTTCCGCCAAATCCAGCAGGCGATCGAGCGATTGTATCATGAACGGCGGATCACGCCGGTGTTCATTTTGGACGAGATGCATTTAGCGAAGGATGCATTTTTACAGGACATCGCGATCTTGTTCAACTTTGAGATGGATTCGACCAACCCATTTGTCTTGATTTTGGCCGGGCTGCCCCATTTACAGGGGAAGCTGCGGCTCAATCAGCACCGCCCTCTCGACCAGCGGATCATCATGCGATACCGGATGGGGCCGCTGGAGAAGGAAGAGGTGGCGGGCTACATCAAGCATCGGATGAAACAGGCCGGGGCGAAGCACCCGATCTTCACCCCATCGGCGTTAGAGGCGATTGCCCTGCAGTCGCGGGGATGGCCTCGGGTGATCAACACGTTGGCCACGACGTGCCTGTTATACGGGTATCAGCTGAAAAAGGACGCCATTGACGAAGAAGTGGTGCGCATGGCCTCAGAGGAAATGGGGTATTAGCATGAAAGGGGCCGAATCGGCCTCTTTTGTGCTTTTTCTTTTCCATCGGTCCATCAGGCGCGCTGGAAATCTTCATCTGAAAGAGCGTGCAAACGTTCCGAAAGAATGTGCAAAATCCGGAACAATCCGCAAAAATTTTGCACATTATTTCCGAATCCGCCTGAAATAATTTGAAAAAGGGATTCTGAAATAATGTGCTAATTTACAATCAGTTAGAAAATATAACGCAACAGATTATGTCGTTAGCAATGGTACATTACAAACGATAAACGTACGAAAGCCTCCTAATGTCGGGAGGCTTCGCTATTCTAACGTTAAAAGCGGACCGTTTATTCGCAACCATTCTTTGCGTTGTTCATAATCAGGAAGAATCGAATGGACGAAACGCCAAAAATCGTTCGAATGGTTTGGATATTTTAAATGCGCTAGTTCGTGTACAAGTAAATAATCAATAACTGGTATAGGTGCCATCACAATCCTCCAGTTTAAATAAATCGCTCCGCTACTCGTGCAAGTCCCCCATCGCATCTTTTGTTCTTTTAAAACTACTTTGGAAGGTGCTACAGACATTCTGGAGCTGTAAATTTTTAGGCGCTCATCTACTTTCAGCTTCCCATGACTGATATACCAATCTTTAAATAATTGATACAGCTCTCTTTTTCTATCTGATTCAGTTAGATAACTAGGAACGTTCGCAATAAACCTTCCTTGTTGAAAGGTTAATGAAGCTAGTTCTATGTCCTCCCTTTTATGCACCTTTAGGCGATAGTTACGACCAAGATAAGGAAATTTTTCACCGCTGACAAACTCTTTTGGTGCTGGTGGATCAGCTATTTCATTGAACTTGTACCACTTTTCTAGAATCCATGGAGCCTTTTTATATAATATCGAATTAAGTTGATCACTTTCCATATTCTCTGGAACAACCACTTTGACCCCATCAAGCCACTCTACAGAAATCGTTACATGATTTTTGTTTGGAACGTACTCCAATGTATATTCTATCGTTGTTGTACCGTATTGAAAGCTAGGCATCGTATATTCCCCTTTCGTGATTCAACTAAATTTTAACGATCGCTTGAGCGGGGGTCAACGCGCAAACCACTATTTCTTAGTTTTCAATATTTATAAGAATGTAGTAGTATAGGCCGCCTAGACAGTAATTTGGCAAGGGGAGCGATTTTGAATTGTCTTATAAAACTACAGACACATTTATCCAATTTAATTTAAAATGGTATAATAAGGTTATATATTATAAGTTAAAATTTGTGATTACTTGGTTGATAGGATACTTAATGAACGGTGAGTGGACAAGCATTATGTTGAAAGGGCTAAAAATCTCATCACTGTCTTCATGGTTACGCACTGATGTTTCTGAGTCTGCGGACAAGTTGTACCGGCATAATTTGATACAAGAGAATAAATCTTTTAGAGCTAATGCTATCGAGGACTTGAAACCTGTAATTAGGGCAGCACATGACGATGCAAGATTTAGACTGCGGAAGGCTTTCCAGGATAATTTGGATCCTTTGGGGGAATGGGATGATGATTTTGACCCTGCTGACGGATACCCTGAAGTATTTGATTTGACAACCCTTAAAGGGTACTTCGGCGAGTTCTTTTCTGGAGTGATTGCAGAGAATTTTTCGCCGTTTGGTGAAAGTAATTGGCAGGTCCCAGTATTTTCTTTTAGATGGCATGATACCGCATTTGACCAGCTCGAGATGTATCGCCAGACCGGGCAAATGAAGGAAGCAATAATGGGGCGTACAGGTGATGATTGTGTCGCTTTTGTATTAGATAAGGATAGGATTACAAAGATTCTTTTTTTGGAGGCCAAATGCACCGCAAAGCACGACCCGAGTATGATTGCTGATGCACACACCAAGATTAGCAGCACAAATTTGATACCAGTTGAGGTTAGACGGATCATTGAAGTTCTGCAAGATTACAAAGAAAACACGACTGCGCAATTATGGATTGCAGCTCTACGCCAACTATATCGGTCTGGAGTTAGATTCGAACGATACGATTGTGTAAGCTATGTCTGCGGACAATCTCCTGTCCGAAAGAGAAGCTGGATTCCACCTGACGCGCCTCATTCGAATTACACTGGCGGTCGAAAGCTGGAGGCTGTCGAGATTCAATTGACTGATGTGGAAGAACTTATCAAAGATTTGTATGGGAAGGACGACTGAGCAGTGGCGGACTATTTTGATTTAACGTCGGAGCAGTTTAAGAGTATTCGGGCTGAGTTGGCCGGAGACACACTACCTCCGTCTTTCGCAAAACTGTATAGTCAGTATACACGAGTGAGAATGAACCAGCCCGGTCTCAGGGGATGGAGAAGTGAGGATTTCTCTGCAAGGCTGGCAGATGCGGTCACATTAATTGATGTAGGGCTCTATGAGCGGGATATGGGAGGCGAGGACTGGAGGAGTGCCCTTAAACGTGCTGGAGAACTGTTAGAATGGCTGTCCCACCCTAATTTGAATACCGACCGACTACCACTGCGCTTGCTCTCAGCGGGTGTGTACCAGTTAGCTGGCTATCCCGCTCTTGCGCTGGGGCTATTGAACAGTGAAGCACCGGATTCAGGTGATTCTCAAATTCTGACTTCGTTACTCATGGCCGATTTTCCGAAATTGCATACCCTTATTAACGACTATTGGGGAAAAGAATTGGTTGTGGCCCGTGATCGGAAGGGGAAGAATTTTCGTCAGATCCACACTTCTGATTTTAACGGGCGCTTCGTCGATGAAATCATAAAGGCGCTCGGGATTTTGTGTGCGTATATGCGATGGGGTGATACGGATCGCCTAGAAAAGGCGCAACAGAAGTTGCAATATTTGTCCGAACTTATGATTTATAGCAAAGATAGCTATTCCTGGTTACTGTCGAAAGTTGTTTCTGAAGTTGTGCGGGAGTACGTCAACAGTTCAATGAGAGTTTATGTGGAAAAGCTCCAGAACGGAGTGTCCGATTATGGAAAGAGAGCCTTTGAGAGGTATCTTCGGAGTAATTACAGGAGTCGCAAATCGCTTGCATGGTATTCACAAGTTCGTGGAATTGAACGTCTGTTAGTGGACGGGTCATTCGCATTATGTACACCAACCGGTTCCGGAAAAACGACGATTGCGGAACTTGCCATCATACAAAGCATGTTCCCTACTAAAGATGAGGAACTCTTCTCTAGTGTAGGGCCAATTACAATGTACTTGGTCCCGTCACGGTCGCTGGCCACCGAGGTGGAGTCGAAACTGGGGACTGTTTTGGGAAAACTGGGTAGTTATTCTGTTAAGGTCACAGGTTTGTATGGTGGTATTGATTGGGGACCTATGGATGCATGGGTCACATCGACCGATCCAACCGTTCTGGTGTGTACCTACGAAAAGGCGGAAGCGTTGATTAGATTCTTGGGGCCATTATTCCTAAATCGTGTTTCGCTCGTGGTCATCGATGAGGCCCACTCTGTTCAGTTCAATGGGAAAGGCTACGATGGTCTTGTTAATGCAGATGACAGAAGTCTAAGGCTCGAAATGTTGGCTAACCGTTTGTTACAATATATAGGCCAAAAACGAATTATCGCGCTTTCTGCGGTAGCGGATGAAAATGAATCACTTGCTCATTGGGTGGCCGGAAGCGAAACGGCGACACCTGTTGTATCGACCTATAGGAGTACTCGTCAACTTATCGGGCGCCTTGAATGGTCTCGGTCCGGTGAATATGAGATTTTTTATGATATCCTGAATGGTCATTACTTGGGATTCAGTGGTGATGGTGGAAGAGATAATGTTCCATATATCCAAAAACCATTTACACCGTTTCCAATTCCGTATCAGTCACTACCCAAGAAGTACAAGAATGAAAAAGTCGGAAAGCGGCAACGCCCCTATCTGTTTTGGGCTGCTCTCCAATTGGCGCAGCCAGATGAACAGGGAAAACAACATTCTGTTTTGATTTCGGTTACCCAAAACATCAGTGGTTATGCTAAAGATTTCCTATGGGTTCTGAACAAAAAATTAGTTCAACAGCAACTTCCCAAATTTTTTACACCTCCATCTGATCCAGAACGTCTTGCGTTGTTTGAAAAGTGTTTGAATGCTTGTGAAGACTATTTTGGGAAGGAATCCTATGAATATCAGCTATTGAAAAAGGGGATAGTGGTGCATCACGGAAACATGCCTGGGATAATGGCTCGGCTACTTGTGGAATTACTTCAGAAACGAGTCGTCCACATAGCGCTCGCAACATCGACACTCTCTGAAGGTGTAAATCTGCCTTTCGAAATAGTTATTATTCCAACGTTGGTACGAGATCAGGAGCCTCTTCCAGTTTCGGAGTTCAAGAATCTTGTCGGGAGAGCAGGTAGACCTGGATGGGGAACAGAGGGTAGGACACTGGTCTTTCTTGAATCTCGTCCGAGTGATTACAGTAGTCAAACGGCAAGAAAGAATTATAAAACCATAATCGACAGGATAACACAAGAACAATTGCCTAAAGACGGTGCAACAGAAAGTAGTCCACTAGGAGCTCTGATGACATACATTGCAAAGAAATGGGTCCAAATTTCTGGTTCAAGATCACAAGCAAAGTTTATGGAGTGGCTGGAAAAAACGGCTCCACTTACAGATTCGGTGGAAGGGGACGAACGGGACTTACAGGAAGCTCTCGATTCCTTGGACGGATATCTACTCTCAATCATTGTTGAACAAGAGGCTATGTCCGACGAGGAGATGAGTAAATCCGATCTTGAAAACCACCTCATTGACGTATGGAGAAAAACATACGCCTATTATGTGATGAAGAACAAAGAGTTTTGGGAAAATGTGTTTGTGACTCGGGGGAGTGCTATTCGTGAGAGCATATATCCCGATTACGATACAAGACGACATCTTTATCGAACGAGTGTTTCGCCTCGATTCGGTAAAAGGGTGCTCGATGGATACCGTAGGATAAGGGACCACTTATTGACCGGAACGGATTATTCAGAGTGGTCTACCGAAGAACGGCTGAAGTACATTGTAAAAACGGTAGATCAAATCAGTAGTCTCGAGAAATTCAAAGTTTCTGATGGTTATGGATCAGGAAAGAGCTTTAGGAAATGGGATGAGATCCTAAAGTGGTGGCTGAACCCTAGTGGATCCGTTCAAAAACCCACGAAAAATCAAGTTTCAGGATGGATCAAGTTTATCAAGAAGAACTTTGAGTACCTGTTTAACTGGGGACTTGGAACAGTCATTGCATTAATTTGGGATGATGCCAACGAGGGTGTTCTCCGAGAGATCACCATTGAAGATTGGCCCAAAACCGGACTTCCGTGGATCGTGTTTTGGCTGAAGGAACTTATTACTTGGGGGACGTTAGACCCTGTGGCAGCTTTGTTGTTGGCGCACGGTATTGACCATACTCGATCTGCTGCAGAAACGAGGGCACAAGATTACTATGCAATCAGCACGGGACTGCCTGTGGATGAGGTTTTGAATCCGAGACGCATCAAAGAATGGGCTGACAAATTTGTCGACAATGAAATATCTTTATCGGCAGAATCTTACCCGAAGGAAATCAAAGTCGAACTCACTCGAGACTTTAGTAAGGCCAAAGTAAAGGATTGGAGAGTGGTTCCAGTGATTACAGAAGACACTATTAGATGGATTGATCCGGCGGGATACGAGTTTGCAATATCTGAAATTCCTTCCCAATGGCATAAAAATATGGAGTTAACTCACGACTTTATTCTTAACACCGATACTAAGACTGTTAAGGTATTCAGGTACCTCTGATATGGTAAACTTGAGGTACACCACCGTACTTTGGAGAAGAGAACATTAAAGCTTATTTTATTATTGTATTTCAACGTGTTTTGCTCATTTTATTTTACAGGTTCGGTCAAATCGAAGTTACTGCTCCCGTGTTTTGGAGACATTTTGGGTCAAGCGTAGTTACGGGTCACATTGGGATTAATTCTTTCACCCTTCCTAGTTATGCTTCAACTAACGGATGGTGTTAGTGCAAGACATGCAGCGGTCAAAAATCAACAATAAAATTTAACGGAGCCAAAAATTTAAAATATAAAATGTGGTTTGTGTTTGTTTTATACATTGACAAATAATTAGCCGTTAAAAATTACATTAGAGTGTTCAGTATAACGCTTCTAATCACTTGACGTAAGTATGGCGCCTAGCACTACGTTGGCAGTACAGAAGTTAGGAGCGAAACACAAAATAATAAAGAAAAAGGGAACAGTATTGCGCCCCAACATCTTGCAGTTTAGCGGTGCTGTACGATATAATTAAAAATAAGAAATGAGACTTGCGTTTGACTTACGATTGACAAACGTTGAGTTGACGGACTTTTTGACTAACGTATGACTTACGTTTTGACTGGCGTAACTGAAAAATGCCTAGCGCCACCTTGACAGGGTGGAGGTCGCTGGTTCGAGCCCAGTCGGAATCATCGAGCGAAATCCCTTGAGCTGGAAGGCTTCAAGGGATTTTTTGTTTATCCTGAATCCGTGACAGAAGTGTATCAAAAATGCTGGGAAACCCAATCGTGTCGAGACTTCGACTCCATTTCGAATGTTCACCTATTAGGTGAAGAACCCCGAGTGCAATATTTTGTTGATTGATCCAGTTTTCTTGGCAGCTTTGAACGCGTCTTTATCACGGATTCAGGTTTATGTTGTCGTTTTTATTACCACGGGTAATAAAACTATATTGAGCAGGTAAAAAGGGATGCATATGAAAAATCATCAAACAAGAACAGTCTATGTCATATCAGGCCCCGCTGGGGTTGGCAAATCAACAATTTCAACAGCATTGGCGAACAAGTTGGAGCGTAGTGCGTATATTTCCGGCGATGACATCAGCCATATGCATATCAATGGACGGAAAAAACCGTGGGAAAGTAAAGAAGAGCTTTCATTAATTTGGGATAATATTCTAAGTCTTGCAAGAAATTTTGTAAAATACGGCAATGATGTGGTAGTGGATTATATTGCCTTTCCCCAAGAAGCGATATGGTTGTATGAAAATGTAAAGGATTTAAACGTAACGGTTATGTATGTTGTTTTGTGGGCAGATGGGAAAACGTTAAGGCAAAGGGATGAGATGAGGGCCCCCGAGCAACAAATGGGGGAACGCTGCCTCATTTTGCTGAATGAGTTCCATGCATCAGGATTCGATCGAAAGCATCTTTTGGATACTAGCGGGAAACGTAAGGATGACATAGATGAGATGATTGATGAAATCATGAGCAATCAAAGATTTCGAATTGGTTAAAAGATGTTTCATTGGCGCTGCTCTTTCCTTGCCATCGCGAGTTGATTCTCACATCAGCAATGACACTGAGGACAGCAACCGCCCTTGTTCGCTTTTTTATGGTCCTGTCTGGGAACACAAACAGCCCGTTTTCAGCGGGCTTTTTTTCATGATATGATAATGGCAAAAGAAGAAAGTTGCAAAAGAGACAAAGATGAGGGATGGACATGGCGCATAACTTTCAATTTCTAGAAGGAAAATGGGATGTGCTTGCCCGAGTAGGGGAGACGGCCGAGCGGCATGTGCATCAAAACCCAAACGTGGCGATCAGCGAGCTGCGAAAGTTGGCCGAGGCGATGACGAAATACATATTGGCGCTCGAAGGCATTCGCGAAGAGCGCGGCACCGATCAGCAAGACCGCCTCAAGGTGCTGCTGTATGAACAAATCATCCCAAAAGAGATATATGACATCTTCACGATGATCCGCTTAAAAGGCAATCAAGCGGTGCATGATCCCCATTATGGGGACGTGCATGAGGCAAAGACGCTATTGCACATGGCGTTTCGCCTAGCTGTATGGTTTATGGAAGTGTACGGTGACTGGTCGTTCGAAGCTCCCCAGTATCGAGAGCCGCTGCCGCCATCGTCTGAATCGACGGATGAACTGAATCGGCTCATCGAATCGTATAAACAGCGGCTTGCCGACTTGGAAGCGGAGCTTTCGCACATCCGTGAGACGGGGTTGTATACGAGTGCCGAGGAAAAACAAAAGCGGCGTGACTATTCGCGGCGGGCGGTGGCGAATTTCGAACTGACTGAGGCAGAGACGCGCCTCATCATCGATGAACAGCTGCGGGCGGCTGGCTGGGAGGCTGATTCGGAAAAACTGCGCTTTGCCAAAGGCGCGCGGCCAGAGAAGGGGCGGAATTTGGCGATTGCCGAATGGCCGCTTCGGCACGGGGTTGCCGATTATGCTCTTTTTATCGGCTTGGAGCTGGTCGGCCTCATTGAAGCGAAACGCGCAAGCAAAGACATCCCCGCCGATATCGAACAGGCAAAACAATACGCCCGTCTCGTTGTGCGCCATGGGCAAGAAGTGATTCACGAGCCGTGGGGGGAGTATTTCGTTCCATTTTTGTTCGCCACCAACGGCCGTCCGTACGTGAAACAGCTTGAACAAAAGTCTGGCATTTGGTTTTTGGACGCCCGGAAATCGACGAACCATCCGCGCCCGCTGCAAGGCTGGTATACGCCGGACGGGTTGAAACAGCTGCTGGAACAAGACATTGAACGATCCGAACAGCGGCTGCGCGATGAGACGTTCGATTATTTGAAACTGCGGCCGTACCAAGTGCGGGCGATTCAGGCTGTTGAGCGGGCGCTTGAAGACAAGCGCCGGAGCGTGCTTGTCGCCATGGCGACGGGAACGGGAAAAACGCGCATGGCGATCGGCTTGATTTACCGCTTGCTCAAAGCGAAACGGTTTCGGCGCATTTTGTTTCTCGTTGACCGAAAAGCGCTCGCCGAACAAGCGGAAGCGGCGTTTAAAGAAAGCCGAATGGAGCACTTTCAGACGTTTGCCGAGATTTACGGTTTGCAGTCGCTGTACGACCAAAAGCCCGATCCGGAGACGAAAGTGCATATCGCCACCGTTCAAGGAATGTTGAAGCGCATTTTTTACAACGATCGTCCCGAAGATGTTCCGCCGATTGACCAGTATGACTGCATCATCGTCGACGAAGCCCACCGCGGCTATACGTTGGATAAAGAAATGAACGAAATCGAGCTGGAGTTTAAAGACCATCGCGATTATGTAAGCAAGTATCGGCAAGTGCTTGATTACTTCGATGCCGTCCGCATCGGTTTGACCGCGACGCCCGCCTTGCATACCCCGGCGAGCGCTGCCACGACCCGGCGGCGGGGACGTTCGGCTTTATGATCGCCGCCAGCCGCCACGTCCGGGCGAAAACGGACGACTATTTTGATTTATCGGAAGAAGAAATTCGGTTCCAGAAATATGAAGCGTTCTCCGGGGTCGAGCTCGTCCGCGACACGCACCGCCTCGCGGTCATGAACGCCCTCTTGCATGATGTGCACGGCGACATTTTGCTTGGCGACACGCTCTCTCCCCTTGGCGAGCGGCTGAAAGGGTATGACGTCATTTTGACAAACCCGCCGTTTGGCACAAAAAAAGGCGGGGAACGGGCGACACGGACCGACTTTACGTTTATGACGTCAAACAAGCAGCTGAACTTCCTCCAGCACATTTACCGGGCGCTCAGACCAAACGGCAAGGCGCGCGCCGCGGTCGTTGTGCCCGACAACGTGCTGTTTGAAGGCGGCGTCGGCGCCGACATCCGCCGCGACTTGATGGACAAATGCAACGTCCATACGATCTTGCGCTTGCCGACCGGCATTTTCTACGCCCAAGGGGTGAAAACGAACGTCTTGTTCTTCACCCGCGGGGAAACAGACACGGGCAACACGAAAGAAGTATGGGTGTATGATCTTCGCACGAACATGCCGTCGTTTGGCAAGCGCAATCCGTTGACGAAAGACCATTTCGCCGGATTTACGAAAGCCTACACCGCCGAAGACCGCCATCAAGTCGACGATGAACGGTGGAACGTCTTCACCCGCGACGACATCGCCAAAAAAGGCGACAGCCTCGACATCGGTCTCATCGCCGACGAATCGCTGTCCGTGTACGACAACTTGCCCGACCCGATCGACTCGGCTGAAGAAGCGGTGGAGAAATTAGAGCTCGCCATCTCGCTGCTCCATGAAGTCATTGCCGAACTGAAAGCGGCCGAACACCCGACCCGCTACGAACCGGCCAAAACCGAAATGCTCCACGTCGCTGAACGACTCGAGGTGTCAGAACGATGAGCAAGGCCAAACCAAAATCGATGGAACAGCTGCTCGAAGAAGCGCTCGTGCCCAAAGACGAGCAGCCGTACGAAGTGCCGGGGAATTGGGTGTGGGTGAGGTTGGGGCGTATCGTGAAGATTAATCCACCTAAGCCTAAACTGGAGTATGGTGATGATCATATTTGCAGTTTTCTCCCAATGAGTGCGGTTGATCCAGTAGAGGGGAAGATTGCTTATTTGGAGGAACGACCTTTTCATTCTGTCAAAAAGGGGTACACGTATTTTGAAGAAAATGATATATTATTTGCAAAAATCACCCCTTGTATGGAAAACGGCAATAGCGTCATTACCGAAGGGTTATTAAATGGATTTGGTTTCGGTTCTACAGAGTTTTATGTCATTCGAACTCCTAAAACGGTTGATAATCGTTATATCTATTATCTAGTTCGGTCTGAACGGTTTCGAAAGCAAGCGAAAAATGTAATGGCCGGTGCAGTAGGCCAGCAACGCGTCCCGAAGTTTTTCTTAGAGGAGTATCCGATCGCCTTGCCTCCCCTAAACGAACAAAAACGCATCGCTGATAAAATTGAGCGGCTGTTTGCGAAAATCGATGAAGCAAAGCGGCTGATTGAAGAAGTGAAGGAGTCGATCGAACAGCGGCGGGCGGTCATGTTGGAGAAGGCGTTTAAAGGGCAATTAGGGACAAATGATCCGAGCGAGAAAAGTATATTGGAAACATCCGATGATCTAAGTGAAAAAGACGTCATTCCGAAAGAACAATGGCCTTATGAGGTGCCGGGGAATTGGGTGTGGGTTCGATCAGGCCATGTAGCAAAGTGGGGGTCAGGGGGGACCCCTTCAAGAAAGAGATTAGAATATTACGGTGGGGATATTCCTTGGATTAAAACGGGCGAATTAAATGATGGAATAATTACCGGCTCTGAAGAAACTATTACAGAAGAGGGACTCCAGAAGTCCAGTGCAAAAATATTTCCAAAAGGATCTATAGTCATTGCAATGTATGGTGCAACAATTGGGAGACTTGGCATACTTGGTATAGATGCTGCTACAAATCAGGCCTGTGCAGTCGGTCAACCGTATGAGTTTTTAGATTCAAAATATATGTTTTACTATTTTTTTGCACGAAGAAGTGATTTAGTAGCGTTAGGTAAAGGTGGAGCCCAACCGAATATCTCTCAAACGATAATCAAAGATTTTCCTTTTGCCTTGCCTCCCCTAAACGAACAAAAACGCATCGCCGAGAAACTCGACAACTTATTAGAAAAATTAGAGAACGAAAAACAACTCGTTTTGGCAGCGGAGGAAAAGCTCGATTTAGTAAAACAATCCGTTCTCCAGAAAGCCTTCCGCGGCGAGTTGGGGACGAATGACCCGAACGATGGACACGCGATGGAGTTGGTCAAAGAAGCGTTGCTCTCGTCAAGCGGACAGCGGTGACGCTGTTCGCTTGATCGAATCATGATTTTGCATTGTGGGGGATGATGAAAGCTGCGGGGGATTGTGGAAGCGCGCAGAACGATTTCAGTTGTTCATGAACCAAACTGACGGTCAAATAAGCGCAGTGCTTTACAGATTTGGGACTGAAGTCCTCTTTGAACATTTTTCATAAATAACCATATGACTAAAATGCCTCCCAACCTTTCTGTCTCAAAGGATGAGAGGCATTTTATCTGTCCGGCTGCTGTCGAACCCGGTTGAATCAGAGTGATCAAAAATAGCTTATTTTAGTAAAGAAAAAGAGTGAATGTAAAACATATACATTTTTTGCTTACCCGTTTGAATCAAGCGAGTGTTTTGATGCAATCGTAAACTTTTGCACCATTTCTTGCAACGTTTCGGATACATTCGCCAATGAAGCGGCTGCTGACGCAATCTCTTCCATGGAAGCGAGCTGTTCTTCGGTGGAATGGGCCATTGTTTTGGACGTCTCCATCGTCTTTTCGGCTGCAGCGGCGAGTTCCGCAACGGCTGAATCCAGTTCTTGAATACCGGCTGACAGCTGCTGTACGGATGCTGATACGTCTTCCAATTGGGTTGAGATGGTTTGCGAGTTTGCGAAAATTGTGTTGAATTTCGCTGCTGTTTCTTGGGAAGCATCGATGCCGTCTTGAACATTTTGCATCACATCTTCCATGCTCGTTGATGTGTTCTCTACATCTTGATGGATGCTAGACAACAAATGGGTAATTTGTTTTGTCGCTGCTTGCGTTTGTTCGGCCAATTTTCTCACTTCATCGGCCACGACGGCAAATCCCGCCCCATGTTCTCCTGCTCTCGCCGCTTCTATGGCGGCGTTTAAGGAAAGGAGATTCGTCTGCTCCGCGATTTGATGAATCGTGTGGACGACCGCTTCGATTTCTTTTGACCGCTCCTGCAACGTGTGAATCAGTTGTTCTGACCGGAGCACGGCTTGATGAATGTCCTGCATCTGCTCGGCATTTTTTTCGACCGATGTTTTCCCGTCTTCGGCTAAGTTTGTCATATGGACGGCCAAGTGGGCGATGGCTGTCGTACGCTCCGCGATTTGCGAGACGCCCTGCGTCATTTGCTCCATGGCGGCGGCGATTTCATCGGTTTGGCTGCTTTGGCTGTCCGCTCTGCTGGCGACCTCTTGGATGCCGACAGAAACTTGTTCCGTTGACAAGGCTGTTTGCTCCGCGCTCGCTGTCAGTTCCTCTGCAGCCGCGGCGACTTGCTCTGATGCATCCGCGACTCGGGTCAGCATTTGAGAAAGATCGTCTTTCATTTTGTTATAGCTTTCGACAATTTGTCCAATTTCATCACGAGTTTGGTCATTGATGGCAACCGTAAAGTCTCCATTCCCTGCTCGCTGGAGGGCGCTGGAGACGGCGGCCAATCGAGCATGGATGCGACGCGAGAACCATATTGTGGCTGCTGATGCCATCACGAGTATGATGACGGCAGAAAGGATCAATGTTTTCAAAAGGGAAGACACGGCTGTGTCCACATATGTTTGGGGAATCCCCACATAAAACATCCCGATCGTTTCTCCGCGATCGTTTTTGATCGGCATATATGCAGCTTGATACCATTGATGCAAAATATTCACTTCACGGAAGAAGGTGTTCCCTTTCTTTAACACTTGTTCCACCACTTCTGGAGGCGCGGTTGTGCCAACAGCCCGTCGATTGTTCACGATAATGTTGGTGGCAACCCGTGTTTCATTTTGAAAGATCGTGGCCGTTCCGCCCGTTAGGTTTCCGATTTCGTCAACGAGTTGATTGTTGCCATTGATTTTCTCGCTTCCTTTATAAAGCGCTCCGTTTTTGACAGCCCAACTCCCTTCATATTTTTCGTCAAGATAGTGATAGGCCAAGGAAAGACTGGATTTGACTCTTTCAAGCGTTTCTTTTTGGATTCCTTTTTTGATTTGGATGATGGCAGCAGCCGTCAAAACAATGGTTAATAGAATAATGATGCAAAAAATCAAAATATTGATTTTTGTTCCTAGCTTCAACGTTTTCAATGAGCGCTCCCCCTCTCTATTCTTTGTCAAACATATCCATTATTATAGTAATAAAAGAGGAATTCATAAATAGTGTATTGTTCCTAATTCGAATTCTAAAAATGGTAGAGTGGGGAATACTGTCTAGCAAGAATGCCAATAATTTAGCTCAATAAGAAGGAAGTTGCCATGATTCAGGATCATATAGTAAATAATTTTAGTAAAAATATTGCGTATTTGTTATAATACTCATGGATACAACTAAGTAGAATGGGGTAATGCATATGGCTACGATTCGCGACATTGCTAAACAAGCAGGCTATTCCATTTCAACTGTCTCGCGGGTGTTGAACAATGATCCAGGTCTTTCGGTATCCGAGGAGACGCGGGAGAAAATTTATGAAGCAGCAGAAAAGTTGAACTACCGCAAGAAAACCATCAGAAAAGTGATTCGCAATATTGCTTTTTTATATTGGTTGACGGATAAAGAGGAATTAGAAGACGTGTATTACAAAACAATGAGGATGGAAATGGAAAAGCTGGCGAAAGAGTTTAATCTAGAACTGCAAATGTATAAAATTTCAGATGGCATTGACCAAATTCCAGAGAACATTGAGGGGTTTATTGCCGTTGGAATTTTTTCGGATCGGGAGCTTGAACGTCTGCGATCGATGACGACAAATGGGGTGTTTATTGATTTGTCGCCCGACCCGCGCTGTTTTGATTCGGTGCGCCCGGATTTAACACAGATCACTGAGCGAGCGATCGACTTCTTTCTTGAGAAAGGGCATACGGACATCGGCTTTATTGGCGGGACGTATCCGAATCCGAATACAGGAAAGGATGAGATGGACTCGCGCGAGCGGGCGTTTCGACATTATATGAAAGCAAAGGGGTTGCTCAACGAAGAGTATATTTTTTGCCACCGGGGATTCTCATTTGACAATGGCTATGAACTCATGACCAAGGCCATTGAAACCCTAGGGGATCGATTGCCTACCGCGTTTTTTGTAGCGGCGGATCCCATTGCTGTCGGTTGTCTGCAGGCGTTGAATGAGCATCGCATTCCTATCCCTGAGCGTGTGAGCGTCATCGGCGTCAATAACATCAGCATTACCAAATACGTATCACCGCCATTGACGACATTCCATATTGATATTCATGAAATTTGCAAAAGTGCGATCGAGTTGTTGCTCGAGCGGATACAAAGAAAGAGAAACATTGTGAAGACATTGCTGTTAGGGGCTGAACTTATCGTACGGAAAAGTACGAACTAGCCCTCTTTTTTGTTTCGTAAATATTTTTATTAATTTTAGTAAAAAGTTGTTTACATTTTTTATTGTCGATGCTATATTGAAGATAATTAAGCGTTTCCAAAACGAGAAGGGAGAATGGGGGAAATGATGAGGAGTATTAGTAAACATTTTGCGCTTATGACTGTGATGGCTTTTAGTTTGTCTTTAGCTGCATGTGGGCCTAAAGAAAATGCTAATCAAGGATCTCGTGCAGGAGAAAACAAAGAGAACAATGAAAAAGTAGAGCTCGTCGTTTGGGAAGACATTCAAAAAAGCGCGGGAATTAAAGATGCCATTGCCCAATTTGAAAAGGAAAACAATGTGACAGTAAAAATCATTGAGAAGCCGTATGCGAAACAAATTGAGGATTTGCGTTTAGACGGGCCGGCTGGCACTGGACCGGATGTATTGACGATGCCGAGCGACCAGATTGGGACAGCCGTGACGGAAGGGCTCATTAAAGAATTGAATGTTGGGGAAGACATTCAATCAATCTATACGGAAGCCGCCATGCAGTCGCAAAAAGTAAACAACAAAGTGTATGGTTTGCCAAAAGCGGTCGAGACAACGATGCTTTACTACAATAAAGATCTTATTTCCGAAGAGGAATTGCCGAAAACGCTTGAGGAATGGTATGAGTATTCCAAAAAAGTAACAGATGGCAAAAAATTTGGCTTTTTGGCTCTGTTTGACCAGATTTACTATGCCCAAAGTGTGATGAGTGCGTATGGAGGCTACATTTTTGGCAAGGACGAAAACGGAAATTACAATCCGAACGATATTGGATTGAATAATGCCGGCGCTGTCGAAGGGGCTAAAATGATTCAAAAATTTTATAAAGAACGTCTATTTCCGTCAGGAATGATTGGCGAGCAGGGTATTAATGTACTCGAATCGCTGTTTACGGAAGGCAAAGCAGCAGCGATCATTTCTGGTCCGTGGAATATTGAGCCGTTTACAAAAGCGGGAATCAACTTTGGAGTGACGAAACTTCCAGCGTTACAGAACGGAAAAAATATGAGCGCATTTATTGGAGTAAAAAGCTACAACGTAAGCGCCTACTCGAAACATCCAGATCTTGCTGGAAAATTGGTGATTTTTCTGGCGAATGAAGAAAATTCGAAAAAACGCTATGAAGTGACCAAAGAGGTCCCGGCCGTCAAAGCGTTAGTGGATGATCCGGTGGTGAAAAACAGTGAGGCGGCACGGGCGGTTGCGGAGCAATCTCAATTTTCTGAAATGATCCCGAATATTCCGGAAATGAATGAGGTGTGGAAGCCGGCCGATTCGGCATTGCAAACGATTGCGACTGGAAAAGCAGATCCGAAAGCGGCATTAGATCAAGCCGTGAAAACGATCAAAGGGCAAATTAAGGCGAAACATAGCGGCAAATAAGGGGAGAGAACAAGGTCCTTGCGCTTTCGTTTCTAACAAGGTGCAAGGACCTACAATAAATCGATCGTGATGGTGTGAAACGATCTTTTTGTTTGATGCGTTTTGTGTTGAAAAAATGTGTTCTTCAAGGAAAGAAGGGGAGTCCATGTCACACCGGAAAATGGCCTTATGTTTATCGATTATTCCTGGCCTAGGTCAATGGTATAACCGACAATGGGCGAAGGGAGTTTTGTTTCTTGTTTTCGCTGCCTCTTTTTTGACGGCGTTTGCCGATCTGTTCAACATGGGGTTTTGGGGGATTGTGACGCTTGGAACAGAAGTGCAACGCGATAATTCGATTTTTCTTTTGGCAGAAGGGATTATTGCGGTCATTGTCGCTTTGTTTGGATTGGCTTTTTATTGTTTCAATTTGTGGGACGCTTATAAAAGTGGTGAGCGGAGGGACAGGGGGGATCGGTTGAATACTCTGAAAGAAGAGTACCATCAACTTGTGGAACAAGGATACCCGTATGTTGTCAGCAGCCCTGCTTTTTTTCTTTTGGTTTTTTCTGTTATTTTCCCAGTGTTGTTCAGTTTTGCTTTAGCTTTCACCAACTATGATTTATATCATACTCCTCCTGCCAAGTTGGTCGATTGGGTTGGGTTCGATACATTCCTCAAAATTTTTACGGTTGATATTTGGCGCTCAACCTTTTTTGATGTGTTGTCATGGACGGTCATTTGGACACTCGTTGCTTCCACTCTTCAAGTGGCGGCAGGTATTTTATTGGCGGTGATCGTCAACCAAAAAGACCTTCGGTTGAAGAAATTGTATCGAACCATTTTCGTATTGCCGTGGGCTGTGCCGGGATTTGTGACGATTTTAGTGTTTGCTGGCTTATTTAATGACAGTTTTGGAGCCATCAATCATACAATTTTAGCGGCGCTTGGCATCGATCCAATCCCTTGGATGACTGATGAGCATTGGACGAGGGTGGCGCTCATCCTCATGCAAGGATGGTTGGGATTCCCATATGTGTTTGTCGTGACGACGGGCGTTTTGCAGTCGATTCCTGAAGAATTGTATGAAGCAGCGACGATTGACGGAGCTTCCATGTTTGCCAAATTTCGATATATTACATTGCCGATGGTGCTGTTGGCGATGGCCCCGATTATTATTACACAGTTTACCTTTAACTTTAATAACTTCAACATTATTTATCTGTTTAATGGAGGCGGACCGGCTGTTCCGGGATCGACAGCGGGAGGAACGGATATCCTTGTGTCTTGGATTTATAAATTGACGATGCAATCAAGCCAATATGCGTTGGCTGCCGCTTTAACAATTTTGTTATCTTTGTTTGTCATGGGGATTGCGTTATGGCAATTTCGACGGACCAATTCTTTTAAAGAGGGAGGAGATGCCTCCGATGCAGAAATATACTTGTATGCGAAAACAGGAGGTAAAGAGTATCGGGCAGCTGCCACGGTGAATGGTTGGTTGAATTGGAGTCATCCTGAGATTCATGATATTTATATTGGTGATGGAACTGTGACGATCGGAGTGAGCATCAAGGCAAATGGCGGCGCTTGGGGAACGCTGGACGATTTTCAATTATATCGAACTAAATGATGAACTTGTAAAACCGGGCTGAGAAGGGCCCGGTTCCTTCATGTGTGAGCATGAATTTGGAGATGGAAGATTGCGCTATGAGTCTTGCATAAGCGGAATCCATTGCGACCCTAAGGTTTTTGGAATCACGCCGTCCTGTGCCATCTGCGAATGACAAAACTTGCAAGCAAAATGAGGATAACCGAACCGATCAGTGCGGGGATGATGTCAAATCCGCCGATGGTCGGCCCCCAGTTGCCGAGCAGCGCTGTGCCAAGCCAAGCGCCGATGAACCCAGCGATGATGTTGCCGATGATTCCGCCGGGAATATCGCGGCCTGTCAGAAGACCTGCGAGCCAACCGATGACGCCCCCGACAATCAAGCTCCAAAGAAACGACATGGATGATTCCTCCCTCAAATCATGAAAAGGATTCTTTCGTATTTATATTGTGCGTCAAAAGGAGCAGCAATTATGCACGCAAAAGCCCCATCATACTTTATCGGCGCGCGTTCTCTGTTTTTGGCGTTTTGTCCGGGGACAGAGTTTTGGCTGCGTATTGGAAACCATTGTGTTCATGATGACGGATAAATCGTCAGCTTCTCTTCCGTCTTCGTGCGCGGCCGGGCAGGAGGGATTTGATCGGGATCGAAGAAGCCGAGATGCAAAAATCAAAGCCGCGCTTGACTCGCAGTCAAACGCGGCTTTCGGATGAAGGAAAACTAGCGAATGGATTCAAGCTGCTTGGCCAAATGGTGGAGTTTCTTCTCGTGCTGGATGGTTTTGGACGCGAGGAAATGGACGGTTTCTTGCGTTTCGGTCAGCTCCACGCGCAAGCCAGCGAATTTTTGTTCGAGTCGGTCGAACCGCTCGTTCACCTCGGCGCGAAATTGCTGCATTTCCGCTCTCAGTTGGTTGGCTGTTTCTTGCATTTCCGCTCTCAACTGATTAGCGGTGTCTTGGATTTCTGCTCTTAGCTGATTAGCAGTGTCTTGGATTTCCGCCCTCAGCTGGCTTCCCATTTCGTCAATTTGGGTGCGGATGTCGCGGGAGAATATTTTCAGCGCCTCGACTACTTCTTTCACAACTGTATCGCGCTCCACGCTTATTCACCTCCTCTTTTTTGATTATACAATGTGAATCAGGGAAAGAAAACGGCTTTTTGAACAAGCGTTTTCTCCGTTTTCATTGGAGTGATCGTTGGCTCGGGCTGCGGCGTCGTGGGTGAGAAAGTTCATGTCAAAGTAGCCAATTCTTATTCATATCGGGTTGAATGATCGCTGGGCGATCAACACGACGAAAAAATTTTTGCTCTGTAACTCCCGCGAAAAACACGGTTCAGTTTTTTATAACATCTTGCTGCAATCATCATCCCTACTTACTATCTTTGAAAAACGAATGTTGAAAAATAAACATGCATTAAGGAATTGAATGGCTCTTCAACAAAAGTTGTACTTGATTTTTTCTGAACATCCCCTATTTACGCTTGTGAGGGAAAATCAACAAATCCGTGATTTTTGCACATCTTTGTGCAGGAAACCGTATTGCTTGTCAAGTACATGTTGTGGTGAAGAGCCAATTGAATGTGTAAACTTGGGTTCATCACCAAAAGATGTACTTGACTTTTAAAGACAAACATGATAGCAATGTTGCTCAAAGAGATGTGTGGTATAAAAAGGAAAAATGCTGTTTTGATTTTCTCTATCATAATCGTCTTTCTTTGTCAAGTACACTTTGTGGTGAAGAGCCTAAACTTGCTATTCTAGGATACCAAGGTTATTTTTGGTAAACTAATGAGGAGGGGGAGCACTGGGGAGGTGCTCTTCCTGTTTATTATGTGCCTATAGGAGGCTGGTGAAAAACGACTGATTTCGCCGAACCCATTGTTTTCGGCCGAAAGAGAAGCGTTGATTTTGCAAGACTTCTCTATTTGAGAAAAAAGTCCATTTTCCGAGATGTTTCACTAAATCACCGGCCTTATAGAGAGGGAGGAATAACCCGATGAATAAAAAGTTTCCAGAAGGCTTTTTATGGGGAGGGGCGACGGCTGCCAATCAAATTGAAGGTGGATGGAATGAAGGGAATATCTTTTGCGCCGACGTTCAAGTGCGCGGCGAGTATCCATCTTTTATGAAACACGTGTTCGACGAGCGTGGGGTGAGACTCGATATTCGCGAAGGGGATTTGGAACTGATCAAGAAGCATACGGTCGACTATATAAATTGAAATAAAGGTTTTCTCCCGTTCCACGGCGAATAAATACAAAGAGAAAATAGGGGAACGGAGAGAAAATATGATGCCAGATCACAAAGACGAGATCGAAAAGTTGTCCACTGCCATGAAAGAAGCAAAAAGTAAACGAGCATATGAACGCTACCAAGCGATTTATCTTCATTTGCAG
>NZ_JAEIGB010000030.1:0-24995 GCF_022341265.1 Geobacillus sp. YHL
CTCCGTGCGGACAAAATGGACTATCCGTCCATTTTGTTGCTCACTCCGTGCGGACAAAATGGACTATCCGTCTATTTTGTTGCTCACTCCGTGCGGACAAAATGGACTATCCGTCCATTTTGTCCTTTATGTGCTGCAATATTTTCTTTTCCAGCCGGGATACTTGCACTTGAGAGATGCCGAGCCTCGATGCCACTTCGGACTGGGTTTGGTCTTTGTAATAGCGCAAATAGACGATCAGCCTCTCACGCTCGTCGAGTTCTTCGATCGCTTTTTTTAAGGCGATTTTGTCAAACCATGACGCTTCGTCGGCGTCAGCAATTTGATCAAGCAACGTAATCGGATCGCCGTCGTTTTCGTACACCGTTTCGTGAATCGATGTCGGCGAGCGGACCGCCTCTTGAGCCAGAACGACGTCTTCTGGCGAAATGCCTAAATGGTCGGCGATTTCCGTAACCGTCGGCGCCCGCCCGCGCGTTTTCGACAGCTCATCTTTCGCCTTGCGGATTTTGTTGCCCATCTCTTTCAGCGAACGGCTCACTTTGACGGTGCCGTCGTCGCGAAGAAACCGCTGAATCTCCCCAATGATCATCGGCACGGCGTACGTCGAAAACTTGACGTCATACGACAGGTCAAACTTGTCGACCGACTTTAACAAGCCGATGCAGCCGATTTGAAACAAGTCGTCCGCTTCATAGCCGCGGTTTAAAAAACGTTGAACGACCGACCAGACGAGGCGCATGTTTTTTTCAATAATTTCATCACGCGCTTCTTGATCGCCTTCTTGGCTGCGGCGGATCAGCTCTTTCATCTCCTGATCTTTGATTGGCGACTGATCTTGCTTGACATCGACATCCATAGGCATGTCTCCCTCAGTTACATAACGCTTTGCTTTTCGCAATATGCTTTTTCAAATACACAGTCGTCCCTTTGTTCACTTCCGACTCGACGATGACTTCGTCCATGAAGTTTTCCATAATGGTAAAGCCCATCCCTGACCGCTCGAGCTCGGGCTTTGTCGTAAACAACGGCTGGCGCGCTTCTTCGATGTCAGGAATGCCGACTCCTTCGTCTCTCACCGTCAAATGGACGACACCGTCTTCAATGATGACCGAAATGGAGACGATGCCGTTCGGATCGTTGTTGTAGCCGTGAATGATCGCGTTTGTCACCGCCTCAGAGACAACCGTTTTAATTTCCGTCAGTTCGTCCATCGTCGGGTCAAGCTGGGCGACGAACGCCGCCACGGTCACACGGGCGAACGATTCATTTTCGCTGCGGGCAGAAAATTGGAGGTGCATTTCATTGCGCATTTACGCCACCCCCAATGCTTGCAAGGCGAATTGCTCATCCGCCTCAACGCGGATGATTTTAAACAGACCCGACATGTCAAACAGCCGTTTGACGGCCGGCGATACGGCGCATACAACCATCTGCCCGCCGACGTTTTTGATTTGTTTATAGCGTCCGAGAATGACGCCGAGGCCAGAGCTGTCCATGAACGTCAATTGTCCTAAATTGAGCACGATGTGGCGGATCGCTCGGTTTTCGAGCACATCCGTCACTTGTTCACGCAATTCTTCGGCTGTATGATGGTCAAGCTCCCCAGACAGGCGAACGATGAGCACGTCTTGCTTCACTTCCAAGTCGATCGCGAGACTCACAGCGTGTTCCCCCTTGTCCATTTCAGGATATGGAGACATTTCGCTGCTGTCCGTCCGAAATCCTGCCGCTCGACAAAACTAGTGGTCGTTCGCCAAAGAGAGCGAAAAGACCGCAAAACTTGACATTATCCCACTTGCACGAAGCGGCTAAACACCCGCTTAAACAAGTCCCAAAAGCTCGCTTCTTCGACCGTTTGCTTGGCGACGATCGGGCTGTGCAAAATTTCTTTTCCATCCTGTTTTAAAATGAGGACGCCAAGCTCATCGCCTTTGCGAACGGGTGCTTTCACATTGTCTTTCACTTTGATCACTTTTTCGATCTGCTCGACCGACTGCCCTTTTTTCGTCAGCACCGACACCGGCTCCGACGTCACCGCTTCGACGGATGACCGTTTGCCTTTGCTTATGTTGACGCGGGCGACAGTTTCATTCCGTTTGTACACCGGGTGAGTTCGATATTGGGAAAACGCGTAATCGAGCATCTTCGTAATTTGCGCATTGCGCGATTTCGGCGTCGGCGCTCCAAACACAACAGCGATGACGCGCATGCCGTTCTTTTTCGCCGTGGCGGTCAAACAATATTTCGCTTCGGCTGTATATCCGGTTTTCAGGCCGTCAACGCCCGGATAAAATTTGACAAGCCGGTTCGTATTGACGAGCCAAAACTTTTTGTCCGTATTTTCGCGCAAATAGTCTTCGTATTTGCTCGTATATTTGGTAATATCTTCATATTTCAACAGTTCGCGCGCCATCATGGCCATATCATAAGCGCTGCTGTAGTGATGTTCCGCCGGCAGGCCGGTCGCATTGGCGAAATGGGTGTTTTTTAAGCCAAGCTGTTTCGCTTTTTCATTCATCATCTCGACAAATGCTTCTTCCGACCCGGCGATCTGCTCAGCCATAGCGACCGACGCGTCGTTGGCCGAACCGATGGCAATGCCGCGCAGCAGCTCATCGACGGTCATTTCCTCGCCCGGCTCGAGGAAAATTTGCGATCCACCCATTGACGCGGCGTATTCGCTCGCCCGCACTTTTTCATCGTAGGACAGCTTTCCTTCATCGATGGCTTCCATGACTAGCAGCATCGTCATAATTTTCGTCATGCTCGCCGGCGGCAATGGTTCATGGGCATTTTTTTCATACAATACTTTGCCGGTGTCGCGTTCAATCAAAATGGCTGATTTCGCCTCATCGGCCAGCTTCACTTTCGCCTCCTTCATCTCTTTCGCCTCGGCATGGGCAGAAAGAGGAAGAAAAAGAAGAAACGGCAATAAAAGAAGACGAGTGACTTTCGTTTTCATCTCCCAAACCTCCATTCTTTATACATGCCATTTTTTCCAGGCGAGATATTTTTATACAAAAAACAGCTCATTTTCCAAAAAACAAAAAAAAACGCCTGAAACACGCGTTTCAGGCGTCTTCTACTTGAACAACTGCTTTTTTCCTTGCGGATCGCCAGCGTCCCTCTCTATACGATGGTCTCATAAATGAGCGGCGGCCGAGCAACCGGCTGCGGCGACAGACGAATAGCCGCCTCGATCTTTTCTTTCACGTCAAGCACATCTGGCCGGTTGCTGTGAATCGTGGCGAGCGCTTCCCCTTTCTGCACGCGATCGCCGATTTTTTTATGGAGCACAATGCCGACCGCCAAATCGATCATGTCTTCTTTTTTCGCCCGGCCGGCGCCGAGCCACATGGCGGCCGTGCCGATGTCATCGGCGGCCATCTCGGCGACATAGCCGTCGGCAGCCGCCGTGACGGTCGACGTATAGGCCGCCTTTGGCAATTTATCCAGATCGTCGACGACCGATGCATCTCCACCTTGAGCGGCCAAAAACGTTTTGAACGCCGCGATGGCGGCCCCGCTGCGAATCGCCTCTTCAAGCAAACGGCGCGCCTCATCAAGCGATGGCGCCTTCTCCGCCAAATAGACCATATGGCTGCCGAGCGTCAAACAAAGTTCGGTTAAATCGTGCGGCCCGTTTCCTTTTAACGTTTCGATGGCCTCTTTCACTTCCAAGGCGTTGCCGACGGCATAGCCGAGCGGCTGGCTCATGTCAGAAATGACCGCCATCGTCCGGCGGCCGACGCGCTTGCCAATGTCGACCATCGCTCGAGCGAGCCGGCGCGCCTCGTCAAGTTTCTTCATAAACGCTCCGGCGCCCGTTTTCACATCCAAGACGATGGCATCAGCCCCAGCGGCGATTTTTTTGCTCATGATCGACGAGGCGATGAGCGGAATGCTGTTGACGGTCGCCGTCACATCGCGAAGCGCATATAGCTTTTTGTCAGCCGGTGTCAAATCGCCCGTTTGGCCGATAATGGCGATTCGGTTTTCATTCACGAGTCGAATGAACTCGTCTTTGCTGATCTCGACATGAAACCCGGGCACGGACTCGAGTTTGTCGATCGTGCCGCCCGTATGGCCGAGGCCGCGCCCAGACATTTTCGCCACCGGCACGCCGACAGAAGCGACAAGCGGCCCTAAAACGAGCGTCGTCGTATCGCCGACCCCGCCGGTCGAATGTTTATCGACTTTCACGCCGCGAATACTCGACAAATCGAGCATTTCGCCGGAGTGCACCATCGCCATCGTCAGCGCGGCCGTTTCTTCCTCGGTCATGCCGCGGAAATAAATCGCCATCGCGAGCGCGCTCATTTGGTAATCGGGAATGTTCCCGTTTGTATACCCTCGGACGATCCACTCAATTTCTTCCTTCGTCAGCGCCTTTCCGTCGCGCTTTTTCGCAATCAAATCGACCATTCGCATCGCGATCACCTTTTTCGTTTTGATTTCGCCATTTCGGCGACAATCGCTTTCACAAACCGCAAAAAGTCCGTCTTCACCCGCTCGGCCGTTTCAACCACTTCGTCGTGGTGAAGCGGAGCATCCGACATCCCTGCAGCCATATTCGAAATGCACGAAATGCCGAGCACCTCAATGCCGCCGTGGCGGGCGACGATCACTTCCGGGACGGTCGACATGCCGACCGCATCGCCGCCGAGCGTACGAATCATGCGGATTTCCGCCGGCGTTTCGTACGACGGCCCCGTATTGGCGACATATACTCCTTCATGCACGCGAACGCCAAGTCTCGCCGCCGTTTCCTTGGCGAGCTCGCGCAGCCGCCGGCTGTACGCTTCCGTCATGTCCGGAAAGCGCGGACCAAGCTCCGGATCGTTCGGACCAATGAGCGGATTTGTGCCCAGCAAGTTGATATGGTCGGAAATGATCATGAAATCGCCGGGCTGGAACCGTTCGTTGATGCCGCCCGCAGCGTTTGTCACGATCAATTCACGGACGCCAAGCGCCTTCATCACCCGGACGGGAAACGTCACTTCCTGAAGCGAATACCCTTCATAATAATGAAACCGCCCTTGCATGGCGACAACGGTCGCCCCCTCAAGCCGCCCATATACGAGCCGTCCAGCGTGTCCTTCAACGGTCGACACTGGAAATCCGGGAATATCTTCATACGGAATGCGAACCGCCTCTTCGATTTCATCAGCGAGCACGCCGAGCCCCGAGCCGAGAATGAGACCGATTTCAGGCGGAGTTGGCATCAATGGGCGCAAATGACCGGCGGTTTTTTCAATCGCTTGTCGATCCATTCTTTTCCCCCTCATCGTTCTTTATGAAGTTAGGCCAAATCAGCCAAAAAGCTTGTTCCGTACGGCGGCCGGTTGACTTGGAAGTTATCCGCAATCGTTGCGCCGACATCGGCAAACGTCTCGCGGACTGGGAGCGGCTTGCCGCCGCGAAATCGCGGGCTGTACACAAGAAGCGGCACATATTCGCGCGTATGGTCAGTTCCGTGGTGAATCGGGTCGTTGCCGTGGTCAGCGGTGATGATAAGCAAGTCGTCCGCTGTCAAGCGCGGCAACACATCGGCAAGCCGGGCGTCAAACTCTTCGAGCGCATCGCCGTAACCTTTTGGGTCGCGGCGATGGCCGTATTTAGCGTCAAAATCGACGAGATTGACGAAACTCAACCCGGTAAAGTCCATGCCGAGCGTGTCGACGAGCTTATCCATTCCGTCCATATTGGATGTCGTTCGCAACGACTGGGTAACTCCTTCATTGTCGTAAATATCGGCGATCTTCCCGATGGCAATCACTTCATAACCGGCGTCTTTCAATTCATTCATCACCGTTTTGCCAAACGGCTTAAGCGCATAGTCGTGCCGGTTGGCGGTTCGCTCAAAATGGCCGGGTTTGCCGATGAACGGTCGGGCAATGACGCGCCCGACCATATACGGCTCGTCGCGCGTCAATTCACGAGCGATTTCGCAAATGCGGTACAATTCATCAAGCGGCACAACTTGTTCATGGGCGGCGATTTGCAAGACGGAGTCGGCTGATGTATAGACGATGATCGCCCCTGTTTTCATATGCTCTTCGCCAAGCTCTTCGATGATCGCTGTTCCGCTCGCCGGTTTGTTGCCGATCACGTTCCGGCCGGTGCGCCGCTCGAGCTCAGCGATCAATTCATCTGGGAACCCGTTCGGAAAGACGCGGAACGGCTTGTCGATGCGAAGGCCCATCAGCTCCCAATGGCCTGTCATCGTATCTTTTCCAGCCGATGCTTCCTTCATTTTTGTATAGTACGCGAGCGGTCGCTCGACTTTCGGCACCCCTTTGATCTCACGAATATGGCTTAGGCCGAGCTTCGCCATGTTCGGCATATAGAGGCCGCCGCGATACTCAGCGATATGGCCGAGCGTATCCGCTCCTTTGTCGTTGTATTTCTCGGCATCCGGCGCCTCGCCGATGCCGACTGAATCCATCACAATCAAAAAAACGCGCCGGTATGTCGTTTTCACATTCATTCCCCCTGCCTGCAATGAAAAATGGAGTCTCTTTCTATCGTTCCCGTATTTTCGCGAAAACACGCCTATGGCCAATTGGTCAGAAGTCTGACAACTAAAACGACAGGCAAGCGCCTAGCATACGGCAGCTGCTAGGCGCGCGGGTGGTACTGTTTGTACACGTCTTTTAGGCGCGTTTTCGTAACATGCGTATACATTTGCGTCGTCGAAATGTCGGCATGCCCAAGCAACTCTTGCACAGCGCGCAAATCGGCTCCGTTCTCAAGCAGATGCGTCGCAAACGAATGCCGAAGCGTATGCGGCGTCAATTCTTTTTCGATGCCGGCTTCTTTCGCGAGCCGCTTTAAAATTTTCCAAAACCCTTGCCGTGTCAACCGCTGGCCATAATGGTTCAAAAACAGCGCCTCCGTTGCCCGTCGTCGCGGATTGACAAGCTGCGGGCGCCCTCGCTCCAAATAGTGGGCAAGCGCTTCAATCGCCATGCGCCCGATCGGCACGATCCGCTCTTTCCGCCCTTTTCCATAGCAGCGGACAAACCCCATCGTCAAATGCACGTCGCTTAAGTTGAGCTGCACAAGCTCACTGACGCGCATGCCGGTCGCATACAACAGCTCCAGCATCGCCTTGTCGCGCAGCCCAAACGGTGTGCTCACTTGCGGCGCTGCAAGCAGCGCCTCGACTTCCTCGACCGACAGCACTTTCGGCAGCGTCCGTTCAAACTGCGGCGTTTCGATATGGACGGTCGGGTCTTGCGCCGCGATTTTCTCCCTTAGCAAAAACTGATGAAACGAACGGATCGACGCCAAATGGCGGGCGATCGTCCGCGCCGATTGCCCTTGTTCGCTTAAAAACTTTAAAAAATGGAGAATATGGAGGCGCTCCACTTCGCCCCACGCCCGAAGCTGCTCGACTTGGCGCAAATAGCGGACGTATTTTTTCAAATCGCGTTCATATGAAACGATCGTATTGTGCGCCAAATTCCGCTCCACCGTCAAATAATGCAGAAAATCTTTCAACTCGTATTCCAACGCTCTCTACTCCCCATCGCGATAAAAAAATAACAGCCGGTCGAGCCAACTTGGCGGCGCACTCTCCGCCGCCGATACTTTGACCGCCGATCCCTTCGGCTCATCGTATCGGTGGTAATACTCGTACTCGCGGTTAAACCATACAAGACTATAATAAAATAAAATGGTGCATCCCGTAAATAAAAGAAACACTTTCACCATTTGCCAAACGGTTTTCATGGCATCCTCCCTATCAGCTGCTTGTCAGCTTGCTAGTATGAGGATATGCCATTTGTTTCGTTGTTTATACGCAAAAAACCTTTCCCGTTGGAAAAGGTTTTATTTTTCTTCATGCTTTTGCTGGCAACGGTGACAAATGCCGTGGAACGTCAAACGATGGTCTTTAATTTTAAATTTCCACTTCTCCTCAACAATCGCTTCGACATCCTCAAGCAAATCTTCTTGAATTTCCGCCACCGACCCGCATTCTAAGCAGATGAGGTGGTGATGGAAATGGGCCGCTCCTTCCTTGCGGAGGTCATAGCGCGACACCCCGTCCCCGAAATTGATTTTATCGACAATTTTCAGCTCGGTTAACAGCTCGAGCGTCCGATAAACGGTCGCCAACCCGATTTCTGGGGATTTTTCTTTCACGAGGAGGTAGACGTCTTCCGCGCTTAAATGGTCTTCTTCATGTTCAAGCAGGACTCTTACCGTCGCTTCCCGCTGCGGCGTTAACTTGTAACCCGCCGAATGCAGCTGCTTCTTGATTCGTTCCACACGATCTTCCATCTTTTCATTCCTCCCTCGCCATTCACCCATCATTATAACAAATGCACGAGGGAAGTATCAAAGTAAAATCACTATTATGAAGAAATGATAATGGTTATTATATAATATTCATTATGATTAAACTCATTGTCCATTGAACCGCCTGTTTCATCAATGCCGGCGAAAGATATGCCTCGACCGCTGAGGAAAGAAGCAGCCCAAGGGCGACAGCCGCCATCGCCGCTGCGTAGCGCATCACCATCGGAAACATCGATCCATGCGGCCGCTTCATAAACTGGTTGCGCACCATGTGCAAGGAAAACGAAATCGAAATGACGCCCATGACGATCATGAGTGGAATGGCCACCAAATTTTGCGGCATGATGGACACAAACGACAAAAGAAACCCGCGCCAACCCATTTGGTTGACTAAAAAGCCAACCGTAAAGCCGACAACGACGCCTTTGAAAAACAGCAAAACAAGAATGATCGGCAAGCCAATGACAGAAATGCCAAGCACCCACATCAGCGCGGTATATTTGACGTTGTGCATATAGCTTTGCCGGAACATATCATGGGCGCTTGCGATATTGTCTTTTGACACTTGTCCAAAAAATTGCGTCAAGTAATAGTACAAGTCTTGCTTTTGACTGAAACCGAGGCTGTTGACGACAATGGCGCCGAAAATGACGCCCATGAGAAACAGGACGATGACAAACACGTACAGCGAAGCATGTTCACGCCAATGAACAGCGATAGCCGATTTCAGCGGATGGGTTCTCATTGTGCTTCGTCCTCCTACTTTGTCTCTTAGTAGATTGTATGTCCATCCGCTTTCGGTATGACTGTTTTTCTAAAAGGCTGGTGATGTAATAAAAAAGCAGCTCAACACCGACGTGTGACCAACTCCACGGGCGGCACGCCGCCTCGGTCCATTGGCGCATGGCTGGGCCAAGCAGCACGCACGGCATGATGATGAACGGCAGGAGCGCTGCCCGAGTGGTTACCCCTCCCGCACTTTCCCGTATCTCCCACCGCCCCCGGCCTCGATATGGAGCGCACCGCTGCGGGCAAGGACGATCAGTTGGGCCAACTTTTCTCCCACCGTCTCCGCGATCTCTTCCTCCGCCGCCTCATGAAGAACGCTCATTTCCGTGCCAAAACGGGCGAGCAGCTTTTCATACGCTTTTGGACCAAGGCCGGGGATGAATTCAAGCGGCACTTGATAAATGTACGGCGGCCGTTTCGGCCCGCGTTCCGCCGTTTTCAGCTCCGCAAGCCGGTCAAACACGCCTTTCACGAAGCGATGATGGCCGCATGCCGCACAGCGGTCGACGTCCGGTGCAGCCGGCGCAAGACAGCGCTCGCACACTGTCTGGTGATATTTTCCGAGTTTGGGATTTAAACCGTAGTTGGCGACAATCGCGCGCCCGTCTTCACCGCGCAGCGCTTTTTCAAATTCGGCAAACGTCGGGGCGGCGAGCCGCACTTCTTCATATTCACGGGCGATTTTCCGCAGCGAATGGGCATCGGAATTCGTCAAGTACGGGTAGCGATGCAATTCGGCGATCTGGTCCGCCATCGCCGTGTCGGCGCTTAACCCAAGTTCAATGGCATCAATCCAATCCGGGTCAAACACTTCTGTCAGGCTGTGCTTGACCCCTTTTCCGTACAAGCTTTTAAACGGGGTGAACGCGTGCGCGGGAATGAACCAGCCGCCCTGCTCTTTCGCGGCAGCTTGCAGCTCACGGCCGGACACGTAAATGCGCTGTGAACTGAGCGACACGTTCTTTACCCGTTTGCCAAGCCAGCCGGAAAACGTGCGCATCGTCTGCACAGTCGGCAAAAAAACGAGCACGTGGATCGGTCCATGGCAATGGTCGTCATATACTTCGATTTCACTGCCTAACAAAAGCGTCACCTTCCCGGCGCTGACGCCGCCCCCCTCATGTTCGCGCCAACCGTGCTTCTCCATTGCCCGCTCGAGCTCGTCCAGCACTTCGGGCACATGGCTGTCAATGACACCGACGAGGTCGATCCCTTTCACCTCAGCCGCCTCATGCAAGATGTTCTCAAGCGTCAACGTGCGCGCCCCCGTAATTTTCACCGGGCGGCCCGAGGCGGTGCGGCCGATGTGAATATGTAAATCAGCGTAATAACGGCCGAGGCCGCCCGCGTGTGTTTGATCAGGCATTTTGCTCCCCCAACGCGCGGCGCAACTGCAAATATTGCAAAGCGTACGCCGTTTTGGCGTCATAAATTTCGCGTCGTTCCAGCATATGAAGCGCCTCCTCCAATGTCACTTCCAACAGCTCGACAAACTCATCTTCATCCAAACCG
Source organism: Geobacillus sp. YHL (assembly GCF_022341265.1). Lineage (NCBI taxonomy): Bacteria > Bacillati > Bacillota > Bacilli > Caryophanales > Anoxybacillaceae > Geobacillus > Geobacillus sp. YHL. The sequence continues at coordinate 10,612 of NZ_JAEIGB010000030.1, forward strand.
GCGCCGTCCTCCGCTTTTTCCAGCCCCTCGGCGACATACAAATGAATGAGCTCATCGGCAAACCCCGGGGACGTATAAAAAGAAATCAGATGGCGCATCGATTGGGCGCGGTAGCCCGTTTCCTCTTCCAGCTCGCGGTGTGCGGAAGCGAGCGGCTCTTCCCCATGTTCTAGCTTGCCCGCCGGAATCTCGACTAATGCGCACTCCAACGCTTTTCGGTACTGGCGGACAAGAACGATTTTCCCGTCCGGCAACAGCGGCAGCACCGCCACCGCCCCCGGATGTTTGATCACCTCGCGCCGGCTCGTTTTCCCATTTGGCAACTCGACTTCCTCGATATACAAGTCAATGATGCGGCCGCTGAACAGCTTCTCTCTGCGGATTGTTTTTTCATACAGCTCCATGTTCATTCTCCCCTATCAAATTGGATCGATTCTTTTCCATTGTACTACATGTTTGGCCATTTTTTCGCTTCCGTTGTACAATGAACATATCATTATCGATCGCGAAAGGGGGCGCAAAAAATGAACAAACGCCGCATCGGCACATCAGACTTATACGTCAGCGAAATTGGACTCGGCTGCATGTCGCTCGGCACGGATGAGCGCCATGCCATCTATCTCATCCATGAAGCATTGGAGCGCGGCATCAACTACTTGGATACAGCCGATTTATACGACCGCGGCTTAAACGAGGAATTTGTCGGCAAAGCGGTGAAAGGAAAACGCGACCAAGTCATCATCGCGACAAAAGTCGGCAACCGTTGGCGCCGAGACGGAAGCGGCTGGGACTGGGATCCGTCAAAAGCCTATATCAAACAAGCGGTCAAAGAGAGCCTGCGCCGTCTGCAAACGGACTACATTGACTTATACCAGCTCCACGGCGGCACGATCGACGACCCGATCGATGAGACGATTGAAGCGTTCGAAGAGCTGAAGCAAGAAGGCGTCATCCGTTGGTACGGCATCTCCTCGATCCGCCCAAACGTCATTCGCGAATATGTGAAGCGCTCGAACATCGTCAGCGTCATGATGCAATACAGCTTGCTTGACCGTCGGCCGGAAGAATGGTTCCCGCTTCTTCGCGAACATCACATCAGCGTGATCGCCCGCGGTCCGGTCGCTAGAGGCTTGCTCACCAGCCGCCCGCTTGAACAAGCGAGCAGCGCGGTGAAAGAACACGGCTACCTCGATTATTCATACGAGGAACTGCAGGCGCTCATCCCGAAGCTGAAGGAAAAAACGGCCGGGCGCCGTTCATTGACCGCGACCGCGCTGCAATTTTGCCTGTATGACCCGGTCGTTGCTGCCGTCATCCCGGGCGCAAGCCGGCTTCGGCAGCTTGAGGAAAACATCGCCGCCGCTTCCGCCCCGCCGCTTGGCCGCGACGAATACGAATGGCTGAAACAAACGACAAAACGCTCGGTGTATGAAGCGCACCGATAAGCGCAGGAATCGCCATCGTGCTTCATTCCGACGCCTATTGCCGGCGAAGCCAGCAACAACCGCAGGCCGCAGCCTCTATTCCCTGCCTATGTGCGTCACTGAACTTGCCGGCGGCCATGGCGCTGACAAGAGGCAAAACGAAAAAACAAACCAAAAGAGCCCGACAGCTGCCAATGTCCGTTACGGGCTCTTTTTTCCAAATGGACCGGCCGCTCCCACAAAAGTCGATCCATCCTCTTCCACATACTGATTCCTCGCCGCCCCCAACCCGAACGCCATCATGGCCGCACAGACGGCCAACAACATGCCAAGCGGAGCGGTAAACCGTCCAGCCGCATCATACAATAGGCCAAACAGCGGCGGACCGGAAGCCGCCAGCAAGTAGCCGACCGATTGGGCCATGGCCGACAGCTGGGCGGCTTCCAGCGGACGGCGCGTGCGCAAAGTAAACAGCATCATCGCCAGCGAAAACGCCATGCCGGCGCCGATGCCGGCGAAAAGCGCCCCAACCCAAAGCAGCCAACCTTGGCCAGCCAAAAAGGCGATCGTTCCAAAAGCCATGAGCAACACCGCCGAGCCGATCAGCACTTTTTGATTGTCCATCCGCTCCGCGAGCATCGGAGAGACGAACATCATCGGCAACTGGGCAAACTGGAAGAAAAAGAGCAGCCATCCGGCTGTATCGGCCGCCAAGCCCTTGCTTTGGCCAAGCTCCGGCAGCCACGTGACGATGCAATAAAAGAACAAGGATTGCAGCCCCATAAACAGCGTCACTTGCCAGGCAAGCGCCGATCGCCAAAGCGAAGAGCGTCGGCTTCCCGCCGGGACGCCGCTTGACTTCTGGCGCCAAGCTTGCGGCAGCCAAACGACAAGCGACAACGCGGCAACCAGCGCCCAAAAGCGAAACGCCCCTTGCCAGCCAAGCCCCCAGCCATCCGCAAGCGGAACGGCAATCCCGGAGGCGAACGCCGCGCTCATGTTCATCGTCACCGTATAAATGCCCATCATGAAGCCTACTCGTTCAGGAAACGATTCTTTCACCAGCGCCGGCATCAAGACGTTGTCCACTGCAATGGCCGCACCGATCAGCACCGTGCCGGCAAACAGCCAAGAACTGTCGGAGAGCGGCCGGAGAAGCTCGCCAACGAGCAACACGATCAACGAAAAAAAGAGCGTCCGCTTCATCCCGAACCGGCGGGCGAGAGTCGCGGCGGCCGGCGCCAAGAAGGCAAACGCCAAAAGCGGAATCGTCGTCAACGCCCCAGCGGCGGCGTAGGAAAGGCCAAGTTCCCGCTGCAAGTGGGAAACGAGCGGACCGACTGTCGTAAGCGGCGCGCGCAAATTGACGGCCAGCGCGACGACCGCCGCGGACGCCCATAACGGAATGGAAGAAGCGCGCTCCGCTGCCGCATTCCGTTTCATCCTCCATCCTCCTCTACTTAAACTTCCGCCAGTCAAGCTCGCTTTCCTCAAGCAGCTCGGCAAATGATTTCTGTTCCTCACGGCGGCGCTCTTCCTCGCGACGCCGCGCCTCTTCCGCCGCCAGACGCCGCTGTTCTTCCTCGGCAAGTGCGCGCTTTTTCTCAAGCAACTTCGCCTCCACCGCGGCGCCAAGCCGATCGGCGATCGTCAAGGCCTCCGTCCCTTGCTCTTTTTTTCGCCCGATCTTCTTCATCATGTCCGCCCCCTTGCATAACAATCGTTCATTTGTCAAACGATACAACTACACGACAAAGAAAAGGAGAGATGATGGATGGTGAAAAACCGCGCCCAAAAAGGAAAACCGTCCGCTGATACGGTCAAGCCGGTGATCGCAAAAGAAGAGCTGGAAAAAGCAACCCACCCGACCAAGCGGCAAAACAGTCCTCAATGACATAGAAATGGCATATGCGGATTTTTATAGAAAGGGGCGCCCTGCAGCCCAAACCGGCTTTCAGGGCATCCCCTTTACAACACCTCGGTGATGTGCGGCATATGCTCGCCAAGCCAAGCAATGGCCGCCTCAAGCGTCGGAAACTCTTTCGTTTCAAACGTCATTTCGTTTTGCAGCAGCCAGACGTCTTTCGCCTCATGATACGGGCCGGCGACCGACCAATGAAGCAAGCTGTACGGATCGTTTTCATGGGTGAACGACACCCATGTTTTTTGCTTCGCCGCCTTTGCGAGCTGCTCTAGCTTACCGTTCATGGCCGGATTTCACCTCAACAAGCGGCATATGACCATTCAACGTTTGCCCTGGGCTTTTGAGCTGAAAAACGGTCGTTCCCGGCTTGACGTCAATCGTCATCGCTTCATCAAAAAAGATGAGCCGCGACCGTTCCACGAGCACGGGTGCGAAATTCGTCTCAACGGCCAAATCATCGTCATCGGCTTTGTCGACAAGCCATAGCGCCGGCACGCCGTCGACCAAACAGCCGCAGCCGTCAGTGTCAAACATCAACTTTAACTGCCGTCCGGATTCCGCTACAATAGAGGCAAGCGCCCGTTTGGCTGCATCCGTAAACGTGATGTACAGACTCATAGCTGGCTCCTTTTCCCTTTGATTTCCTTTATTTATTTTACCTGTCAACATGAGAAACTGTCAAAACAAAGCAAGGAGGAAAAAGCGATGGCAAAAGTGCAAATCAAAGTGAACGACAACGGCTCGCTGCGCGTCACCGGCGATGTTGAACTGCTCGATGGAGAAGGAAAGCCGTTTGTGACCAAACAAACGTTTTCGCTCTGCCGTTGCGGGCTGTCGAACAACAAACCGTTTTGCGACGGTTCGCACAAAGGCCGCTTCCAATCCGTTGTCCGCGCCCCTTTGCCGGAAACGGATAAACAATAAGGCGGTGAGAAGCCGATGGACGAACGATGGCTGCAAAAACAAGTGCGCAACTGCCTGCGGCATTATGGCTATGATGATGACATGATGCCGCTTGGCGAAGACGACTGGCGCGAGCTTTGCACCCGCATTGCCGCCGCCAAAGAGAGGCAGCCAAACGCGGACATCTATGAACTTGTCCATGACGCCGTCTACCGGTTCATCACCAGCGCTTGACCCGGCTCGTGTCAAACGAACACGGGGTTGGCCCCAAAGGCCATCTTTCTTCAAGAAGAGGAAAGGCGTTTCGCGCGTCTAGAAGATGATCAGAAAGGGTGCCCCTTATATTTGGGACACCCTCGCTTACTTTTGGAAAAACGCCCGCTTTGCCACCTTTTCCACAAGACCCGGAGCGAGCCGGTACAGCCGGCTGCCGAGATCCATCCAGCGCGGCATGTTCACTTCGCGCGTTGGCGTCATCATCGCGGCAACAACGCGCTTCGCCACCGCCTCCGGCCTTAACATCCAACGCGAGACATTGCGCACATACTCTCCCGATTCATCAGCGGTCGAAAAAAAGTTTGTCTCCACCGGCCCCGGATTGACGGTCGTGACAAAAATGCCAAAGCGCCCCGCCTCGAGGCGGAGGCTGTCGGTAAAGCCAACGACCGCGTGTTTCGTCGCGGAATAGACGCTCGACTTCGGCGTCGCGATTTTGCCGGCTTGCGACGCAATGTTGATAATATGGCCGCTTCCTCTCTCTTTCATATGCGAATACACCGCCTTCGTGCAGGCGATGAGGCCGAAGACGTTGACGGCAAACATCCTCTCCATTTCATCCAAGTCGATGTCCTCGACATAGCGAAAGACGCCAAACCCGGCGTTGTTGACCAACACATCGATCGCGCCAAGGTCCGCAATGAGCTGGGAAACGACCGCCTCGATCATGCCGCGGTCGCTGACATCAAGCGATGCATACGGGGCGCGAATGCCGGTTTGCGCTTCGATCCGCGCGCTGATTTCTTTCAGCCTTTCTTCACTGCGCGCCAAGAGCACCGGCACCGCCCCTTGGCGCGCCGCTTCATAGGCGATTTGCTCGCCAATTCCTCCCGACGCTCCGGTAATGACGACATGGCGCCCCTTCAGCCGCACACCGACACCCCCGCCGCTTCGTAAACGTATCGGCCGGCTTCCTGTTTTTTCGTCACATACCCGTTCGCCTCGAGATAATCAAGCTGGCCGATTGTCTCCGACATCGTCAGCATGAGCTGGCGTTCGTAAGCCGTTGGGAACAGCTTTTGACAAACGTCAAACACCGTATGCGGGCGTTCTTTCACCATTTCGAGCACCCGCTCGGCGCGCTGGCGCTGCTTACCCAGCCGCTCGCGAACGAGCGCCGGAATATCGGTCGCATCGTCGCCATGGCCGTTTAGCGAGCGAACGATATCGTATTGCAGCATTTTTTGCAGCGACTCGTTGTACTGCAACAACGGTTTCGGCCGTCCCGTCTCCCCTTCCGCCGGCGGCTCCATCATTGGATTCGGGGAAATATGAACAAGCAAATGATCGCCGCCGATCAGCAACCCATCCGCCTCGCGGTAGAGGGCGATATGGCTTTGCGCATGCCCCGGCGTTTCGATGACCTGCCACCCGGGCATCCCCGGCACCGCGTCCCCTTCCGTCACCATGATGTCAAGCCCGCGCCGGCTTGCGTATCGAAGCGATCCGCCTTCTTTGGACAGCTGACTGAACAAACGGCGGTCGACGCCGCATTCCGTAAAAAATTCCTGAAAAAATTGGACGTACCGCTCCATAAACGAACGTTCACGGCGCAAAAACGGATCCGCTTTCGGATGGCCGATGATCGGCGCATGCGGAAAATAATCAAGCAAGCCGACATGATCCGGATGATGGTGAGTAATGACGATTTGTTCAATATCCTCTGGCGCATAACCGACCTCGCCAAGCTGCTTCACAAACAGCTGCCATGCTTCCTCTGTTTTCACTCCGGCATCGACCAGCGTCAACCGATCGCCGGCGATCACGTACATATGCACATCGCCGACCGGAAACGGCGTCGGCACCGTGATCCGATACACTCGTTCCTCGTTCATTGCGTTCCCTTCTTTCCTCAAGTTCATGAACCATCCCGTTCGAACCGTTTCATCAGTCAAAATGAATAGTGATTCATTATATTTTATTTTACAGTTTACACCGATTTCATCCATTTGTCATGCCTTTTTCTTCCGCACGACGAAATTGCAAAAAAATTCGCTCTCCTCTCTTGACAACAGCGCCTGTCCCGCGGCATAATGACTAATAACATCACGGATACGGCAAACCGGCGATGAACAGGGCCAGTAAACCGCAAACGGCACCAGAGAGCGAAGCCCGCGGCTGGAAGGCTTTGCGGCCCTCTTTGCGGTTGAACCTACCCTAGGAGCTGTTAGGCCAACCTAAACGCCTCCCCGGCGTTATCGGGGCAGAGTCGGGCCTGTTTGGCGCTTGGGCCAAATCGGGCCAAAAAAGGTGGTACCGCGGAAACGAAGGTTTTCCGTCCTTTTGCAGGACGGGAAACCTTTTTCTTTTGGATGGATACACCAAGGCAAGGAGGAGTGGAATGATGAACAACGAACGAACGATCGCGCTCATCGGCGCCGGCTCGATGGCGGAAGCGCTCATCGCCGGCATGACGAAAGCGTTTTGCCATCCGGCGCACATTGTCGTCGCCAACCGACAAAACCGCGCTCGGCTCGAGGAGCTGGCGCGCCAATACGGTGTTTGCACGGCGGGTTGCGCGCAAGAAGCCGTCAAACAAGCGGATATCGTCATTTTGGCGATGAAGCCGAAAGATGTCGTCGAAGCGATGAACGCCATCGCACCGACCCTCCGCGCCCATCAGCTCATTCTTTCACTGCTCGCCGGCATCACGACCGAGACGATCGAACGACTCGCCGGACGCAACATCCCTGTCGTGCGCGCCATGCCAAACACATCCGCCGCCGTCGGCTTATCGGCGACCGCGATCGCCGGCGGCCGCTTCGCCGCGAAAGAACATCTTGAGGTCGCCAAACAGCTGTTTGAAACGGTCGGCATCGTCGCTGTTGTGTCGGAGAAGGACTTGCATGCGGTCACCGGCCTGTCCGGGAGCGGTCCGGCGTATGTGTATTACTTGGTCGAAGCGATGGAAAAAGCGGCGGCCGACATCGGCCTTGAGCGAGATGTCGCCAAACGGCTCATTTTGCAAACGATCATCGGCGCAGCCGAGATGCTAAAAGCGTCCGACAAGCACCCATCCGTCCTGCGCCGTGAAGTCACGAGCCCAGGCGGCACGACCGAAGCCGGCATTGGCGTGCTTGAGCAATACCGGTTCCAAGAAGCGGTCATCGCCTGCATCCGCCGGGCGACGGCCCGCTCCGAAGAGCTCGGCAGCGCTCTTCTCGCTGCCATCGCCGAAGCGTAAAGAGCGGACCTCCGGAGCGCGCCGCTCCTTTTCCCGCCTAGCCCGAACACGGCGACAATCCGTTTTATTTTGTTTTTGATAAGCAGCGTGCTATCATTCAGTAATGAACCATTCATTGGCCTAGAAAGGAGCTGCTTGTCATGAACACGATGCTGTTTTCGCCGTATACAATCCGCGGGCTGACGCTGAAAAACCGAATTGTCATGTCGCCGATGTGCATGTATTCGTGCGACACGAAAGACGGCGCCGTACGCACGTGGCATAAAATCCACTACCCGGCTCGCGCTGTCGGCCAAGTCGGCTTGATTATCGTTGAAGCGACCGGCGTGACGCCGCAAGGTCGCATTTCTGAACGCGACTTAGGCATTTGGAGCGATGACCATATCGCCGGGCTTCGCGAACTCGTTGGGCTTGTGAAAGAGCATGGGGCGGCCATCGGCATCCAGCTTGCCCATGCGGGGAGAAAATCGCAAGTGCCGGGAGAGATCATCGCTCCGTCAGCCGTCCCGTTTGATGATTCGTCGCCGACGCCAAAAGAAATGACGAAAGCCGACATTGAAGAAACGGTGCAAGCGTTCCAAAACGGCGCACGGCGCGCGAAGGAAGCCGGCTTTGACGTCATTGAAATCCATGCCGCCCACGGCTACCTCATTAACGAATTTTTATCGCCGCTCTCCAACCGGCGCCAAGACGAGTACGGCGGCTCTCCGGAAAACCGTTACCGTTTCTTGGGCGAGGTGATCGACGCTGTCCGCGAGGTGTGGGACGGACCGCTTTTTGTCCGCATCTCGGCGTCCGACTACCATCCGGACGGGCTGACGGCCAAAGACTATGTCCCATACGCCAAGCGGATGAAAGAACAAGGAGTCGACCTCGTCGATGTCAGCTCCGGCGCTATTGTTCCGGCGCGCATGAACGTCTATCCCGGCTACCAAGTGCCATTTGCCGAACTGATCCGCCGTGAAGCAGACATCCCGACCGGCGCTGTCGGCCTCATTACGTCCGGCTGGCAAGCGGAAGAAATTTTGCAAAACGGCCGCGCCGATCTCGTCTTTTTGGGGCGCGAGCTGCTGCGCAACCCGTATTGGCCATACGCCGCGGCGAGAGAGCTGGGCGCAAAAATCTCGGCGCCCGTCCAATATGAGCGCGGCTGGCGGTTTTAACCGCGCGGGATCGAAAACGAGGCGAAATCAACGGCGAGCTCGGTGTTCGGAAACACGCTGCGCGCCTCGGCGACGAGCTGCAGCGCCGCCTCACCTTGGTAGCGAGAGCTGATATGGGTCAAAATAAGCCGCTTCGCTCCGGCCCGCCTCGCCACCTCGGCTGCATCTGTGGTCGTGGAATGGAAATAGTCATGGGCCAGCCGCTGTTCCGCCGCGGCAAACGTCGCCTCGTGGACGACGACATCGGCATCGCGGGCGAGTTCAATCGCCGCTTCGCAAAAACGGGTGTCGCCGAGCACCGCGACGATCCGCCCTTTTTGCGGCGGGCCGACAAACTCACGCCCGTCGATGACCGTGCCGTCATCCAGCACGACCGTTTTTCCTTGCTTAATTTCTTGATAAATCGGGCCGGGGCGGACGCCGAGTGCTTGCAATCGCTCGACCAAGAGCGGGCCGGGCAAATCTTTTTCAACGACGCGGAAACCGTATGACGGCATGCCGTGATCGAGCCGTTTGGCGATGACGGAAAACCGTTCATCGTCAAAAATGACGCCCTCATCGATCTCCACAATGTTCAGTTCATACCGGAGCTTTGTCCCGCTGACGGCAAGGGCCGTTTCGACAAACGAGCGAATGCCTTTTGGGCCGAAGACCGTAAGCGGCGTTTCGCCGCTTTGAAACGAACGGCTGCCAAGCAGCCCAGGCAGGCCGAATAGATGATCGCCATGCAAATGGGTGATGAAAATATGCTCAATGCGGCGCGGGCGAATGGCGGTATGCAAAATTTGATGCTGCGTCGCTTCGCCGCAGTCAAACAGCCATGTCGCCCCGCGCTCGTCAAGCAGCTGCAAAGCGACGGACGATACATTGCGCTCTTTCGCCGGCACGCCGGCGCCCGTACCTAAAAACAACAGTTCCAACGCGCTTCACTCCTTTTTCTCGCTCAATATGGCCTGTTGTTAGCGTACCAATGTCAAAACCGCTTTTCAACTTTCTTTTGCGCTCAAAAACGCCGGGTTGGCGCCCGGCTCTTTCATGAACATAAAATGCTTTGCCTCCTGAACGCAACAAAGTGTTTGCGTTCCGACCGGCAAACCTCTACAATGGTTTCATTGAAGAGAAAAATTTGGCTAAAGCGAGGTACATACGGTGGACAACATGAATCCGAAATCGATCATCGTCATTTTCGGAGCGACGGGAGATTTGGCGAAACGGAAACTGTTTCCGTCCCTTTACCGCCTGTATGAAAAAGGGCATTTGAACGAGCAATTCGCTGTCGTCGGCGTCGCGCGCCGCCCGTTGTCGGCCGACGAGTTCCGGAACTATGTGCGCGACTCGGTCGAAACGGCGTTTCACCAAAAGCTCGCCGACGGCCGATTCACCTCCCATTTCTATTACCATCCGTTCGACGTGACGGAAGCCGAGTCGTACCAGCGCTTAAAGTCGCTCCTCGAACAGCTCGACGGCACATACAAGACCGAAGGCAACCGCATCTTTTATTTGGCGATGGCGCCGGAATTTTTCGGCACCGTTACTTCCCGCTTGCAGTCGGAAGGATTGACGGAAACGCACGGCTTTAAGCGGCTCGTCATCGAAAAGCCGTTCGGGCATGACTTGGCGAGCGCCGAGAAGCTGAATGACGAGATTCGCCGCGTCTTTTCCGAGCGGGAAATCTACCGGATCGACCATTACCTCGGCAAAGAAATGGTGCAAAACATCGAGGTCATCCGCTTTTCAAACGCCATTTTCGAGCCGCTTTGGAACAACCGGTTCATCGCCAACATTCAAATCACATCGAGCGAAACGCTCGGCGTCGAAGACCGCGGCCGCTACTACGACCATTCCGGGGCGCTGCGCGACATGGTGCAAAACCATATGCTGCAAATGGTCGCTCTGTTGGCGATGGAACCGCCGATCAAATTAACGACCGATGACATCCGCCATGAAAAAGTGAAAGTGTTGCGCGCCTTGCGCCCGATTGCGCACGATGAAGTCGACCGCTATTTCGTGCGCGGCCAATACGGGCGCGGGGTGATCCACGGCAAAAACGTGCCGGCGTATCGCGAGGAGCCGAACGTCGATCCGGACTCGAACACGGAAACGTTCGTCGCTGGAAAACTCCTGATCGACAACTTCCGTTGGGCTGGCGTGCCGTTTTACATTCGCACCGGCAAACGGATGGCGGAAAAATCGACGAAAATCGTCGTCCAATTTAAAGATGTACCGATGAACTTGTATTACCGGACGAATGAGACGATCGCCCCGAACTTGCTCGTCATCCACATCCAGCCGGACGAAGGGATCACCCTTCATTTAAACGGCAAAAAAACCGGGGAATCGACGACCATAACAGCTCCATTTCAACTCGACTATTGCAACAACTGCATCGATGGGATCAACACGCCGGAAGCGTACGAAAAGCTGCTGTACGACTGCATGCGCGGCGACGCGACAAACTTCACCCATTGGGATGAGGTAGCAGCGTCATGGCAGTTTGTCGACCCAATTTCTGAGGTGTGGGCGAACACAAAAGCTTCCGACTTTCCGAACTACGCGGCTGGCTCCATGGGCCCGGCGGCCGCGGACGAGCTGCTCAAAAAAGACGGCTTCCACTGGTGGCCGATCGAGCATCCGCGTTCGTAAAGACGCGATGGCCCGCCTGTTGCGCCTATCGCGTCCTCTTTGACAAACCAACATGGGGCGCTTGCCCCTTTATCCCTCATGCAAAGGAGCGAATGAACGATGAAGGTGTATGACGTCACCGCCCCGATTTACGAGGGCATGCCCGTGTATAAAAACAAACCAGAAAAACAGCCGAAACGCACAACGATCACCAACGGTTATGTGACCGAATCGCGCATTGACATGGACGTGCACACCGGCACGCACATTGACGCGCCCCTCCATATGGTCGAAGGCGGGGCGACGTTTGAAACGATTCCATTGAACGACCTCGTCGGCCCGTGCAAGCTGTTCGATTTAACCGATGTCAACGACCGGATCACGAAAGACGACATCGCGCATCTTGACATTCAAGAAGGGGACTTCGTTCTGTTTAAAACGAAAAACTCCTTTGATGATGCATTTAACTTTGAGTTTATTTTCGTCGCCGAAGACGCGGCTCGTTATTTGGCCGACAAACAAATCCGCGGCGTCGGCATCGACGCCCTTGGCATTGAGCGAGCGCAAGAAGGCCATCCGACCCATAAAACGCTGTTTTCGGCCGGCGTCATCATCATCGAAGGGCTGCGGCTGAAAGACGTCCCCGAAGGACGCTATTTCATGGTCGCCGCCCCGCTCAAACTCGTCGGCACCGACGCCGCTCCGGCGCGCGTCTTGCTGTTTGACCGCGAGCCGTAAAAACAGCCGGTCCCTTGATGGGACCGATTTTTTTCATTCTCATTCAAGAAGACCCCATGTCTATGTGTGAACGGGGCAAGAGGGCGTTCAACGTCCGTTCTCATATCGTTGCTGACCACACATGTTTCTTGCTGGACAAAAAATCATACGATTTTTAATGATTGATTCAACACAAACATAAGTATAAAAAGCGTTCTCGAAAGGAGTGAACGCTTCGATGGAGAAGGGGAATGTTTCTGCTCAACCATCGCCTATCGTCATGAAAGCGACAAGCAAACTGTCTAGCCGAGGGCAAGTGGTCATTCCTGCTGAAATCAGGAAAACATTATGCCTTGCTAAAGGCGACGATCTTACGTTTATTGTAAATGAAGATGGGGAAATCAAAGTGGAAGTCACGAAGAAATATCGCTTGTCACAATTAATCGGCATTCTCAAAACCAATCAGCCGTTCCGCCCCGTTGAGGAAATCCGAGATGAAGTATATCGTACGATGGGAGCAAAAGAATTGAAAGACGGGGAGGAAAACTAAGTGGCTCGCAAATATTTGAAACGATAGAACATTCGCCACGATCGTCCAAAGAACTGGTGAAAAGGCGGGGCTTCCCCGCCTCTTTTTACAGCTCTTCCCCGTTCGTGCGAATGACGCGCTGGAACCAATAAAAACTTTTTTTCTTATAGCGCTTCAAATCGCGCAAGTTCTCGTCGTCGCGGTTGACGAAAATGACGCCGTAGCGCTTGCGCATCTCCCCTTGCGAGCTTAATAGATCCGTCGCCCCCCACATCAAATAGCCGATCACCTCGACCCCTTCTTCCATGGCCATCTTCATTTGTTCGATATGGCGGCGCAAATAGTCGATCCGCTCATCATCTTCGACCGTGCCGTCCTCATTCAGCTCCTCCTCAAGCCCGATGCCGTTTTCGGTGATGAAAATCGGCATTTCGTAACGGGCATACACGTCTTTTAAGGCAATCCGCAAACCGATCGGATCGATCGCCCAGCCCCATTTCGTCTTTGGCAAATAGGGATTCGGCTCAAGCCCTTTGATGATCCGCTCATCTTGCTCCTGATGGCGGACGATTTGGCTTTGATAGTAGCTGAACGACAAAAAGTCGACCGTCTGCGAACGGAGCAACTCCTCATCCCCGGCTTCGAGCGGCAGGCAGATTCCTTTTTTCTCAAGTCGGTTGGTCACATAACGCGGATAGGCGCCGCGGGCGAACACATCAAAGAAGAAATCAATGAACAGCTCTTTCGCCTGCACGTTCGCCAAAGCGTCTTCCGGCCGGCATGTCGCCGGATACGTCGTCAAATACGTCACCATCCCGCCGATCTTCGCCTCGGGAGCGATTTCGCGCAGCGCCTTCACCGCTTTCGCGTGGGCGATGAACACATTATGACAGACGCGGTAGGCAAACGCTTCCGGGTCTTCGTCTTCCGGGCAGATCGCCCCCCATAAATGCGGTTGTTCGAGCACTAAATTTTGTTCGTTGAACGTCAGCCAATAGTTCACTTTCCCGCGGTAACGCTCAAATATGGTGCGCGCGTACCGCTCAAACAAGTCGACGACTTTCCGCGAGGCAAAGCCGTTGTACGTTTTCGCCAACGCCAGCGGCAAATCAAAATGGTACAGCGTAATGACCGGCTCGATGCCGTTCGCTCTCAATTCATCAAACACGGCGTCATAAAACGCCAAGCCCGCTTCATTCGGCTCCCCTTCCCCGTCCGGAAAAATGCGCGTCCAAGCGATGCTCGTCCGGTAGGCGGTAAAGCCGAGCTCCTTGAACAAAGCGATGTCTTCTTTGTAGCGATGGTAAAAATCGACCGCCACTTTCCAGTCGGAATGCCCTTTTGGAATCGGGCGCGCATCAACGATCGACAGCCCTTTGCCGCCTTCGTTCCACGCCCCTTCCGTCTGAAACGACGTCACCGCCCCGCCCCATAAAAAGTTGTCGGGGATGATCGATTTTCGTTGTGATGACACGACAAATCCCTCCACGTGCGAACGAACAATATTCTTTGAATCCATAATAACTCATTGTTTTATATACTTTCCTGTAGATGAGCAAATTCACTGACATAAATTTACAACTAAACAAAAAAGGAGACATGAACCCGATTCCTTGGTTAGAATAGATGTACCACCAACTAT
>NZ_JAEIGB010000031.1:0-24104 GCF_022341265.1 Geobacillus sp. YHL
CGGGAAGACCGGCGCGGAAATGGAATCTTCGTGCGAACCACGAAACTTTTGTTTGTTGGAAGAAAAGATGAAATAAACGTTTATTTATTGTTTTAATTGTTTTAACGTATACTCCATTATTGTTATCATCACTTATTCGTTTGATGATTCTTTGTTTCAAGCGGCGGTGCAATGCATTGGCTTCTTCGGCCACGCTCCGCATGGCTATGGATGGTCCTGCTTGCAAGCGGCATCCGCGGACAGGCCGGCGCGGATTTCGTTTATCTGATATAATCAGTAGTAAATATACGCTTCTGAAAGGCTTCGCTGACTGGGGTGATCCATTTGAGCGACAATCTTACCAAAGAGCAACGTTCCAAGACCATGAAAGCCATAAAGTCGCGTTCGCGGTTGGAAGATACGGTCTCAAAAGCCCTCTGGAGGGAAGGATATCGGTTTAGAAAGAACGACAAGACCCTCCTTGGGAAACCTGATATCTCCATCAAAAAGTATAAAGTCGCCATCTTCATTGATTCATGTTTCTGGCACGGATGTCCACTGCACGGGAATATGCCTGAAAGCAATAGAGAATATTGGAAAAAAAAGCTCTTGAGAAACAAAAAGAGGGATCAAGAAGTCAACGAATATTATAGAAAAATGGGCTGGAATTGCTTGAGGGTGTGGGAACACGATTTAAAACAGGATTTTGATCAAACAATAAAGCAAATAAAGAATTTTATTGATCAAGCCATGGATGGATGAGCGCTTGGATGCAGCAAGCGTTTTTTTATTTGTAAAAAATTATAACCTTATAAGGTTTATGTATTATACAAAGATAAAAACTATGATGTTAATTGGAGGAGGGAGAGGAATTTTTTGCTTGATAATTCCAAGAGGAACAAAAATTTATTGCAAAAAATACTAAGCAAAATTATAAGCAGGAAAGTGATGGACAACTTCAACAGATTTTTATCCCAACATCGGATTGCAAACCGGGAAATCAGCCGATATATTGGCGCTCCCGACAACGCCTTCAATAAAATCATCAACGAAATGTCGGTCCCGTCTGTGGCCACCATAATCCGTTATGTGCACGCAGCGGAGCAGATTATCGGGGAAAATAAGATTTCCATTTATTCCAAAATTCTAATCGACAATGAAATTGAGAAAGCCGTAAGCATCCTCAACCAAATTTCAGATGCCGACATCACTGAATTGATCAAGGAAAACAAGGAGTTTTTCAAGTCGCTGGACTTTTACTTTTCCACCACCCAGTCCAAAAAAGTCGATCCATTTACAATCGAAGAGAGAGACATCTACGCGGAAATAAAGGAGATGCTCGAACATGAATAAGAAAAACACCAGAAAGGTATGGTTTATTACGCGTCCGGAAAGAGACCCCCGCTTCCATCAGGAGGCATTGCTGGCTTTGCAGAAGGCGACGGATGATTTCAGGCTGAAATGGGCGGGAAATAGAGAAGTCCATAAACGGTATGAAGAAGAGCTCGCCAATATGGGGATCAAAAGAAACAACGTAAGCCATGACGGCTCCGGAGGACGCACATGGATGGCCATGCTCAAAACCTTCTCCTATTGCTATGTAGATGATGACGGATATATTCGCCTTACAAAGGTCGGAGAAAAGCTCATCCAAGGAGAAAAGGTGTACGAAAACACAAGAAAACAAGTCTTGACGCTCCAATATCCAAACGCCTATTTTCTCGAACCGGGATTCCGCCCAAAATTCGATGAAGGGTTTCGAATTCGTCCTGTCCTGTTTCTGATCAAATTAGCAAATGACGAAAGATTGGACTTTTATGTAACAAAAGAGGAAATCACTTATTTTGCCATGACAGCCCAAAAGGACTCGCAGCTGGATGAAATCGTGCATAAAATATTGGCTTTCCGAAAAGCCGGCCCTCGCGAAAGAGAAGAAATGAAACAAGACATCGCCGCCAAGTTCGACCATAGGGAAAGATCAGACAAAGGGGCGAGGGACTTTTACGAAGCCCACTCCGACGTGGCCCACACTTTTATGCTCATCAGCGATTACACAGGATTGGTCGAGTACATTCGCGGCAAGGCCTTGAAAGGCGACTCTTCCAAGATCAACGAAATTAAGCAGGAAATCGCTGAAATCGAAAAACGCTACCCATTCAACACACGGTACATGATATCGCTCGAGCGCATGGCGGAAAACAGCGGCTTGGATGTCGACAGCTACAAGGCCAGCAGATACGGCAATATAAAACCAGCTGCAAACTCCAGCAAGCTTCGGGCGAAAGCAGAGAGGATCCTTGCACAATTTCCATCCATAGAATCGATGTCGAAAGAGGAAATCGCCGGGGCCCTCCAAAAATATTTATCGCCTAGAGACATTGAAAAGGTCATTCATGAGATAGTGGAAAGCAAGGACGATTTTGAAGGGATCAACTCCGATTTTGTAGAGGCCTACTTGAATGAAAAAGACAACTTGGCGTTTGAAGACAAGACCGGCCAAATATTCAGCGCGCTGGGGTTTGACGTTGCAATGCGCCCCAAAGCCAAGAACGGGGAAAGAACAGAAATCGAAATCATCGCCGGGTATGGAGGAAGCAAATTCGGCATCATTGACGCCAAAAACTATACAGGAAAGTTCCCACTGTCCTCTTCCTTGGCTTCACATATGGCGTCTGAATACATCCCCAATTACACGGGATATGAAGGCAAAGAGCTGACGTTTTTCGGCTATGTGACCGCAAACGACTTCAGCGGGGAGCGCAACCTGGAAAAGATATCGGACAAAGCCAAGAGAATCACCGGAAATCCCATCAGCGGATTTTTAGTCACAGCCAGAACCTTGCTCGGCTTCCTTGATTATTGCATTGAGAACGATGTGCCATTGGAAGACCGCGCCGAACTGTTTGTCAAGGCTGTCAAAAACAAAGGATACAAGTCGCTCGAAGCTCTGCTTCGAGAATTAAAAGAGACAAACTAGGGCGAGGGATTTTTCCCTCCGCCCTTCTACACAAGCTCTGGAATGGCCAATTGCTCCGTTCCAAACAATTCCTCAACATCCCATTTAGGTTCAACGCATTCATACGGAATGCCAGCGAACGTCTTCAAAATGGCTTCAAAGATGATCTTTGCTCCTTTCGGAGGAACTGCCATGCCGATTTGCTGCCTGACATTTTCCTTCGTCCCCTCAAACACAAAATCATCCGGGAATGTCTGAAGCCTCGCCCTTTCCCTGTTTGTGAGAGCCCGCGGCTCCTCCCAATGATATACGTGTGTTCCGCCGCCGCCGCTCCCTGTAACAGTGTAGGAGGGCTGGTCGGGATGCAGCCTTCTGTAGATTTGGCTCAGCCTTGCTTTTTTTACATTCAAGCGCAGCTCCTCAGGTATCCCTTCATACCATGCGTTCTCGCCCGGCGGTATGTGTTTAAGCATTTCCACTGTTTTTGCGTTATGGCGCGTAAACTCGTGGTTGGGGGCTCCGTCTGGGATCGGCGGATTGGTGATCGCCTCCTTCGCCGTCACATACTTGTCGGGAGTAGTCGGCGCGGGAACTTTAAACTTCAAATTCAGGTCCTTTCTGATGCCGACTATGATAATTCGATGCCTCATCTGAGGAACGCCGTATTCCTCAAATTTATATAGATGCGGCACGATGTCATAGCCTCTGCCGGCCTCGGACAATTCTTTCAGAATCTGCATGAATGCACGGCCCTCGTTGGCGCTTTGCAGGCCGCCCACGTTTTCGGCCACAAAAAACTTTGGTTGGTGAATATTAAGGACCTTGACCCCATATGTGTATAAAGGTCCATACTCTCCATCCATTCCTTTGTGTTCTCCTACAACACTGTAGTCATTGCATGGAAAACCGAACGATAATGCGTCTATTCTGGGAAGCTGCTCAATGTCAAGCTCCCTTACATCGCATGCAATGACGGATGGATCGTCTGGATCGCCGCAGATATTCCGTCGATACGTCCTGCATGCCGATTCGTTGTAGTCATTGGCCCAAACATGCTCAATGCGGAACTCTTCGCCATCAGCAGCGACCACCCTCGCCATTTTGGCTCCTAAAGCAAGGCCTCCAGGACCGCTGAAGAGTTCTCCTTTGCGAAAAATCATTGTATTACCTCCGTGGCGAAAGAATTATCAACGTGTCAGTACATTATAGAGGATTTTTGAAAAAAACAACAGCAATTCAATTAAAGCCTTCACTCGGCTCCCTTCTTGAGCTCATTCAAATATTTTTCCACTGCTTCCTCAATCAACAGATAGATATTCTTCTCCTGCAAAATCGACTGCATCTTCAACTCTTTGTGCAGGTCCGTCCGAATATCGAAGGAAACACGCTTTCTTTCCACTTTCTTATCTTCCTTTCTTGGTTGATTGTTGTATTCGTTTAAAGATGTATTGTTTTCCTCGCCGACAGGATCGGTCAGCACTTGCGTAGGCGTGATGACTTTTTGCTGGCGCTTCATGTTTTTGATGTCATCTACTTTGGACACGCTCCATCATCTCCTTATAGAAGTTTTCATACTGTTCCAGCGCCTGGTTCAATTCATTGTTTTCCTCGAAGCCGTAGAGCGACAGGCGGCCGATCGGCGCCTTGCGGGTGATGATCGTTTTGAACACCTCGTTTGGATAATCTTCCTCGATCATTTCATTGAACGCCTTCGCGTCGCTGCGGCGGACGTCGTTCATGGTTCTCAGAATGCCTAGCAGCCTTGTATTGTGCCGCCCGTGCACCCTCGCCCCCTCGACGGATTCCATAAAATTCGGGACCGCCGAGTAGCACCAATTGGAGCACTCGAACATCATGATGACATACTGGCTTGCGCACAAGGCGTTTGTCGTCTGTTCGCTCAACGAAGGCGGCGTGTCGATGACAATGAAATCGTAACGATGCCGGATCTTGTCCAACGTATCGTCCAGTATCAAGGTCGGCTTTCCCTTGTACCTGATATATTTTCCAAGGTACGTCTCCCCTGTGTAAATCCAGCGGGGGAACGTGGCCAGGAAGTTGTTGGCCGGAAGCAGGTCCAACTTGTTGTGGATCTTGACTATGTACGGCTCCGGATTTCTCTCCTGCATCGCTTCGAGAACGGATTTCTCCGTGAACTCGTTGGATGGCTTCCGCGAAAGAAGCTCTGTCAAATTCCCCTGCGAGTCCATGTCGACGGCCAAAACCCTGTATCCGTCCCTGCTCAGCAGATAGGCGAGGACTCCGGTTGTCGTGGACTTTCCGCATCCGCCTTTCTGGATGCCCATGGTGATGGTGATGGGCACTTATATCACCTTCCTTTCTTCCAAGGTTTATTTCTTCTTTTGTTTATATTATTTATTCTACGTTATTTTCTAGATTCCTTCAAATCCATTCGGAATAATTCGTGGGAATACAAAATTTAAGAATATATATTCCTCCTATCTCAGTCAGCACAATACAGAATCAATACTACATAATAGAGAATAATTTCAATCCCACAAAAAAACCAGCTTCTAGCTGGTTTAATAATAACCATGTGACATTTTAGGGTTCAGATAACTTGGCCTTTTTTTCTCGTACTCCGCAATCTCTATTTCATATTGAAGTGTACGACCGATATCATCGAGGCCTTTAATTAATGTTTCTTTATGAAACGGATCAATATTAAAATCAAAAACTAAACCATATTCATCTTTAATTGTGCATGACTCCAAGTCTACCTCTAATTGATATCTTTCATAGGCCAAACATCGTCGGAATAACTGATCAACCTTTTTAGTTCCCAAAGTAACGAGTAAAATGCCATTTTTCAAGGAATTGTTGTAGAAAATTTCCGCAAAAGAAGGAGCGATAATAACTCGAAATCCGTAATCTAACAAAGCCCAAGGGGCATGCTCACGCGAAGAACCGCAACCAAAATTATCCCTAGTTAAAAGAATACTAGCCTCCCGATAAATCGGCTGATTAAGAATGAAATCAGGATTCAAGTCTCCATTTTCTAAAAAGCGCCAATCATGAAATAAGAAACGGCCAAATCCATTCCTTTCAACCCTTTTCAAAAATTCCTTTGGAAGAATCGCATCAGTATCTACATTAGGTCGATCCAATGGGGCTACCAATCCCTTATGACGAACAAAAGGCTTCATTGGGTTAACATCTCCCTTAAATTGAGATTCCATTTCCGGATATCTACAAATCGTCCTTCTAGTGCAGCGGCAGCAGCCATAGCCGGGCTAACAAGATGAGTACGCCCTCCTTTTCCTTGACGCCCTTCAAAATTCCGGTTTGAGGTCGATGCACATCGCTCCCCGGGGGCAAGAATATCTGAATTCATTCCTAAACACATACTACATCCAGGCTCTCTCCATTCGAATCCAGCCTCTTTAAAAATCTCATCCAATCCCTCTGCCTCCGCTTGACGTTTAACACGATAAGACCCTGGAACCACTAATGCGCGAACACCGGGGGCAACCTTTTTTCCGACTGCTTTGACTATCCCTGCAGCTTGACGTAAGTCTTCAATCCGCGAATTAGTACATGATCCAATAAATACTCGATCAATAGTAATATCCTGTATAGGCGTACCCGGCTTTAATCCCATATAAGCCAATGCCTTCTCTACCGCTTTACGATCTACTGGATTAGCAAAATCATCAGGAGAAGGAACATTTTCATTCACTTGAACTAACATTCCAGGATTAGTTCCCCAAGTTATAAATGGAGCTAAATTCGATACATTGAGCTCAACAATCTCATCATAAATAGCATCTGAATCACTACATAGCGTTTTCCAATCAGCGACAGCAGTCTCCCACTCATCTCCCTTAGGAGCGAAGGGACGCCCCTTTAGATAAGAGAATGTTGTCTCATCAGGAGCTATTATCCCCGCTCTAGCCCCTGCCTCGATCGCCATATTACAAATAGTCATTCTTTCATCCATAGACAATTCCTTTATTATAGGTCCTGTAAACTCAATTACGTATCCTGTTCCACCAGCTGTACCGATCTTTTGTATTAATCCCAATATAATATCCTTAGCTGTTACACCAAGCGGAATTTTACCTTGGAGACGGACTTCCATCGTCTTCGGCTTCTTCTGCCACAACGTCTGAGTAGCCAAAACATGCTCAATTTCACTTGTTCCAATACCAAAAGCCCAGGATCCAAATGCACCATGCGTTGAAGTATGACTGTCACCGCAAACTATAGTTTTTCCAGGTGTGGTAAGGCCTAATTCTGGCCCAATGACATGTACTATACCATTATTGGGATCATTCATGTCATACAAGTGAATTCCAAATTCCTCACAGTTTTTAATTAGCGTTTCAATTTGCTTAGCCGCAATTTCATCAGCACTTGATAAGGAACGGTTAATAGTGGGAATATTATGGTCCATTGTAGCAAATGTAAGATCTGGTCGTCTTACCTTTCTACCAGATAAACGAAGGCCCTCGAATGCCTGAGGCGAAGTGACCTCGTGTATCAAATGCAAGTCAATATAAATCAGAGAAGGTTGATCCGGTTTTTCAATAATTACATGCCTTTCCCATAGTTTGTCAAATAGTGTCTTAGGCATACATCCCCCTCCTGATTATTTCTCTTAACCCGTTTTTATTATCGAACCAATCTATGAATGTTGAAAGTAAGCCTGCATCTTGCCTCCGTTACGCCCTAGTGCGAGGGAGAACCGAACAACGACCCACTTCCTAGATCCACACATGGATCTGGGAGCGGCGTCGTTCGGTCAACATACAGTCGATCCAATGACCATAAAATATTAAATCTTTAAATAATGGAGCTAAACCGCGACCTACAAAAGCCACCATTATCTGTGTCAGGAGCATCTATATCTCGATAGTTTTCTATTTTAATTTCATCATCATCCCATCTAACCTGCGATCAAGTTGCCGCTCTAACCAAAGAGCTGTACTAACAAGTTGCTCTAAGTTAATACCTGTTTCAATTCCCATCGAATGGAACATGTTTACTATATCTTCTGTACAAACATTACCAACTGCCTTAGGAGCAAAAGGACAACCACCAGTACCTCCTACAGATGAATCAAAATGTCTTACACCGGACTCATAGCCTGCGAAAACATTGGATATTCCTAAACCCCTAGTGTTATGAAAGTGCAACCCTAACTCAAAATTTTCACCAAATGTTTCAAAAAAACGGGTTACTAGATTTTTAACTTGAAGAGGATTTGCTAAACCTGTTGTATCGGCTAATGTAATACTCCGGCAACCTGCTTTAATAAATTTCTCCGAAATTTCCAGAACTCTATCTTCCGATATAGATCCCTCAAATGGACATCCAAATGCGGTTCCTAATATAGCTACACACGGCTTTCCCTGTACAGTTACTGTACGAATCATATCCTCAATTTCCGCCGTTGACTGTTCCACTGTTCTTCTAGCATTTTTCAGATTAAACGCATCAGAGACAGCCAAAGTAAAATGAATTACATCTAACTCTGTATCCAATGCTCGTTCAAGCCCTTTTGGGTTAAGCACTAAACCCGCAATTACAACGCCTTTCTTTCTGTTTATTCCTTCCAATACTTCTTCAGGATGACTCATTTGAGGTACCACTTTTGGGTTAACAAAAGAAACCGCTTCAATCTTCTTGATGCCACTATCCATTAATCTCTCAATCAGCTCTATTCTCTGTTGAACTGATAAATGTCTTTTTTCATTTTGCAAACCATCACGCGGTCCTACCTCACATATGTGAATCATTTTCACATCGTTCCTCTCTTAATTTCTTTAATTATCCTAGATAATATTCTCTTTCCTTAACATCTCTAAAGTTTCTTTAGTGTAACCAAGAAGCTTCCCATATACCTCTTCATTATGTTTCCCCATCATCTCCGCACCAGGTTGACGAATACTACCAGGGGTCCGGCTCAACTTCGGTACAATGCCTGGCATTGGGAATTCACCAAATATTGGATGTTCGATATTTACAATCATTTCACGCGCAAGATAGTGCGGGTCATTAACAATATCCTTAGCGCTGTAAATTTTTCCTGATGGAACTCCTCTTTCTTCCAAGATCCTTAGACAATCATCAGCTGTATGTTGTTTAGTCCACTCTTCAATCAAAAGATCTAACTCACGCATATTTTCGGCACGAGCATGGTGATTATTAAACTTAGGGTCATCAGCCAATTCTTCACGCCCCATGGCTTCACATAAACGTCGGAAAACATTATCTGCGTTGGCCCCTATCACAACATAAGTGTTGTCCTTTGTGAGATAAATATTAGAAGGAGCTACATTAGGCAAAATATTGCCCATTCTTTCACGTATATACCCTGCTAACAAATAATCAGGGACTATACTTTCCATTACAGCAAACACAGCCTCATAAAGAGCTGTATCAACGACCTGTCCTTCACCCGATTTCTCTCTCTCATGCAGAGCGATCAAAGCGCCAATGGTCGCAAACATAGCTGCTAGCGTATCACCAATACTAATGCCTATACGTGTTGGGGGGCGATCAGGAAACCCGGTAACATAGCGAAGTCCTCCCATGGCTTCACCAATACTTCCAAAACCTGCTCTTTGTTTATATGGGCCTGTCTGTCCAAATCCAGATGTCCGGACCATAATTATTCGTCTATTAGCTTCCCTTAACCGTTCATATGACAAATTCCATTTTTCCATCGTCCCCGGGCGAAAATTTTCTATTACAATATCAGATTTCTTTACCATCTCTAGAAATATTTCTTGGCCTCGTTTCTCACGTAAATTCAATGTGATAGATTTTTTATTCCTTGATTGAATGGGCCACCATAATCCGTGTCCGTCCTTTTGTTGTCCCCATTGTCGCATCGGATCCGGTTTGTCCGGCGGCTCTATCTTAATGATTTCCGCGCCAAAATCACCTAACAATCTCCCGGAGAAAGGCCCAGCTAGTAAAGTTCCTACTTCCAACACACGGATGCCACTTAAAGGGAGATTTTCAGCCATTTTATATAACCTCCTTGATATGTCCTCTTTCATACTTGATTATCTTGTTCGCAAACATCATTCCGAATATATATAGAAGTCAGAGGAATATGGTTAATATCATCAAAGAATTACATGCTGTTTTTATTGTTTTTTAACTTTTTTGTGCTACTTTTCTATTTTTAACCAATTCTTCACGGTTGCCGAAATTAAACGCTTCCAATCGGTCCCTATTTTTCCGCATTTCTTCCCTAAGAAATTCAGTCGCCTGTTCATTTATTTCTAACGTATCTGGGTCAATTACAACACCATACGATTTCCTTGCTTTTTTCAAGCTTACCAAACCTCTAGCCACATCCAGTCTTACTCTTTCAGGATCGCGTTCCAACGGGTCCCCCCAACCACCACTACCAGCAGTAACAAACAGGATTTGATCCCCAGGTTCAACCAATATGTTATCGAGCTTAGACTCAAGTGGAATGCGTGTACCATCCTTACGAATCAATACCTTGTAAGAAGTAGATCCTGGCTCCCCTCCATTGATCCCCCAAGGCTGGAGTTTAGCACGATCATCATGAATTGATACTGTTCCTTTGGCTAGGCAAGTATACAATTTTTCATTACAATTGCCACCACGATATTTCCCCGCTCCTCCAGAGTCAATTCCCGTTCTATAGTATTCGACTCTTAACGGATAATAGGTTTCTAGATATTCAGTAGGAATATTAACAAACGCTGGCCACCAAGAATGTCCATCGAGCCCATCAGCAAATGGCCTGCCCGGAAGTCCACCATACATGACTTCCATCAGATGAAATTCACGATTGTGTTCATCTTTTCCAGAATAGATAAAATACGGACTCGTTCCATAACCCGCTGCCGGGCTGTTTTGTGGAGTATTTATTGATAATGCACCACTTAAGACATCAAATAAACGACTTAACACATGAGTACGACAACCAAGTGCTGCTGGAAAATCAGGACGAAGTAAGCTCCCTTTTGGTGTTTTAATATGCAGTAGATCATAAAATCCATCGTTGAACATGATTGCTGGGTCAAATACTGATATTAGGAAAGCACCGATGAACATCTTAAACATATTATCGCTGAGATAATAATTCACCGGCCCTGGTGCCTGAGGATCGGTTCCAGTCCAGTCAAAATATGCCTGATACCCTTCACGCCAAATAGTGAGTTTCATTTTGAATGGTCCGTTACCTAAACCATCATCATCAATGTAATCTTCAAAAGACACCGGTTCGGTTGGAAGGAAGTTTTGAATCAAATTTCTCATCATGCGATTAGTACGCTCAAGCAATGCTTGCAAACCTTCAAGATATACTTCTGGCCCAAAACGTTCACAAAGCTCTTGAACCCTTTTTTCTGCGGTTCTACAAGCAGCCACAATAGCCATCAAATCGCTATAATTCTCAACTGGTGTGCGTGTGTTCGCTTTCAAAATCTTTATGATTGCTTCATTTAGACGTCCTTTTTCAAATAGTTTAACGGGAGGAAAACGAACACCTTCACCAAAGATTGTTGTTGCTGTTACAGGCATACTTGACGGAACTGGACCACCAACATCCATTACATGACCAAACATCGATGCATAACCAACCAACTGCCCCTGATAGAAAATAGGGATAATAATCATCCAGTCATTTATGTGTGAAATTGATCCTCCACAACTATACGGATCGCTTAAAAAAATAACATCTCCTTCATGTAACCCTTCAGTAAACTGAGCCACCACTTCTGGTACATGGGAACCAAAGTTGCCAACAACCATCTTTCCATCCGGATCAGTAATCATCGGAAAACAGTCATGCTGCTCGCGAATCACTGGGGACATTGCTGAGCGAAACAAAGTTACATCCATCTCTTCCTTGATATTTTTCAACGCATTCTCAATAATATCGACTGTAATAGAATCAATCTTCCCCATTTTTAAACCTCCTCTGTGATCAAAAGGTTCATATGGCTATCCACTCTTGCTACACAACCTGGTAAAACTAATGTTGTGCTATCTTTTTGAATGATGATTGCTGGTCCTAAAATCTTATTATTTGGTTTTAATAATGACCGGTCATATAATGGGGTACGTAAAAACTGACCATCGAAAAATGCTTTGTGCTCTATATCGATCAAGGCATGTGACGCATCCTCTTCACCAGGCTCACTGAATGGCAATGATGGAGAAGCAACCTTACCTATAGCAATTGCTCTAAGGTTGACAATTTCAAGCTCAATATCCATCTTAAATCCGTAAATTTTCTCATGAATCTCATCGAATTGCTCTTTCAGTATTCCAAGACCATTTTCGATTAGATTCTGTTTATTAACTTGGATCGGAATTTCATAACCTTGTCGGAAATAACGCACATCTACTTCAAAAATCACTGTTTGTCGATCTTTAGGCACCGATTCCTGAATAAGCCACTCTTCCGCTTCTTTTCCAAGTACATCCAATTCATTTATTAGTGTGTACACATCGAGCTGACTCAAAGTCCGAATGAATGTTTTCGAGTACTCGTTGCGAATGTCTGATTGTAAGAAGCCTAGTGCAGACAAAACCCCAGGAGTTGGCGGAATGATGACAGGAAACGAACCTGATAAACGTCCCAATGCGTTTGCATGAAGTGGACCTGCCCCACCTAACGCAATTAGAGCAAACTCACGGGGATCATAGCCCTTTTCAACTGATACAACTCGAATTGCACCGTACATGTTTTCATTGACAATATCGTAAATACCTTTTGCTGCACGATACACATCAATGCCCAACTGCTCAGCAATCTTACTAACCACTTTGAATGATGCTTCCACATCAAGCTTCATTTCGCCACCTACTAAACTAGGTGGAAGATATCCCAACACTACGTTTGCATCCGTTACGGTCGGTTCTTCTCCACCTCGACCATAACATGCCGGTCCAGGCTCTGCTCCGGCACTTTGTGGCCCGACACGCAGTGCGCCAGTTGGAGGAACGTGGGCAATTGATCCCCCTCCTGCTCCAATACTTACAACCTCAAGTGAAGGGGCTTTTACTGGAAAGACTCCAACCTTGGTTTCTCTTGAGACCCTAGGCTTACCATCATACGTCAACGCTACATCCGTAGATGTCCCACCCATGTCGAAAGATATTACGTTTCTGAACCCAGCCTGCACACCGATCATAGCTGAAGCAGTCACTCCACCTGATGGGCCGGACAGCATTGTGTGCACAGGACGTGTGGCAGCTGCTGAAATACTCATTAATCCGCCATCTGATCGTACAATGCTGACACGGCTATGCATATGATTTTCCTTTAACTTGTTTTCAATATTTTCCAAATATCTTTGCATGGGTGGACGAACATAAGAGTTCATAACAGTCGTTAACGTTCGTTCATACTCACGAAATTCAGGCAAAATATCATAAGAAATGGATACAGGAATGTTCGGATTTATCTCTGTCGCAATCTCTCGAATTCGTTGCTCATGCACCGGATTCGCGTAGGAATTAATTAGACTAACCGTTAAACTTTCAACATCTTTTTCATATAGTTCTTGAATCTGACGACGGATATGATTTTCATCAAGTTCCCGTATTATTTCACCACGTGCACTAATCCGTTCTAATGCGCCACGAGTATTAGTCAAATCCGCAAGCGGATCAGGTTTAAGAAAGCCAATCCAAGCACTAACGGGGGCAGGTGTCCAAGAACGGGCAACATGCAAAATTTGCTCAAAACCAGAAGTTGTTATTAATCCAACTTTTGCTCCCTTGCCTTCTAAAACCGCATTAGTAGCAACCGTGGTGCCATGTATAATCGTCCTAATATCAGATAAACTAATACCCACTTCCTTACAGATTTTAAGTATGCCTTCCATCAGACCGATTGATTGATCAGATGGAGTGGAAGGTACCTTTGTAACGAAAATCTCACCTGTTTCCTCATTTTGCAAAACAACGTCAGTAAAAGTCCCTCCTACATCGACCGCTACCCTGTACATCTTCTATTACCTCCTCGATAATAGATTCAAAATTCAGACAAATAAGACAAAACATTCTCAGTGTTGGTAATTTCCCCATATTTTGATGCCATATCAAATAAATTGCTCTCATGTGGAGCATCAGCCCTATCACCTACTGCATCACTAACCACAAAAGGTGCAAAACCATATTGGATAGCATCGACTACACTTGCACGTACACATCCGCTAGTTGTCACCCCTGTCACAAATAATGTATCTACTCCCTCAGACGCCAATAGTGAAGCAAGTGAAGTACCTGCAAAGGCCGAAGCATATTTTTTAATAAGAAACGGTTCATCAGGCCTTCTTTCCAATCTTGGATCTAATTCCACTAATGGCGAGCCTATTATGAATTGTTGCAATGAAGGTATTTTACGTATAAAAATTCCTCCTTCCCTGATATTGTTGTAGCCAACTCCTACAAAGAAAATAGGTATTTTTTTATCTCTGGCTTTTTTTAAAATGCGCGTAGTTTGCACCACTTCAGATGAAAAGTCACTTGCTAGAGGTGACTTTGAAGGATCAGTAAAACCAATCTGAAAATCAATAACTAGGATCCCTGGTTTTTTTCCAATTGGCAACATTCCTGTAAATCCAGCATCTTTATAAATCTGTTGAAGCTCCTGTTTCATAAACATCACTCCATTGCAATAATTCACTGATCGACCAGTAATACCAACATCTCATACAGATACTTCTTCCCATAAATGGAGTGCTTAAACTGTTTCTATTTATTTTCTGCTCCAGCCAACTCATCAATTAGAAAAAAGTTTCTCTTAGCCTTAACTAAGCAAAGTTAGGAAGTTATAGCTTTAGATTTCCCGATCTTTCTCTCCACCCGTTCCTGCCAGATTAGGAATAAGAAAGTACAGAAAAATGCTACAAATATAATGATCAAAATTAACGCCAGAATAGATGAAGTTCTGTTCAATGACATGTAGTGCATCAATCTAAATCCCATACCCTTGCTGGAAGCAAACATTTCAGCAATTATTAAGCCAAGGAAGCATAGGCTAAATCCCATTCGTAGTCCAGCAACCAGTTGTGGCATAATGGCAGGAATCAGAATCATACGAGCCTTTTGGAAAAAGCTTAATTGATAAACTTTCGCCACCTTGAGATAGGTATCGGGAATCATCCTTGTAGCCTGCATACACATGATCAGAATTGGAAAAATGCCATGGAATACAGAAAAGGCAATCCTTCCATGAATAGTTAACCCAAAAATCAACAGAAAAATTGGATATAAAGTCACCTTTGGAATAGAATACAAACCTATTATCAAAGGACTCAGAGTCCGCGTCCAAAAACCACTTAAGCCAATAAAGAATCCTAAAATACTTCCTAAAATAGCTGAAATCAAAAACGAAATAAATAGAGCCAATAAAGTTTCTCCAACATCAGGCATCCACTCAACGTAGTTGTTAAAAATGTCAGCGACACTTTGCCATGGGGACCCCATTGCCGGCTCACCGACAAACCAATAGGTAACTTCCCACAAAAATATCAAAACCAGTGGAACAAGATACCTTCCAACTTCATAACGCCATTTCAAACTGTTATCGGCTTTTATCATGATTCCTCCTCCATCAAAGACACTCTAGGAATGACGTTTGAACAGGCGGCTTTCTATATAACCAAGGATGGTGTTAGAAAATAATGAGATTAAAATTACCAGCAAAATTCCACCGTACATACCATATAAGTCAAAGTTGTTATAAGCATAGGATATGCTGTAGCCTATTCCTCTAGCCGATAATATGAACTCGGTCGCTACGACACCTATGATTGAGTAAGCCGTCGCTAGTTTTAAACCTGAAAAGATATAGGGCCATGCAGAGGGAAAATAGATATATAACAACATCTTTGAAAACGATAAGTTTAGAGATTTTCCGTATTTGATAAGCACTCTTCTTGTCTCCCTAAATCCAATGGCTGTATTACTAATAACCGCTGGCATAGAAAAAAGCATACCTACCGTGATTACTGGTAATGGACCAGTTCCAAATAAAGTGATAAAAATTGGGTATATGGCGAAGAATGGTACAGCATAGAAGAGTAACAAATAGGGCTGAAACGTATGGTGCATGAAATCAGACCGCCATAGCAACAGGCCTATGCTTACACCTAAAATAGCTGCACCAATAAAACTAATGATTATCTCAATAAATGTTGGCCATATATGCTCCCATAAAAAATCAGGGCTGACCAAAAAGTGAACTGTGGATTTAACCATCTCAGTGAAAGGAATAAAAGTAAATGAATTTAACCAACCTATACGTGTAGCGATTTCGTACAAAGTTAGGAGACTAACAACAATTACGATCTGAAGTATGTTTTCCTTTTTCATTGAAATCACCTTTTTATTCTAAAACTAGTTTCCCTTACCGAACATCAGTGCTTCTTCCTCTAAACTGGACCAAATACGCTGTGTAATATTAGCAAACTCCGGTGTAGTTAAGATAGTGGCGTCCCGCGGCTTTGGAAGGGGACTTCGAATTAACTCCTTAATACGTCCAGGTCTGGCAGAGAGAACAACGATCAAATCGGATAATAGAGCCGCCTCTTGAATACTATGTGTAACTAATACAACCGTAGCTTTAGTTTGCTCAACAATTTTTAGTAACTCTCCTCCTAGTATGAGCCGTGTTTGTTCATCCAATGCACCAAAAGGTTCATCCATAACCACGATTTCTGGTTCAGTGACTAAGGTTCTCGCAATTGCTACACGTTGTTTCATACCTCCCGACAACTGATAAGGATATGCATGTTCAAATCCAGACAATCCAACCATCGCAATCATCCGACGAGCTTTTTCTCTTCGTTCACTTTTTCCAACCCCCTGCATTTGTAATCCGAATTCTACATTCTCTAATACAGTTCTCCAGGGAAACGTTGATTCTTCTTGAAACACAATCCCAATTGACTTATGTGGCCCGGTTATCGTTTCTCCCTTGATCTTCACGGCACCACTCGATGGAGTACGCAATCCGCATAGAATCTCTAACAACGTTGTCTTTCCACAACCACTCGGTCCAACAATAGATACGAACTGTCCCTTTTCAACAGACAGAGAAATGTTTTTTAAAGCCACAACCTCATGAGAATCATTGTTATATGTCTTTGTAACATTCTCCACAGCTAATAAAGGTACAGACAATGCTATTCCTCCTTTTCGTTTTACACTTTGGAAGAGAATAAATATAAGGCAGGGAAGGCCCTTATTGCTTATAAGGGAGCTTCCCATCGCCTTAATTCTATTTTAATTTTTCAATATTCAATCTCTCGTTTTCTGGTAAAAATCTCTGATCAAGCAATTCGCTCCAGTCAATATCTTCAGGGTTTTTTAATGTTCCGACAGATTGCATTCCAATTAAGACCTGCTTCAACGATTCCTCCTGTATGGAAGAACTCCAATGCTTGATTGAAGCCATTGCTTTAACAGCTTCCACGGAAGCGCTGTCATTTATCTCAGCAGATTTAGCAAAAATCTTAGCTGCTTCTTCCGGATTGTTATAAACCCACTCTACAGATTTTCTATAAGCTTTTAAAAATCGTTCTACAAGATCAGGATTTTCCTTGATAATTTGTGGACTGGTCACTATTACGCTTTGTTGAAAATGAGGAACGTATTCTGAAACCCTGAATAAGGTTTTCCATTTATCTTTATCGACTGAATACGCCGGATCAAGCATTAGAGAGGAATCTACTTCCCCTTTCTCAAGTAATGTAAGACCTTCGTTAATTCCACCTGTTGCTACCATTTTCACCTTTTCTTTATCAATGCCAAGTGATTTAAAAATTAATTGGGATACCGTTTCCGTCACAGAACCTGGCGAAGTATAGCCCCATTTATGTCCTATGAAATCCTCTGGTTTGTTAAATGAAGCATCTTTGCGTGTTAAATAGACAATATCGTTAACACTTTGCACTCCGCCTCCAATAATCTTAATGGGGGCTCCGGCAAGATAGGATTGAATAGCAGCTGCAGTGGAAACCTCCCCAAAGGGTAACTTCCCAGAAAGAACGTTTCGAACCGTTGTCCCCCCTCCGTTACTCCCCATAATCGTCTTAATCTTAATTCCTTCTTCTTCGAAGAACCCTTTTTCAATCCCGACATTATATGGAACCGCATATAGACCCGTAGGATAATGTGTTACTGTGATATCAATCTCATCCATCTTATCAGATGTATCTTTCCCTTTCTGTGGTGCACTTGTAGTTTGACCACAGCCACTTATTAGTACAAGGAGCAAAATTATTGCAAACATCGATACCAAATGATACTTCTTTTCTCTGTAGGTATTGACCATGACCATCTTATCCCCCTTTTAATTAAACTTAACTCACTTAAACAATATGCAAAATTTATTCCAATACAAAAAAATCAGAATTAATATAATGTTCGTTAAAAAACAACAATAATTAGGTCTACTCTAATTCGACCTTCTAATTACCCAATTTTTATTTTGAAACATAATGAAACATCCTATGTTTCATTTTTGAAACGAATTATCAGATTTTTTCTCGTCATCATATCCATCAATTCCATAATCCTTAATCTTTCTCCATAAGGTGGTCCGGCTAATCCCTAAAAGATCCGCTGCTTTGGTTTTACTTCCTTGTACTTCTCTCAATACTTTTAGAATGAGTTGTCGTTCCCAGTTTTCAACTTCTTTAGTCAAACCAGTTGAATCTAGAAATTCGATATGGCTCCCAAATAGCTCCTTTTTTACTTCTGTTAATACCTCATCCATAGTGACACGAGCTTTTAGCAGAACAGAAACACGCTCCGCAATATTTTCAAGCTCTCTTATATTCCCTGGCCAATTATGGTCACACAGTACTGGTAACATAATAGACAAGACTTTCTCTACCATTTGTTTATCTAACTTGTAATTCTTTAAAAAGAAGCGAAATAAGTCGGGTAAATCATCTAGTCGCTCCCTAAGGGGTGGCAACTCAATTGAGAGTACATTCAGCCTATAGTACAAATCCTGCCTAAAGGACCCATCTTTCACCATAGATTTTAAGTCACGATTGGTGGCTGCTATTATTCTAACATCGATAGGAATTACCATGTCACTTCCAAGACGCATCACCTCTTTTTCCTGTATAACTCGAAGAAGACGGGATTGCAAGGATAATGACATTTCACCTATCTCATCTAGAAAAATGGTTCCTCTATGAGCTAGCTCAAATAATCCCTGTTTTCCACCCTTACGTGCTCCTGTGAACGCTCCCTCTTCATATCCGAATAGTTCACTTTCTAAAATTGATTCAGGTAGAGCCGCACAATTCACTGCTACAAAAGGATGGCGATTCCTATTGCTTGCGTTATGAATACTCTGTGCAAATAATTCTTTTCCCGTTCCAGTCTCGCCACGAATCAAGATCGTAGCATCCGTCTGAGCATAGTGTTGAGCCTTGTTGATTAAATTCATAAAGATAGGGTTTTTTCCAATAATATGTTCGAATGTTGCTTTGGCTAAAAACCCTTTACTATACACCCGATGTCGGATGGCTTTCTCCGCTTTCTGTACGGCTTGCGCATCTTGAATTGTTGCGACAGCTCCAATTAGCTCTCCCTGATGAATTACAGGAATTCGGTTAATTAAAAGCATACCCTGTTTTGTCTTTTGTGCTACATTGAGCATTGGTCGCCCTTTCTTAAATACATCATCAAACTTAATCTCAGGAACAACTTCGTCTATGGATTTCCCAATAACATCTTGGGCAGATACACCGAGCAACCTTTCGGCAACAGGATTAATCTCCATTAGAAGTCCGTTGGTATCCACATATAAAATCCCTTCATGAACAGCTCGCATCATAGCTTGTATCTTTTGTCTTTTTTCAATTTCCGACCTTCGTTGGGATGCAAGCTCTACGGCTGTCTCCAAAGCTAGGCGAATAGAAGATCTAGAGTAAATAAAAATACTATGCCCACCCATTCGCTCCGTAAGTTCACTAATTAAGCTTGCACCAATAATCACAGGTTTCCCGCTTCCTAATATGCGCAATAATTTCTCTTGTGCATCGTGAACTCCATCATAAACCTCCTGTCTTAAATCTACACGAAATAAATCTCGAAACTGTTCTAACTGCGGAATTGGTTCCTGATAGGACATGACTACTGCTTGTCGATTCATACGCTTAGCCAACCATAGTGCATTCACTAGATCAAAACCTGTTACTTTAATTCGAACTATAGGGATATCTAATCTCTGTTCTTCAATCGCAGTCGCATTGGCTCCTGAAGCAACAATTACATCAGCTGAATTAGTCCTTTCTATTTCATGAGCTTTCTTTATCGCTTCCTCAATTAAAACTTCATGGAGTATAAATTCGGCCGGCCATTGCTTTTCAGCTAAAACTTCCTGAAGAATTCTCGTGAGTTTGCTATATGTAAACACAGCTATCTTCACCTTAATATTTACTCCTCCCTTCTTAAACAGTAATCCAAGTGATTGTATAATTAACTTCTATTTTTTTTCTATTTAACCTTTTCAGAAAATTATGCGAAAAATGGTGTTTCCAATAACTTATGGGAAACACTGCTCGTTAATATCAATATCTCCACTTCAATTCCGCAATTAAATTCCGCACCGCCTCCGACTCCGACATGTTTTTTGTCTGACAGTATTTCTGGAGAAGTTCGTAAAGCTCGTCGTCCAAGCGCACGGTAATGCGATGTGACTTGGACTTTTCTTCTTTCGGGCGTCCGCGTTGGAGCTTTTTGCGTTCGACGCGCAGATCGTCATGGACGACAACGTCGAGGTATCCGAACCGTTGATAAATGTTTTTGTGTTTCTCTACGAACTCTTCCCACATTCGAGGAATTTCTTCAAGAAGCCGGAGGTACTCTTCCTGCAGCCTCTTTGTTTCCTCTGGGGACCGAGGGCGCCGCTTGCCGAATTCCTGAAGGACGAGAACCTGGAAATCGTGCCGCTCATAGCATCTTCCTTCCATCATCGCCATCACCTCTATTTTTTGTCTGACACTATTTATGTTTATTATACCTCCAGACTTTCACTAATTCAACATTTTTCGTCCGACATAAAATTAAGATGCCAGTACCAATTTTGCCTTTCAAAGCACAAATTAATCGAATCGGCGTTTTTCAGGACAAAAATCGCTGTTTTTGAGCTGAAAGATAATGTTTTGCCATTTTGATTTTTTTGCCAAATAGGGGTATATTGTACTTAAAAATGTGATATTTTCGACAAATTTCGTCCTAAATGTTTAGGGGAAGAAGGGGATGAAAAAGTTGGACTGGAGAGAGGTAAAGCGGTTCGCCTATGCCGGCCAGGCGTTTATCCCTGTCAACGTGGAAAACAGAGGGGATTCGGTCAAACTTTTTCTCAGGAGTGGGGAAACCAAGCTACTTGACGTGCAATCGAGTCTGTTTTTGAAGCGGCTTCTGACCTTCTTTGGTACAAGCATTTCGATCAACCGCCATCGGTATGGGGAGTTGGTGGGAAAAAAGCAACTCGTTCCCATCGTGTTGTCGTATGGCTTTACTATCATTCCGTTTAACGTTCGCGAGCCGGTCGGCCGGCAAAGCCGTGTAGGGTGGTTTGTGTCAAGAGAGATTGAGCAGTTCCGGCAAAGATCGCCCCAGTGCACCACGGTCCATCTTCTTTCCGGACATCAGATTCCTGTGTTTCATTCCCGCAAGTTCTGCATCGACCAACTCAAAAATGCAAAATGGATTGAGATGTGCTATGGGGAGATTCATGAACCGCATCGCAGGCAATGGATAAACGGCAACGCAGTTTGTGAAACGGTGGTTATGTAGTGAAATGAATGATTTATCTCAATAAACCGGAAGGATCGGCGGCATTGGAGGCCGCTTTTTTTCTTTTTTCGCTTTGAAATCGTCTTTGTCTATGAGTGTTCTCGGTTGATATGATGTTGGCAAATCGAAAGGAGGTAGGAAAATGGCCGCTTCAGAAATGGTGTCGGGCCGCACTCTTGTTTTGGACTTCTACGCCGGAAAGGACAGCGACGGAAAGGATATCATCCGCTCGCAAACCTTCAGAGTGAAGAGCGACGCGAGCGTCCAATCGCTTTACGATGCCGCCGCCGCCATCGCCAGCTTGTCGAGCGGCAGCTTGCGGTACGTGCGCACGATGTTGACCAGCCATATTATCAATGCATGATGAGAGGGGGAATGAACAATGAAGACGTTGGAACTGACGTTTAACGCTCAAGCGGGGCCGGCGCGGATTTTGATCCGCTATCCCAAGGAGCCGGTTGATCCGGTGCAAGTGAAAACGGTGATGAACCAGCTCGTAGCGGCAAATGTTTTTATGACCGGCAACGGGGAGCTGGTGAGCCCGAAGAGCGCCCGCATCATTGACCGCGAAACGCAAGACATCCAGTTGCCATAGCGCATCTGTCATGAACGGAAGGTTTCTCGCCTTCCGTTTTTGAGCATTGAAAGGGGGAAAAGCAATGGATTTGTTTTCGATGATCAGTGAAGTCTCCTTCCCGATCCTTGTTTCTATCTATCTTCTGTATCGGATGGAGACGAAGCTGGATCAGTTGACCAAATCCATTCAGGATCTAACTATCGCATTAAGCCGAGGTCCGCAGAATTGATGATGGGAGGGAAGTCGAAATGGAATTGGTGGAACTTCTGTTCCGGGCGGAGAAAAAGCTGTCCGGGCTGCATCCGTTGGTGGCGGATAAAGCTATAGCGTTGATCCGGAAGGCTTATGAGGAAGGGATTTATATCATCATTACGCAAGGGTTTCGAACCATCGAGGAGCAGAACCGCCTGTATGCGTTGGGTCGCACGAAACCTGGGCGGATCGTTACGAACGCCCGTGGAGGATACAGTTATCATAATTTTGGATTGGCGTTTGACGTTTGTGTCTGCAA
Source organism: Geobacillus sp. YHL (assembly GCF_022341265.1). NCBI lineage: Bacteria > Bacillati > Bacillota > Bacilli > Caryophanales > Anoxybacillaceae > Geobacillus > Geobacillus sp. YHL. The sequence goes on from NZ_JAEIGB010000031.1 coordinate 22,819, forward strand.
TGTTTTCAAGGGAACATTGATCCCCAGTTGGAGCCTCGACCGCCGGTGGTTTCGCGTCGGTCAGATCGGAAAGTCGCTTGGCCTTGAATGGGGCGGGGATTGGAAGAGCTTTAAAGATTATCCCCATTTTCAATATACATTTGGCCTTTCGCTTGCACAGCTGCGGACAGGAAAAAGGCCGCCGGCCGCTGTCATGGCTAAAAAATAGACTGTCTCGCCCCTTCCGAAAGTGGAGGGGATTTTTTTAAATCTGACAAAAGCACGTTATGTCAGATTTTTGTCTGACGTTAAATACGTTGAAGGAAGCAACACGAAGCCGCTTTACCGCTCTCTCACTTTTTGTCCAAAAATCTTACCCATCTCCCTTATGGACAAGGGGGTGTCATATTTTGCATACCGTCCAGCCAATCAAAGATAGGGAAAAAATCGAAGCGATGAAAAAGATTTTGCGTGCTTCGTCGTTGAGAGACGAGCTCCTTTTTACGATCGGGATCAATACGGGGCTGCGAATCAGCGATATTTTGGCTCTTAGGATTGGGGATGTGAGGACCCAAAAAGGCGTTGTCGAACGCATTGAGATCGTGGAAAAGAAGACAAAAAAGACTCGGGTTGTCGCACTGAACCGAAAAATTCGCCGCTTGATCGAGCTGTATTTAGCGCAGGAGCGGCCGCACGCCCGCGGCGACGAGCCGCTCTTTCGCAGCCAAAAAGGAGGCCGGGCGATCAGCCGCCAGCATGCCCACTACATCCTGAACCGGGCCGCCAAAGCAGTTGGGATTGTGGATCGCATCGGCACCCACTCCCTGCGCAAAACGTTCGGCTATTTCGCATACAAACAAGGAACGGACTTGGCCATGATCCAAAAAATCCTCAATCACTCCAGCCAGGCCGAAACGCTTCGCTACATCGGCATTACGCAGGAGCAAATCGATGAAGTCACTGCAGGGCTTGATCTGTGAACGAAGCCCGCACCGGTCTTCCCGGCTGGCCGCCTTCTGGCCCTTGGCCATCCGGCCGGAGCCTGGAGAAGCCCGGCGCCCGGTTCATTCGAAGAAGCTGCCTGCGGGCCCATTCATCCGCAGCCGTGCGGAGCGTGGCCGAAGAAGCCAATGCATTGCACCGTTGCTTGAAGCAACAAATCATTAAACGAATAAGTGATGATAAAAATAATAGAGTATACATTAAAATAATTAAAACAATAAATAAACGTTTATTTCATCTTTTCTTCCAACAAACAAAAGTTTCGTGGTTCGCACGAAGATTCCATTTCCGCGCCGGTCTTCCCG
>NZ_JAEIGB010000032.1:0-21785 GCF_022341265.1 Geobacillus sp. YHL
GCAGGGATTTCCGATCCCGAAGGCGAAGGTTATTTGACCCCGAGCGGCGGCGAGCCGGAGCTGGACAATGCGAAAAGCGCAGGCGAGCGGCTTCTTCCTGAGCACGGTTATCTAGTTTTGAAGGAATGAATTTCCTTCTTGACATTGTTTGTTTTTCAAGTATAATAAATGATGTCAAAATCCAACCGCTTGCCTAGTGGCTATGGCGGAGGGGAAACACCCGTTCCCATCCCGAACACGGAAGTTAAGCCCTCCAGCGCCGATGGTAGTTGGGGCCAGCGCCCCTGCAAGAGTAGGTCGCTGCTAGGCAGCTTCATTCACCAGGGAGTTTCGACACGCCTCATTCCCTTTTTCTTTTTAGGGGCGATTGCGCAACAGGGCGATCTGTCAGCGAGCCAAAAGGCTGCGCGGGATCGTCCTTTTTGTTTTTCCTTTTCTCCTATGCCTATTTTTCGTTTTGGAAGTGGCGGCAAGATGTTCGGATATGATACAATTTCAAAAGCAAGAGTGAAGATGATAAAAGGGGATAAGGTAGAACAAAATGAAAAAAATTGAAATTTTGGTGCATTCTCCGGAAGAAACGAAGTCGGTGGCCCGCCGGCTGGCGGAACATCTTGAGCCGGGAATGGTCATCGCATTAGAAGGTGATCTCGGGGCGGGAAAGACGACGTTTACGAAAGGTCTTGCTGAAGGGCTGGGCATTACGCAAACGGTCAATAGCCCAACGTTTACGATTATTAAGCAATATGATGGTCGGCTTCCGCTTTATCATATGGATGTATACCGACTTGAAGATGAATGGGAAGATCTTGGATTTGACGAATATTTTGCTGGCGATGGTGTTACGGTTGTTGAATGGGCGCATTTGATCGCCGGCCAGTTGCCTGAGGAACGGCTGACCGTTTTCTTGTTTCATCGTGGCGGCGATGAGCGGTTGCTTCGCTTTGAGCCGTCGGGGGAGCGTTATGAACAGTTGTGCAAGGAGATTTTTCCGTCATGAAAGTATTGGGAATTGATACATCGAATATGCCGCTTGGCATTGCGTTGGTAGATGGTGATGTCGTGAAAGGGGAATTCATCACTAATGTGAAAAAAGACCATTCATCCCGGGCGATGCCAGCCATTGAGTTGTTGCTTCGACGATGTGACGTTGCTCCAAAAGATCTCGATTTAATCGTTGTAGCGAAAGGGCCGGGGTCGTATACCGGGGTGCGGATCGGCGTGACGATTGCGAAAACGCTTGCCTGGTCGCTCGGTATTCCGATCGCCGGAGTGTCGAGCCTTGAGGTGCTCGCCGCCAATGGCCGTTATTTTCCTGGGGTGATCGTTCCGCTGTTTGACGCACGGCGCGGACAAATTTACACCGGGCTTTATCGCTACGAAGGCGGTGCGCTCCGCTGTCTTGAGGAGGACAGGATTGTGGCGGCGGATGAGTGGGCGCGTTGGTTGAGCAAGCAGGAAGAGGATGTATTGTTCATTGGTGCGGATGCACCGCTATATCGTGATTTGTTTCGAAGTCATTTAGGCGAACGGGTTCACGTGGCCCCGCCGTCTTTGGCGTTGCCGCGTCCGAGCGAGTTGGTAATGCTAGGCAAACAAAAAGAGCGCGAGAACGCCCATGTGTTTGTGCCGAATTACCTCCGCCTTGCCGAGGCGGAGGCGAAATGGCTCGCGAAACAAAAAGGGGAACAGAACGATGGGGATCAATGTTCAATTTCGGCCAATGACCATTCATGACATTGATGAAGTCGTGCAAGTCGAGCGGGCATCGTTTACTTCGCCTTGGAGCCGTGAATCGTTTTACAACGAGCTCATGTACAACCGCTACGCCAAATATATCGTCATGGTGTACAACGGGCGGATCATCGGGTATGGTGGGATGTGGCTTGTCATCGATGAGGCGCATGTGACGAATGTAGCCGTGTTGCCGCAGTTTCGTGGGCAAAAGCTTGGTGAAGCGCTCATGCGACGCTTGATGGACATGGCCAGGCAGCACGGGGCGGCGATGATGACGCTTGAGGTGCGCGTGTCCAATCATGTTGCCCAGTCGCTGTACCGAAAGCTTGGGTTTCGCAACGGAGGCATTCGCAAACGGTATTATCCGGATAACTTTGAAGACGCGTTAGTCATGTGGGTGAAGCTGAGATGAATGAGGACGTGTATGTATTAGGCATTGAAACGAGCTGCGATGAAACGGCGGCAGCAGTCGTGAAAAACGGAAGAGAGGTTTTATCGAATGTAGTGGCGTCGCAAATGGAAAGCCATCGGCGGTTTGGCGGCGTCGTGCCGGAAATTGCTTCCCGCCATCATGTGGAGCAAATTACGCTCGTTATTGAGGAAGCGATGCAGCAGGCCGGCGTATCGTTTGCGGACCTTGATGCGGTGGCGGTGACGGCCGGACCGGGGCTTGTCGGAGCGCTTCTTGTCGGGGTCAACGCGGCGAAAGCGTTAGCGTTTGCCCATGGATTGCCGCTTATTGGGGTGCATCATATCGCCGGTCATATTTACGCCAATCAATTAGTGACCGAAATGAAGTTCCCGCTGTTGGCGCTCGTCGTTTCCGGTGGTCATACGGAACTCGTGTTCATGAAGGAGCACGGGAATTTTGTGGTGATCGGTGAAACGCGCGATGACGCTGCCGGTGAGGCGTATGACAAGGTGGCGCGGGCTTTAGGCCTTCCGTACCCAGGAGGACCGCACATCGACCGGCTGGCTCATGAGGGAGAGCCAGTGATTGATTTGCCGCGAGCGTGGCTTGAGGAAGGTTCGTATGATTTCAGCTTCAGCGGCTTAAAATCGGCGGTTCTCAATGCGCTCCACAATGCGAAGCAGCGCGGTGAGGAGATCGATCCGAGACAGATGGCCGCGAGCTTTCAGGCCAGCGTCGTCGATGTGCTGGTGACGAAAACGGTGCAGGCCGCCAAAGAATACCGCGTACGGCAAGTGCTGCTCGCCGGGGGGGTGGCGGCCAACCGCGGGCTGCGGGCTGCACTGCAGGAGAAAATGAAAGAGCTTCCCGACGTGGAGCTTGTCATCCCGCCGTTATCGCTATGCACCGATAATGCTGCGATGATTGCCGTTGCGGGAACAGTGTTATATCAACAAGGAAAGCGGGCTGATTTGGCGCTCAACGCCAATCCAAGCTTGCCGCTTGTCTAGGCAGTTGGCTGAAACGCGAAAGACACCGAAGGGCGATCCGTTTGCGGCAGGCAAACGGATCGTCCTTTTTATTTTCATGTGAAAAAAGTTTGTGTATATTTTTATCCACAAATCTGTGGACAATGTGGAAAAAGCGGTAAAACATGATCAACATAAGAAAGACAATACACAGCGATTTTTGTGTAACAAGGAAGATGTTTTTTGTGGATAGTGTGGAAAAGTTGGTGAATAACTTATATTCCATGGTGGAAATTGTGGATTCTTTTGTGGATAATGTGACTAACTAAAGAACAACCCGCCGAAACTAGAGGCGGGTTGTCGGTTATAGTGAAGTATAAAGCTGTTCCCATTCGGCCAATAACATTTCGACTCGCTGCTTCCGCTCGTCGTTTTCTTGCGTCAATCGTTGCATCGTCTCATAGTCGCCGTAAACGGATGGATCACAAAGTTGCTGCTCGATCTCAGCGATTTGTGCTTCAAGCGTTGCAATCTCGGCTTCGATTTCATCCAAGCGGCGTTGGCGCTGGCGCCGTCGTTTTTTTTCCTCTTTTTCTTGCTCGTATGTCGTTTTGGCAGAATCACTTGCCGTTTCTGTCGGGCGGACGTTCAGGAGTGCCAGTTCGCGCATTTCTTCTTTTTTGGCGATGTAGTAATCATAGTCGCCTAAGTATTCCGTTAGGCCTCCGCTGGAAAGTTCAAACACCTTTGTTGCGATTCGGTTGATGAAATAGCGGTCGTGGGAAACGAACAAAATCGTTCCCGGGTAGTCGATGAGCGCTTGCTCGAGCACTTCTTTGCTGTCGAGGTCTAGATGGTTTGTCGGTTCGTCCAAAAGAAGGACATTTGCTTTTTGCAACATCAACTTGGCGAGCGCCAGGCGTGCTTTCTCCCCGCCGCTTAAAGCGGAGACCGGTTTTAAAACGTCATCGCCGGAAAACAGGAAGTTGCCGAGCACGGTGCGAATTTCTTTTTCTGTCTTTTCGGGGTAGGCGTCCCACAGCTCGTCAAGCACCCGTTTGTTCGATGACAAATCAGCTTGGTCTTGATCGTAATAGCCGATTTGGACGTTTGCGCCGTAGCGGAGCTCTCCTGTTTGGATAGGGAGTTTTCGGGCGATCGCCTTCAGCAATGTCGACTTGCCGATGCCGTTCGGCCCGACTAGGGCGACGCTTTCGCCGCGCGTGATGCGGAAGCTGATTTGGCGGATGATGGGTGCACCGTCGTCATAGCCAACGGCTATGTCTTCAGCGGTGAGCACTTCATAGCCGCTCGGTCGATCGATCGAGAACGAAAAGGAGGCTGATTTTTCATCGCCGACAGGCCGTTCGAGCCGTTCTATTTTTTCCAGTTGCTTTCGCCGGCTTTGCGCCCGTTTGGCCGTCGAGGCACGTGCGATGTTGCGCTGGATGAAGTCTTGGAGTCGGGCGATTTCTTCTTGCTGTTTCTCGTACCGTCTTAACTCTTGTTCGTATTGCTCGGCCCGCAACTCCAAATAGCGGCTGTAGTTGCCGGCATAGTGTTTGAGCGTGGCATTCGACAGTTCGTATACGTCGGTGACGATTTTGTCTAAAAAGTAGCGGTCGTGGGAAACAACCAGGACGGCACCGGGATAGGCTTGCAAGTACTGCTCCAGCCAGGCAAGCGTCTCAAGATCCAAATGGTTCGTCGGCTCGTCCAAAATCAATAAATCCGGCTTGGACAACAGCAATTTCCCAAGGGCAAGCCGCGTCCGCTGTCCGCCGCTTAACGACGAGACCGGCGTAGTTTTATAATCATATGAGGAAAACTGCAGCCCGTACAAAACGGAGCGGATGTCGGCTTCGTATTGGTAGCCGCCTTGTTCTTTGTATTGTTCTTGCAGCTCGTCATACATTTTCAGCGTTTTTTCATAGCGAGCGGGATCGGCGAGTACGTCCGGGTCGCCGAGTTGCATGCTGAGTTCGGCAAGCTGTTTTTCGAGTCCTAGAAGCGGGGTGAATACCTCGAGCATTTCGTCCCAAATGGAACGCGGCGAGTCGAGCCCGCTGTTTTGCGCCAAATAGCCGATTTTGATATGGTTTGGTTTGATGATTTTGCCGCTGTCGAAAGAGAGTTCACCGGCGATGATTTTCAACAATGTCGATTTTCCCGCTCCGTTGCGGCCGACAAGGGCGATTCGGTCGCGGGACTGTATTTCTAGTTTTATATTCGATAAAATAAGGTCAGCACCGAAATATTTCGTGAGCCCGTGCACTTGCAAAATGATCATGTCCGTCACCTCGCGAATAGTTTAACGCAAGTCGCGAAAACGGTCAAAGACGAATGATGAAAAATCGTGTATAGTGTATAAATGGAGGAGATTGTATTGTCATCGTTCACTCATTTCAATGAACAAGGGCGCGCGAAAATGGTTGATATTACGCACAAAGAAGATACTGTGCGAGTGGCTGTGGCGCAAACGAGCGTGACTGTCAGCCGGGAAATTTACGAAAAAATGACGAGCAATGCGATCGAGAAAGGGGATGTGCTCGCCGTCGCTCAAGTGGCGGGGGTGATGGCGGCGAAGAAGACAGCTGACCTTATTCCAATGTGTCACCCGCTTATGTTAAAGGGTGTGGACATTGCTTTTGCTTGGGAAAACGATGGAGAAGCGCATAAGCTCGTCATCACGGCAACGGTGAAAACGAAAGGGAGCACAGGAGTGGAAATGGAAGCGCTGACGGCCGCTTCGGTCTGTGCGTTGACAGTGTACGATATGTGCAAGGCGCTTGATAAAGGAATGGTCATCGGTCCGACGTATTTGGTCGAAAAAACGGGCGGGAAGTCTGGCCATTACCGACGGAAAACCGATTAGCTAGGGGATGAGATCATGAGCAACGAACAACCGAAAATTCCGCAGGCAACCGCCAAACGGCTGCCGCTTTACTATCGGTTTTTGAAAAACTTGCACGCTTCCGGCAAGCAACGCGTCTCCTCTGCCGAGTTGAGCGAGGCGGTGAAAGTCGATCCGGCGACGATCCGCCGTGATTTCTCCTATTTTGGCGCGCTTGGTAAAAAGGGATACGGGTATAATGTCAATTATTTGTTGTCGTTTTTCCGCCGGACGCTTGAAGAGGATGAGGTGACCGAAGTCGCCTTGTTTGGCGTCGGCAATTTAGGCACCGCCTTTTTAAACTATAATTTTTCGAAAAACAACAATACGAAAATCGTGATGGCGTTTGATGTCGATGAGCGGAAAGTAGGAACGACAGTCGGCGGGGTGCCGGTCTATCATCTCGATGAGTTGGAGGAGCGGCTTCACGAAAACATCCCGGTCGCCATTTTAACCGTGCCGGCCGCCGCGGCTCAAGCGCTGACCGACCGCCTTGTCGCGCAAGGAATTAAAGGCATTTTAAACTTTACTCCGGCGCGGTTGAACGTGCCGAACCATATTCGCGTCCATCATATCGATTTAGCCATTGAGCTGCAGTCGCTCGTCTATTTTTTGAAAAACTATCCATCGCCATCGTAAAAAGGAGAGAACAACACATGAAATATTTGTTGCTCGTTGCTGTGATTTTGTTGCTGTTTGGCACGAAAAAGCTGCCGGAATTAGGGCGGTCGTTCGGCCAGTCGCTTCGCGAGTTTAAAGACGCCACAAAAGGGCTCGCTGATGACGAAGAAACGAAAACCGACCGATGACAAGGCAGGATGGAGAAACAATGAATGACAAAGAAATGTCGGTGTATGAGCATCTGGGTGAACTGCGAAAACGGCTCATCATCGTGCTCATCTTTTTTGCTGCGGCGCTTGTCGTTAGTTTCTTTTTTGTCGATGATGTCATTTTGTATTTGCAGCGAACGGCCGAGGCGAAGCATTTGACCATGAACGCCTTCCGCCTCACCGATCCGATTAAAGTGTATTTTCAGTTTGCCTTTGTCATCGCAGCTGTGCTGTCGGCTCCGGTGCTGTTGTATCAAATTTGGGCGTTTGTAAGCCCCGGTCTGTATGAAAAAGAGCGGAAAGTGACGTTAAGCTATATCCCGGCGTCGATCGTTCTTTTTTTAGCAGGCGTCAGCTTCGCTTATTTCGTCTTGTTTCCGTTTGTCGTTCGATTTATGAGCCAGCTGGCTGACCAACTAGGGGTTCAACAAATGATCGGCATTAATGAATATTTTCAGTTTTTGCTTCAGCTCGTGCTGCCGTTTGGCATCGTGTTTCAGCTGCCGATCGTCGTGTTGTTTTTCACCCGCTTAGGGCTTATTACGCCGCAGCTTCTTGTTCGCATCCGCAAGTATGCGTATTTGGCGCTGCTTATTTTAGCGGCGGTCATTACGCCGCCGGATGTGCTGTCGCAAGTGATCGTCATGATTCCGCTCACCATTTTGTATGAAGGAAGCATTTGGGTGGCGCGCATCGGCTATCGGAAAGCGCAGCGAGCAGCCGAGGAGGAAGGCAATGAGTGAGGCGGGACGAAAAACATTGAGAGGAAAGCGAGCAAGGCCGGGCCAAACGAAGGGGCTGTCTCAAAAGCCGCAAAACAGGGTTTTGAGGCCGGCCTCTTGTTTTTTTGTTTCCATTTTCACAATATGATCGCCGTCATGAGATTGATGTTCTGGTCCCTTCCCGTGCGAATCACGGGAAGGGGGTCAGCGTTTTGAGGCGAAAAGAAGGCGAAGGGCGGTGCCGAAATCAAAGGCAGCGAGCGCCGCTAAAGCGATGGTGGAGACGTTCCAAACCGTTTCATGAGCACTTTCGATGGCCAAATACGTAAACATTGAGCCTAAGACGAAATACAGAAGCGAAAACAGCCGAGGGTTTCGCATCATAGCCAAACCCTCCAAACGGCGAGCGGCAGCTCGGACTGGCGCATCATTTTCTCAATCTCGTCGGCCAACAGCGTCTGCATGGCGACGACGAACGTATTCATGGCGACATGGGCGAAAATCGGCACGAAAATGCGTCCGGTTTTCGCGTATAAAAACGCGAATACCATCCCCATGGATGTGTACAGAAGCAAATGTTCCGGCTCCATATGGACAAGGGCAAACAAGAGCGAACTGACAAGCGCAGCAAGCCAAAAGTTGTATTTTTCATAAAGCGAGCCGAAAATGATTTTGCGGAAGATGATCTCTTCCAAAATCGGGCCGATGACGGAGGTGACGACGACCAACAGCGGCGTCAGGCGGATGATATCGATGATTTGCCTTGTATTTTCCGACCCTGGTTTGATGCCGAGCAACCGCCATTCGATGTTGGCGGCGATGCTTTGCGCCGTGAGCGCCAAAAAGACGCCCAAGACCGCCCACATCCACGAGGAACCAAGCGGCAGCCGCCGCATCATTCGTTCGTTGCGGTCACCGCGGAGCAGCCATAGGATCATAACAAAAGCGAGCAGGAAACTAATGATCGCCCAATACCCGGAAGCCAGTTTGGCGGCTTCGAGGCGGCTTTCCGTTCCTTGGCCGACGCCGAGGGCGCGAAGAAGCGGCACGCCGACAAAGGCGGACAGCTGCATGACGATATACGTGATGATGACGTACCAGTGGTTGCGTTTCAAACCCTCTACCCCTTTTATTTCAAATTATATCCGTATTGTAGCACATGTATGGCGAAAATAGTAAGAAAACTGCATCCTCGCATCCCACCTCACCGCCGTAAAAAAATTAACCGGAGCCGTTTATCAGTCCGAGGAATGTGAAATAATGAAAATGAGCTCCGCGCGGATGGGGAGTAGAGGCAAAACAACCGGCTCCTTTTGCTCTTTCTTCTTTAGGAGAGAAAAACCGTTATTTTTTTGCATTTCCTACTTGCAAAACGGAAAGAAGTTCATTAATATTATAAGTGTGTTAGCACTCGATAGTGATGAGTGCTAATAAGAACGGCGAAAACTATCGTTAAGGAGGTCGTTTCCCGTGTTGAAGCCATTAGGCGATCGCATTGTCATTGAAGTCGTGGAAACAGAAGAAAAAACGGCTAGCGGCATTGTGCTGCCGGATACGGCGAAAGAAAAACCGCAAGAAGGCCGCGTTGTCGCTGTCGGTGCAGGCCGCGTGCTCGATAACGGCCAACGCATCGCGCCGGAAGTCGAAGTTGGCGACCGCATTATCTTCTCGAAATATGCGGGCACAGAAGTGAAATACGACGGCAAAGAATACTTAATTTTGCGCGAAAGCGATATTTTGGCTGTCATCCGCTAATATATGCGTTCATCACATAAACATTCCGAAAACATACTGGGTACTTAATCGGATACTTAACTTGTGGCACGCAGTCCAACAATTTCATAAGGAGGTAACGGGGTATGGCAAAACAAATCAAGTTCAGCGAAGAAGCGCGCCGTGCGATGTTGCGCGGGGTGGACAAACTTGCAGACGCAGTGAAAGTCACATTAGGTCCGAAAGGCCGCAACGTCGTATTGGAGAAAAAATTCGGTTCGCCGCTCATCACGAATGACGGGGTAACGATCGCGAAAGAAATCGAGCTCGAAGATCCGTTTGAAAACATGGGCGCGAAATTGGTCGCTGAAGTCGCCAGCAAAACGAACGACATCGCTGGGGACGGTACAACAACCGCTACGGTATTGGCTCAAGCGATGATCCGCGAAGGCTTGAAAAACGTAGCAGCTGGTGCCAACCCGATGGGCATCCGTCGCGGTATCGAAAAAGCGGTTGCTGTTGCGGTTGAAGAATTGAAAGCCATCTCCAAACCGATTAAAGGAAAAGAGTCGATCGCCCAAGTTGCTGCGATCTCGGCTGCTGACGAAGAAGTCGGCCAATTGATCGCTGAAGCGATGGAACGCGTTGGCAATGATGGCGTTATCACGCTTGAAGAGTCGAAAGGCTTCACGACGGAACTCGACGTTGTCGAAGGGATGCAATTCGACCGCGGTTACGTTTCACCGTACATGATTACGGATACGGAAAAAATGGAAGCTGTCCTTGAAAATCCGTACATCCTCATCACGGACAAAAAAGTATCGAGCATTCAAGAACTGTTGCCGGTCTTAGAACAAGTCGTCCAACAAGGCCGTCCGCTCCTGATCATTGCGGAAGATGTTGAAGGCGAAGCATTGGCGACGCTTGTTGTCAACAAACTGCGCGGCACGTTCAATGCGGTTGCTGTCAAAGCGCCTGGTTTCGGCGATCGCCGCAAAGCGATGCTCGAAGACATTGCGATTTTGACAGGCGGCGAAGTGATCTCGGAAGAGCTTGGCCGTGAATTAAAATCGACGACGATCGCGTCGCTTGGTCGTGCGGCGAAAGTTGTTGTCACGAAAGAAACGACGACGATCGTCGAAGGCGCTGGCGATTCGGAGCGCATCAAAGCGCGCATCAACCAAATCCGTGCGCAGCTTGAAGAAACGACGTCCGAATTCGACCGCGAAAAACTGCAAGAACGCTTGGCGAAATTGGCTGGCGGCGTAGCGGTCATCAAAGTCGGTGCGGCAACAGAAACAGAATTGAAAGAACGCAAACTGCGCATCGAAGACGCGCTCAACTCGACTCGTGCGGCTGTTGAAGAAGGCATTGTCGCCGGCGGTGGCACGGCTCTCATGAACATCTACAACAAAGTCGCTGCCATCGAAGCGGAAGGCGATGAAGCAACCGGTGTGAAAATCGTATTGCGCGCGATCGAAGAACCGGTTCGTCAAATCGCGCAAAACGCTGGTCTGGAAGGCTCGATCATCGTTGAGCGCCTGAAAAACGAAAAACCGGGCATCGGCTTCAATGCGGCAACAGGTGAATGGGTCGACATGATCGAAGCTGGTATCGTTGACCCGACGAAAGTCACTCGTTCGGCGCTGCAAAACGCTGCATCTGTCGCCGCAATGGTCTTGACGACAGAAGCGGTCGTTGCCGACAAACCGGAAGAAAACAAAGGCAACAACAACATGCCGGATATGGGCGGCATGATGTAATCCGCCTAGCGAAACAAAGAACACTGGGAGTAATCCCGGTGTTCTTTTTCTTTTTGACTATATATGCCTCAGCCAGGTGTTCTTACAGCCGCTGATCGGGTGAAGGGCAGCTGTTGTTTCTCCCTCATATCGCTATTCTATTGCACCTTTTCCTCCGCTGTGCTAGTTATCGCACCTCAATGAAAAACGCATAAATCGCATCCCCTTTTTTCCAAGAGGCGTGAATGGCATAAATGTATGCCCCTTTCTTTTCCGGAAGAGTAATGATTCCGTTTTGCACCGGGCGCCAGTCGGCATCTCCGCCGTTCCATACACCCGCTTCGATCGTCAACGGGCGGTCGTCAAATTGGAGGTGTAATTTTGCCCCAGGGGCAACCGGATAGGGATTCATGTTTTTCACGAGCAGCGGCGGGGCGGCAGCGTCGGCCACGACTCCGCGGCCGCCTGTTGACCATGTATATGTTCCGAGGCGGTGGTCGATTGTCTCTCCGTCGACGGCCAATCGTAAGTCAGGCGGTTGGATGTCGCCCGATTGGCAACCGGACAGCCATACAGCGATGAGGAGCCATAGCCATCTATTTTTCATGTCGTTTCCCCCTTTCTCAGTTAGACGTTTTGCCTGCTCATTTGTTTCATTGTCGATTGTGATTTTGGGTAAAATTAGAAATGGAAAGGCGATATCCAAAGGAGGAGAATGGAATGAACGTGCGGATTGAACGCGATTCGCTCGGTGAGGTGCAGGTGCCGGCTGATAAGTACTGGGGGGCGCAGACGGAGCGAAGCCGGCAAAACTTTCACATCGGCACGGAAACAATGCCGTTGGAATTGATCTATGCGTATGCCGAGCTGAAAAAAGCGGCGGCCATCGTCAACCACCGAGCCGGGAAGTTGAGCGAAGCGAAGCAGCGGGCAATTGTCGCCGCGTGCGAGGAAATTTTGGCGGGCCAATGGGATGAGCATTTCCCGCTCGTCGTCTGGCAGACGGGAAGCGGGACGCAGACGAACATGAACGTCAATGAAGTCGTGGCGAGACGGGCGAGCGAGCTGCTGGATGAGGGGGAAGGGCGCATTCACCCGAACGATGATGTGAACATGTCGCAAAGCTCGAACGACACATTCCCAACTGTGATGCATATCGCGATCTTCACGAAGATCCAAACGCACCTCCTGCCAGCGCTTGATGGCTTGATCGGGACATTCGCGACCAAAGAACGCCAATATGGGAAGACGATCAAAATCGGGCGCACCCACTTGCAAGACGCGACGCCGCTCACATTTGGGCAGGAGATTTCCGGTTGGCGGGCGATGCTTGAGAAAAGCAAGGCGATGATCATGGAGGCGAGTGAGAAGCTGCTTGATTTGGCGATCGGCGGCACGGCGGTTGGCACCGGAATCAATGCGCCGCCGGGATTTGGCGAGCAAGTGGCCGAGCAGCTAAAAACGCAGACGGGCTATCCGTTCCGTTCGTCAACCAATAAATTCCATGCGCTGACAAGCCATGATGAGATCGTGTATGTCCACGGAGCGTTGAAAGCGCTCGCCGCCGATTTGATGAAAATCGCCAACGATATCCGCTGGCTGGCGAGCGGGCCGCGCTCCGGGCTCGGGGAGATCACGATTCCAGCCAATGAACCCGGAAGCTCGATCATGCCGGGGAAAGTGAATCCAACGCAAAGCGAAGCGATGACGATGGTCGCTGTGCAAGTGTTCGGCAATGACGCCACGATCGGCTTTGCGGCGAGCCAAGGCAACTTCCAATTAAATGTGTTCAAGCCGGTCATCGCCTATAACGCCATTCAGTCCGTGCAGCTACTCGGCGATGTGATCCACTCGTTTGATGAACGGTGCGCCCAAGGGCTGGAGGCGAACGAAGCGAAAATGAAAGAATACGTGGACCGCTCACTCATGCTCGTGACGGCGTTGAGCCCGCGTATCGGCTACGACCGGGCGGCGGAAATCGCGAAGCTCGCCCATCGCGAAGGGTTGACGCTCAAGGAAGCGGCGTTGAAAACAGGCTATGTGACGGCGGAACAGTACGAGGAATGGGTGAGACCGGAGAAAATGATTTAAGGGAAAAGCGCTCATCCCGCTTCCGTGGGATGGGCGTTTTCATTTTTGACTTCTCCCTTTTTTCTCCTTCTCCCCTTTGTTGCAAATCCATTCCAAAAGTTGTGTATATTCGATATTATATTAATAGTAGAAACTAGATAGTGCCTACTCCTAAAAGTCCCATTGATCACCATAAAAGGAGTTTGATGTCATGACGATCAACGAACCGTTGCTTTCCCCGCTTGAGCAAGTTGTCCGCAATATTGAACAAGTCATTGTCGGAAAACGCAATGTCATTGTGCTCAGTTTAACGGCGCTGTTGGCCAAGGGCCATGTGTTGCTTGAAGATGTGCCGGGCGTCGGCAAGACGATGCTTGTGCGCGCGCTGGCGAAATCATTCAACGTGGAGCTCAAGCGCATTCAGTTTACGCCGGATTTGCTGCCGAGCGATGTGATCGGCGTTTCCGTCTATAATCCAAAAGAACGGCAGTTTGAGTACAAGCCCGGCCCGATTGTCGCTCATATTGTGTTGGCTGATGAGATTAACCGGACGTCGCCGAAAACGCAGTCGGCGCTGCTTGAGGCGATGGAAGAAGGAAGTGTGACGGTGGATGGTGTCACGCGGGCGCTGCCGCAGCCGTTTTTTGTGATGGCGACGCAAAACCCGATTGAATATGAAGGAACGTATCCGCTTCCTGAGGCCCAGCTTGACCGGTTTTTGTTGAAATTGCATATGGGCTATCCGTCCCCTGACGAGGAAATCGAAATGTTAAACCGTCTAGAAAAGACGGCACCGCTGGCGGAGATCGGCCCGGTGATGTCGCTTGATGAATTGCTTGCGCTGCAACGAAAGGTAGCCGACGTGCATGTGAGCGATACCGTGAAACGATATATCGTCGATCTTATCCAGCAAAGCCGTCAGCATGAAGCGGTCTATTTAGGCGTCAGCCCGCGCGGATCGGCCGCATTGATGAAAGCGGCGCAGGCGTACGCGTTCATCCATGGCCGCGATTTTGTCATCCCCGATGATGTGCAGCAGCTCGCTCCCTATGTGCTCGCCCACCGCCTGCTCGTCCGGCCGGAAGCGAAATGGGACAAGTTTGATGCAGAAGCCATCATCGGACAGCTCATTGCCCGCACGCCGGTGCCGGTGCCAGGGCGGCGATGAGCATGAGAGGAAAATGGAATGGCCGACGATGGCCCGCTTTTCTTCGCCTGTTGATTTTGGCGGCTGTCTTGTTTTCGTACGCCATGTTTCAAGGTGGATTTGTCAGCTGGTTTTTGTTTTACAGCTTTTTGCCGTTCGGTTTGTATGCGTTCTTGGTCGCGATGTATCCGCTTCGACGCGCCGCGGTAAGCCGGACGGTGCCGGCGCGGCGCTACCATGCGGGTGAATCGATTCCGGTGATGGTTCGTATCGAGTTGCCGTGGGCGGTTCCGCTGGCGGCGCTTGCTGTTGCTGAGGAAGGGCGGAAGCACGGAGGAGAGATGATTGCGATTGCTTGGCCGTTTCGCCGCCACCTTTCTTGTACATGGCCGCTTTCCTTGCCGCGCGGCCGTCATCAATTGGAAGCTGTTCGCTTGGAAGCGCGCGATGTCTTTGGCTGGGTGAACAAAACGGCATCGTTTTATGCCCCGTGCACGGTTATCGTCTATCCACGTTATATCCAATGGCCGCCTGAGATGGTGCGCGAATGGTTTGCCCAAGGAAAAGCTGCGCGCACACTTGCCTATCGCCGCGATATGGCCGTGGCGGCCGGCGCCCGTGAATACGTGCCTGGGGACAAAATGTCGTGGGTGCATTGGAAGGCGTCAGCGCGCAGACAGGAACTGATGACCAAAGAGTTTGATGAACAGCGCAATGACGATTGGATCGTTGTGCTCGACGGCGCCGCTTCTCCATGGTTTGAGGAGCTTGTCACGTTAGCGGCTTCCGTATCGAAGGCGTTGATGGATGAAGGGGTGCCGGTCGGGCTGCTCGTTGCTGGAAAAGAGCGTTCTTTCTTAGCGCCGCGCCGCCATGACGGACAGTGGCAGTCGATTCTTCTCCGGTTGGCGGAAGTGGACGTCGGCGGCCAAGAGCCGCTCGCGCATGTTTTAGCTGAGGAGGCGAGCTGGAGGACGGCTGCTGGTTGCATCATTGTGACGTCCGCGTTGTCCGCCCAGTTGGCCGGGCAGCTCCGAGCAATGGCGCCAAAACGCCATATTGTTCTGTATGTTGTCAGCCGTGAATGGGGAGAGGATGAGCGGAATTGGGCGGACAGGCTTCGCCGCAGCGGAGTGTATGTGTCGCGCATTGACCCGCAGGCGTTGCAAACCGTCCGGCAAGGAGGAGGAGATGGATGAGACCGTTAGGGGCAAACATGTTATCTACCGTGCTGCCTAACGCCCTAGCCGCTTGGCTGCTCACGGAATGGCTTTGGCCGTTAGAGGCCGTCACCGATACAGCGCATATAGGTGTGTTTGTATCATTTGTCGCCCTTTGTTTCGGACTTCATTTGCTCCGTGTTCCCATATGGCTTTCCGCGCTCGGAAAAATGGTTTATATATGGTGGGCGCTTTCTCGCCTATTTTCTTTTGCTTCGATCGCCGCTTTGCCTCATGCGCTTTGGCGGGATAGCACCGTCTGGTTGTCGGGCGATTGGTCTTCTATGCCGGGCGATGCGCTGCGCACCTTTGTCTTTTTTCTGCTGTTATGGGCCGTTTCGTTCCTGTTGCATTGGCTTATTGTACGGCGGAATCGGTGGTTTGTCCCATACGCGTTGACAGTTGGGTATATCGCTGTGCTTGATACGTTTCTGCCATATAGCGGCAACGGGGCGATCCTTCGTCTTGTTGCGCTCGGCTTTTTTGCCTTCGTTTGGTTCCAGGGTGAAGAGCTGCAGGCAAAAGCGCCGTCTTTTCGCATCGGAAAGTGGCGGGCGGCCGCTCTGTTCATTCCTGCCGTCGCTCTTGCGGTTGGGTATGCGGGTCCGAAGCTGCCGCCGCAATGGCCGGATCCGGTGGCGTTTATCCGCAGCTATCACGCCCAGCCGGAAGAAACGAACGATGACTCACCTTCTCCTGGTGTGGCAAAAGTGGGATATGGGCAAAATGATTCCCGCCTCGGCGGGCCGTTTATTGCTGATGATACCGTCGTTTTCATTGCCAAAGACCAAGGCCGTCATTATTGGCGCGTCGAAACGAAAGACATTTACACAGGAAAAGGGTGGGAAGCGTTTCAAAGCGAACAAGTCCAGTCGTTTGGAAACGGTGAGCTGATTAGGTATGAATGGTGGAGCGACAAAGTCAAGACAGTCGAGCAGACGGCGGAAATCACCCGCCAAGACCAGGCGTTTCATCTCGTCTATCCGCTCGGCTTGCAACAGGTGCAAACGTCTGACCATATCGTCTACCGCATGCATATGGCGACGGAAAAAATTTATACGAGCGATCAAAACGCCAACGCGCTTCCGATCCGTCAGTATATGCTGACGTATATGGAGCCAGATTTTCCGATTGAGGCATTGCGCGCCGCGCCTCCTGTCCAAAACCCGCCCTTTTTGAAACGCTATACGCAATTGCCAGAGACGCTTCCGCAACGGGTTCGCGAGTTGGCGAAGCAAATTACTGATGGAAAAGAAACCGTGTACGACAAGGTAAAAGCGATCGAGCAATACTTCCATCTGAACGGATACACGTACGAAACGACGGACGTCGCTGTTCCCGGGCCTGATCAAGATTACGTCGACCAGTTTTTATTTGAGACGAAGCAAGGGTATTGCGACAATTTTTCCACCTCGATGGCGGTGCTCGTCCGCACACTGGGCATTCCAGCGCGCTGGGTGAAAGGGTACACATCCGGACGGTTGGTTGGGGAACAAGACGGGCAATCGGTTTATGAAGTGCGCAACAACGACGCCCATTCATGGGTCGAAGTGTATTTTGAAGGCATCGGCTGGGTGCCGTTTGAACCGACGCAAGGGTTTGTCAATCCATATGCGTTCTCGCTTGCCGCTTCGAATCCAGAGGAGCCAGAACCACAGCTGCAGCCGGAAGAACGGGAAACGCCGCGTGTGCCGCTCGATCAATTACTTGAGCAACCTTCGACGGCACAGGGGGAGCATTGGTGGGAGAAGCTGGCGGATGTTTGGTCGTGGAAAATGGGGTTGACCGCGCTGGTCGTGTTGGCCGTGTTGGGCGGAGCGGCCTATGCGACAAGGCGGAAATGGTGGCCGCGCTTTACGCTGTTTCGGTTCCGCCGCCGGAAACTCGATGGGGCCGCCTGGCTCATTTCTGCGTACGGGGCGCTTCTTCGCCATTTGCAAGATTATGGACTTAAGCGTCGGCCGCATGAAACGCTGCGTCAATACGCCGCCGAAGTGGATCGCCTGTTTGAAACAGATGAAATGAATCGGTTGACGAAACTATATGAACGCGCCGTATACGGAACGGGAATCAAGGAAGCCAATGTCCGTGAAGCGGTGGAATTGTGGGAAAATTTAATAAAAAGGACGATCTCTTGACCGTATGCCGGCAAGTTGATAGAATGAACTCAAATTTGCATACGGATAGACGAAAACCCTTCATATAAGCGCAAGAATATGGCTTGCGCGTCTCTACCGGGCCGCCGTAAACGGCCCGACTATGAAGGCAGAAGACGCTGCTATTCTGCCTTCATCCATATTTTGGGCAATGGCAGCGTTATTTTTTTGACGGGGTGGAAAACATGAACCAAGAAATGATCGTCGTCTTGGACTTTGGCAGTCAATATAACCAGCTGATTACCCGCCGCATCCGAGAGTTTGGCGTCTACAGCGAACTGCATCCGCACACGATCCGTGCTGAGGAAATTCGTGCGCTGAACGCCAAAGGAATCATTTTCTCGGGCGGTCCAAACAGCGTGTATGATGAACAAGCGTTTACATGCGATCCAGCGATTTTTGAGCTGGGGCTGCCGATTTTAGGGATTTGCTACGGGATGCAGCTGATGGCGCACCATTTAGGAGGTAAGGTGGAAAAAGCGACGCATCGTGAATACGGCAAAGCGCTCATCCAAGTGAAAAACGATTCTTTGCTTTTTCATGGTTTGCCGGACGAGCAAGTCGTTTGGATGAGCCACGGCGATTTGGTGACCGCTCCGCCAGCTGGTTTCGCTGTCGATGCGACGAGCCCTTCGTGCCCGATTGCTGCGATGAGTGACGAACGGCGAAAATGGTATGGAGTGCAATTCCATCCAGAAGTGCGCCACTCGGTATACGGCAATGATCTATTGAAGAAATTTGTCTTTGAGGTATGCGGCTGCCGGGGCGACTGGACGATGGAAAACTTTATTGATGAGCAGGTGCGCCGCATCCGTGAACAAGTGGGCGGAAAAAAAGTGCTGTGCGCCTTAAGCGGCGGAGTCGATTCGTCGGTTGCTGCCGTTTTGGTGCACCGCGCCATTGGCGATCAACTTACTTGTATTTTCGTCGACCATGGCCTTTTGCGCAAAGGTGAAGCCGAAAGCGTCATGAAGACGTTCCGTGAGCAGTTCCAAATGAATGTCATTAAAGTTGATGCGAAAGACCGCTTTTTGGCGAAACTCAAAGGGGTTACGGACCCGGAACAAAAGCGGAAAATCATCGGCAACGAGTTTATTTACGTATTTGACGACGAGGCGGCCAAGCTTGAAGGCATTGAATTTTTGGTGCAAGGCACGCTCTATACCGACATTATCGAAAGCGGCACGGCGACGGCGCAAACGATCAAATCGCATCATAATGTCGGCGGTTTGCCGGAAGATATGAAATTCGAACTGATCGAACCGCTCAATACGCTGTTTAAAGACGAAGTGCGTGCACTCGGCACGCAACTAGGAATCCCAGACGAAATCGTCTGGCGGCAGCCGTTCCCGGGGCCAGGGCTTGGCATCCGTGTTCTTGGAGAAGTGACGGAAGAAAAATTGGAAATCGTTCGCGAATCAGACGCCATTTTGCGCGAAGAAGTGAAAAAAGCTGGGTTGGACCGCGAAATTTGGCAATACTTTACCGTCCTTCCCGACATTCGCAGCGTTGGGGTGATGGGGGATGCCCGCACGTACGATTATACGGTGGCCATCCGCGCGGTGACCTCGATTGACGGGATGACCGCCGATTGGGCGCGCATCCCGTGGGATGTGCTCGAGCGGATTTCAACGCGCATCGTCAATGAGGTGCCGCATGTCAACCGCGTCGTCTACGATATTACAAGCAAGCCTCCGGCAACGATCGAGTGGGAATAAAAACGAACAAAAGACGAACATTTCCAAAGAAATGTTCGTCTTTTTTCTTGACAGGTCATCTTCAGGCTGATACAATAGCCGTGGAATCATGAATATTGTTGAATTCCGTCGTATAATCCCGGGAATATGGCTCGGGAGTTTCTACCAAGCTACCGTAAATAGCTTGACTACGAGGGATGCGGGATCGGAGAGTGCTTGTTTGTCCTCTCTCTGTTCGTCATTCCTTCCTAGTCAACGCTTCTGGTAGCTGCTAGAAGCGTTTTTTATTTTATGTATAGGAGGGGGCAGACGTGAGAAAGTACTTCCAGTTTGATGAGCTCGGCACGAACTATCGAACGGAGATTATCGCCGGGCTGACGACGTTTTTGTCGATGGCGTACATTTTGTTCGTCAACCCATTTACCTTGTCGTTAGGGGCTGTGAAAGATTTTCCTGATGAACTGCGCATTGACCAAGGCGCCGTGTTTGTCGCCACGGCTTTGGCAGCGGCGTACGGATCGATTTTGATGGGAGTGTTGGCCCGCTATCCAATCGCCTTGGCGCCTGGGATGGGGCTGAATGCCTTTTTCGCCTTCACCGTCGTGCTGCATATGGGCATTCCGTGGCAAACAGCGCTGGCAGGAGTGTTTGTTTCCGGCATCATTTTTACGATTTTATCGCTCACCGGCATTCGGGAAAAAATTATCGATGCCATCCCGGTTGAACTGAAATATGCAGTCAGCGCCGGAATTGGGCTGTTCATCACGTTCATCGGCTTGCAAAACGCTGGAATTATTGTCGATAACAAAGCAACGCTCGTCGGATTAAGTTCGTTGAAAGACGGCAATACACTGTTGGCCATTTTTGGATTGTTCATTACTGTTGTTTTGATGGTAAGAAAAGTAAACGGCGGCGTCTTTTACGGCATGGTCATTACCGCGATTGTCGGCATGATTTTCGGTTTGATCAAAGTGCCGCATCAAATTGTCGGCGCTATTCCGGACATTTCACCAACCTTCGGTGTAGCGATCAAGCATTTGCCGGACATTTTCTCGTGGAAAATGCTCGGTGTTGTCTTAACGTTCTTTATTGTCGACTTTTTCGATGCGACCGGGACGCTCTTGGCTGTCGCCAACCAAGCCGGGTTGTTGAAAAACAATAAACTGCCGCGCGCCGGCAAAGCGCTGCTTGTCGATGCGACAGCGGTGATGGTTGGGGCGGTGTTCGGCACATCGACAACGACGTCGTACATCGAATCGTCAGCCGGCGTCGCCGCTGGAGGACGCTCAGGGTTTTCCGCGGTCGTGACGGGGATTTTGTTCTTGCTGGCGTTGTTCTTCTCGCCGCTGTTAAGCGTCATTACCGCACCGGTCACCGCGCCAGCGCTCATCATCGTCGGGGTATTAATGGCCTCGTCGATCGGCGAAATTGACTGGAAGAAGTTCGAAGTCGCTGTACCGGCATTCTTCACGCTCATCACGATGCCGCTTTCCTACAGCATCGCCACTGGGATTGCCGTTGGCTTCATCTTCTACCCGATCACGATGATTTTAAAAGGCCGCGGCAAAGACGTGCATCCGCTGTTGTATGTGCTGTTTGTCGTTTTTATTTGTTACTTCGTCTTTTTGCGGGAATAGTAACGGAGACGCAAGACTGTTCCAAAAGGCAGTTTGGATAGCCTTTCGGAGCAGTCTTTTTTGTATGTCCTAAAAGGTCGGTCAAGGATTGCGGAAATTTGCTGCTGGCAATGGTTTTGAGGCAGGGATTTGGCATCGTGGCCAATTGGCCGGTGTCATTGGAATTCATTATAATATTGATCGGGTGAATCGAAAAACGAGCATTGGCTTACTGGCTTGGCGAATCGTTTCAAGGAATGGGATTGATGACGAAAGCATGCAAGGCGTGCATTGACTATTTGTTGGTTGAGCAGGGGATGAATCGTGTCGAAATCCGCTGTGCGGTAGAAAATCAACGGAGCAGAGCGATTCCTGAACGGCTGGGATTTACGAATGAAGGGACGATTCGAGATGTGAAGTGGCTTTACGATCATTTTGTTGACCATGTTGTGTACGGGATGTTAGCAAGAGAGTGGAAGAGATAAGAACAAAGCGGTTTTGATTTGAAAGAAAAAATCTTGAATGAACAGTTGACACATCAAAACAGAGGTGCTATATTAATAGAGCCGTTTCGGTGCGGCGAAAAAAAGCAAAAAATGTGTTGACAAAAACAAAAAAAGGTGATATATTATAAGAGTCGCTTTCGAGGAAGAGAATTCCTCGAACAAAGAAAGAATAGCTCGTTCCTTGAAAACTGAACGAAACGAAGCGCAATAGAAAGGCTGAGGCTGCTTGACACGTTTGGTGTCGGTGCCGAAGCTGACAAAGCCAATCAACTTTCTTTTGGAGAGTTTGATCCTGGCTCAGGACGAACGCTGGCGGCGTGCCTAATACATGCAAGTCGAGCGGACCGGATCGGAGC
>NZ_JAEIGB010000033.1:0-20496 GCF_022341265.1 Geobacillus sp. YHL
CACCTCCTGGGTTTGTTTGTGTCGCTACTCACATTCTACAGGAAAGGTGCTCTTTTTTCTATACCCTTTGGATTTTATTGGATAATCAACACGCCTGACCTTCTTTCTTGTTATTTCTTTTCATATTTTAGCAAACTTCCATCTAATGTTGCTATGATTTCGACTAGTTCTTTTTTATATTGGCTCTGTTAATGTTTGTTGTTGATTAATGGATGGAAAATTAAAAGACGTTCAAATTTCACAGTTTTGAACGTCTTTTATTATCGTTACGATTGGGCACAAGTGATAATATGACAACAATGAACGTTGAGATACAAGCCGCGGCAAAAATAACACTTTGTACGATTTTTGACTCGTTATAAGTTTTATACGCAAAAGTTCCCATTATTATAGCAGTGATTAAATTGCAAAATAATAGTAAAGAAATTTTTCCAATTTTGTTCATATACAATCCTCCTTAAATGATTATTTTCTATATACATGCAACATGAAGAGTTAACTTCTCAGTCATCCTGCACACCCTAAGCGCTGCAGCACTTCCTCCGGACGTTCGTGGATGTAGTTGACAAACCGAGTAATGGCTTGAATGATATCGTTGCGATCCTTGTGAAATACATTGGCAATCACCGTATCTTTCAGCCATTTCCATAAGCGTTCGATCGGGTTCAGCTGTGGCGAATAGGGAGGAAGGTAAATAAAGTGAAAACACTGCCCTTCTTCCCGCAAAAACTCCTTGACCATTTTGGCATGGTGAATGCGGGCGTTATCCAACACCAAGACCATGAGACGGTCCGGATAGCGCTCTTTGAGCATTCTCAAGAAATTCAAGAACGTCGCGGCATTGGCGCGGCAGTCGTTTGATGAAGCACCGTTTCGCCATCGTGGATGTTGACCGCGCCAAACCGCGATACGTGGGCATGATGGCCGAACGTCGGCACTTGTTTTTGGCGGCCGACTTCTGACCATGTGGACCGCAAGACATGGTAAGAGCGGATATGGGTTTCATCGATGTACAGAAGAACGGCATCTTCTGTCTCCTTGGTGATCAAGTTTTTTTTATCAGATCCATTTGTTTTTCAAATTGTTTTTGCTCATCCAGATTTCCTTTCGCCAGTGTGTACGTCGGTCGTGTCCACGACAGCCCTTTGCGGTGCAGGAGTTTTCGCAGCGCTTCGCGGGAAATGGAAACACCGAATTGCTTTGCGACATAGGATTGCAGGAGTTTGGTGTTCCACGCCGAAGCGACGTCCCAGCCCAGTTCCGCGGGAATAGTGGTCAACACAAGCTGTTTGATCTTTTCCTGCTGTTCTTCGGTGAGAAACGGCTCCCGCCCGGGGGCGAAATCCCGATGAAGCAGGAGTTCAAGGCCGCCTTCGTTGAACAGCGACACATAATGGGAAACAGTTTGTCGGCACACGTTGACCATGGAGGCCACGTCTTTGCCCAAATAGCCTTCCATGACCAGGCGGACGGCCATCACACGTTGGCGGAGATGGGCGTTTTTGATCTTCCGTTCCTGCTTGCGGAGTTTCCGGGGCGTCCATCCATGGTTGTCGGTGATTTTGAGACGTTTCATGCAGAATTCCGCTCCTTTTCCATGTTTTTCATTAGGAGCAGTATAACCGGAGTGGGCACCGCTTATGCGAAGGTTAACTTTTCAATGAGCATGTATATAGAACGATAAGAGAGGTTCTTTCGCTATAAAAGCAATATTCTTTAGTCTTGTCCTGGCGCATTTTTAGGCCGTTGCATTTAAAAAAATGGAACAGGCTAAAAATGCGTTTTATTTTTTACCTCCTTCCCGAGGACGCTTCTTCCTTTGCCTCACCCCATTGTAATTTTTGCTTGTTAGGCGCATAAAGGACCTGTGCTCTTCGGACGGCTTGCGGGAAGCTTCATATATAACGAAAACGGTTTTTCTTTCTACTTGTCTATGTTAAATTTTTCCTAAATTTTTTGTGCTTTTGTCTCTCATCATTCATTGAATCGCATCATACATTAAAGAATGTGATGGATAGTTGCCAAAAATTTTGTCCACAAATGATTAACGTTTTATGAAGATCAGTAGTAAACTTATGAAGATCGATGATGTATAAAATTTTGTGTAACACATTTTAAACGCTGGTTGTTGGGATGGATATTGCAAAGAAAAAACATTATGCCTGCTTTGTGGATGAGCGAGGGAGGGTGTTAAAAAAGCCGTTTCCCGTTCTGCAATCGAGAGAAGGATTGGAATGGTTGTACCAGTGCATCGTGGAAGCCATGAAGGAATTTGGAAAAACCGAGGTGATCGTTGGCATCGAGCCAACGGGACATTATTGGCTGAATCTCGCCTATTTTCTTGATGAGAAAGGCATTCCTCTCGTCATGACAAACCCGATGCACGTGAAGCGATCCAAAGAGCTGGACGATAACCTTCCAACCAAGCATGATGCGAAAGATGCGCTCGTCATTGCCCGGTTAGTGAAAGACGGCCGATTCAGCTATCCGCGTATTCTGAAAGGGATGGAGGCGGAACTGCGCGTAGGGGCGACATTTCGCTCCAAATTGGTGGAAGAACAGGGAGCGATTCGAAATCAAATGATTCGCTGGCTTGATCGATATTTTCCGGAGTTTTCCCAAGTCTTCCCGTCATTTGGGAAAATGGCGCTCGCGGTGCTGGAATATACGCCATTTCCGAGTGATCTGGCAGGAAAAGAACTAGAAGAGGTGCTGGCCCTTTACCGGCAAAGTGAGGGATTACAATCGCCACAAAAGCCGAAAGCGAAGAAGTTGATGGAATTGGCCCAACACTCCATTGGCGTAACGGAAGGACAACAGATGGCCCGTATCGAAATTGCCACGCTTGTCCGCCGGTACCGCCAACTGGAAGAAGAAATCGAGGCACTGACAGAGCAGCTGATTGAACTCGTACAGACATCGGTCGAATACGAATGGCTGAAGACCGTTCCGGGCTTAGGCGATGCGACCATCGTAGAACTGTTATCAGAGATCGGGAGTTTCTCCCATTATCAGGATCCGCGGCAGCTTATCAAATTAGCGGGCCTGACGCTGCGGGAACATTCCTCCGGCCAACACAAAGGGCAAAAACGGATCTCCAAGCGTGGAAGAAGGCGGTTGCGCGCCCTTCTGTTCCGGGTGATGATGCCGATGATCCGTCACAACGAAGCGTTTCGGCAGCTGCACGAATATTACACGACACGTCCTGATAATCCGTTGCGGAAGAAGCAATCCATTGTAGTGTTATGCGGAAAATTACTGAAGGTACTGCATGCGGTGTGTACGAAACGACAGGCGTTTGACGTGAAGCGAATGATGTGGGACATCTTTGGCCTCGAAACGGCTGCTTGATGCCTATAGTCTCGATTCTCTAGACAACAAGGATGACACGGAGAAGCTGGCGCGATATCATCCATTCGACCTTGAGTCCCTAAAGGAGCTTAGCCGGCCTCTGCCTGATGACTAGACCGAACGAAGGAATGTAGGCACAAGGATGCCAAGAGACATGGGAGGGTTCGTCATCATCAGCGATGCAGAGATCCATGGTGCATCCCATACGCTTCCCCCACTACAACCAAATTTAACCAGTAGTGGCCGCGAAGCGTACCCAGTCAATGTAAGATATACACATATTTAAGAAATAATGTTAGAAACTTTGTCGAAAAATATTTTTTTGACACCCCTGAAACGGCTACAACCGTTGATATATCAACATTTATAGAGGGAGGATATGATGATACCTATGTTACCTAGTGAAAAATATTTTGGTAATTTTGAACTGGTTTATCCATTTTATGGGGCTATGCCTACAGGTGTTACTGTTTCAGAAACCGGTCGTATTTTCGTTTGCTTCCCGAGATGGGGAGACGATGTTAAATTTACGGTGGCGGAAATTGTTGAGGATAAATTGCTGCCTTATCCTAATTTACAAACCAATTTGGTTAACCCCGAGAATATCACAAGGACTTTTATCAGTGTCCAAAGTGTAGTTGCTGATGGAAGGGGAACACTTTGGGTATTAGATACAGCTGCACCCAATTTTTCTGAACCTATTAAAGGGGGGGCAAAATTAGTCGCTGTTGATCTAGAAACGAATACAATAAGAAAAGTATATACCTTTACAGAAGATGTTGTCTTGCCTACAACTTATTTGAATGATGTCCGTTTTGATTTTCGTGTTGGAAAAGCAGGGTATGCTTATATAACGGATTCTTCTTCAACAGGACCAGGAGCTATAATCGTCGTAGATTTAGCAGATGGAAACGCCTTCAGACGGTTAAATGGGGCAAATTCAACTTCACCCGATCCCTATTTTATACCGAAAGTAGAAGGAAAAGTATTAATGAATCGAAATAAAGATGGCAGTACTTCTCCATTTAGACTGGCTTCTGACGGTATTGCGATTTCGCCTGATGGAAGGGTATTATTTTTTTGTCCACTAACCAGTCGTCATCTGTTCTCGATCACAACAGAAGCCCTGAGAGACAGAAGCATACCGGACATGGAATTACCTTATTATGTGGAGTATTGGGGAGAAAAAGGTGCATCTGATGGAATGATCACTGATGCAAAGGGAAATGTTTATGCTGGAGATTATGAACACAACTGTATCCGCAAGATATTGCCAAATGGCACAATGGAAACGATCATACATGACCCGAGAATGTTGTGGCCGGATACTTTGTCAATTGGTCCGGATCAATATTTGTATGTCATTGTGAACCAATTACATCGACAGCCTAGATTTCATTATGGAAAAGACTTACGACAGAAACCTTATAGTTTACTTCGTATCAAAATTGATGAATTTCCTGCTCCGACCTTTTGATAATAAATAAACTTAAAATTAGGAACAGTTTATTTGGTAAATGTTAAACTGTTCCTTGAAATTTTTATAATGTTGGTAAGTTCAATTCTGTATTTATATTTCGGACTTACGATATATCTGGTTGAACATTTTTTTTGTTTATGGTTTAAAAAATACTATCGCTTTATTATGGAGAGCTTAGTGACTCCTCCCTCAATGTCGTAAACAGTAGAAGACCTCGACCACACAAGGTACATTGTGATCGAGGTCTTCTACTACTAGTTTTTGGTCGGAGTCACTATGAAAGTCTGGATAGTGATCTATTGATGACTTATTGGTTAAATGCTATTATTAATAACCAAGAAGTAAAGAAACCAAGAAATAAAAAAGTAAAGAACCCGTGGTGCTAGTTGAGTCTTAACGCTCAACTAGCCCAAGAACAACAAGGGAGTAAGCCAGTAAAATACCATCCAGTGCCGTTTCAAATCCAGAAACCGAGTTCGCTCGAATCTCGGTGATCCGATACGAATCGACTAAAATCGAAAACACGGTTTCAATCACTTTGCGTTTGTTTTTTGCAAGCAAAAAGTGCAGAGAATTGCAAGAAAAAATACATAGGCTTGCCGGCTCAATGAATTTACCTTTCAACCGAGTGAGAAGGGAGCGACTGAACGGCAGAAAGCGCGTGCCGTAAGCGGTAGCTCTCTCCCGTAAACGCGAGAATGTGGGCGTGATGGACCAAACGATCCACCAGCGCTGCCGTCAGGCGGTTGTCCCCAAACACTCGATTCCACTGTCCAAACTCTAAATTCGATGTCACGATGACACTTTTTCGTTCATAACAATCGGCAATGATGTGAAACAGCAGTTCCGATCCCTGCTTTTGGAAAGGTACATAGCCAAGTTCGTCCAAAATCAACAGCTCGCATGTGTCGATTTGCCGTTTGAGCCGTCCGAGGATGCCGTCTTTTAACGCCTCTTCGAGCTGGGCGACAAGATCGGCGACACGGAAAAACCGAACTTCATGGCCCCGTTCACACGCTTTTAATCCTAATGCGGTGGCGAGATGGGTTTTTCCTGTTCCCGGCGAACCTAAAAGCAGGACGTTCTGTTTTTGCTCCAAAAAGCGAAGGTCGCAAAGTTCTTCCTTCGAGGTCGTGGTCGGCCAATGAATCTGATCCGACCATTCGTAATCTTTGAGCCATTTCAACTCCCGGAACTTCGCCTTCTTGATCAATCGAGCCTGTTTTGCTTTCTGACGGAACGACAGCTCCAACGCCAACACATCACGCAAAAACTGTTCCTTGGTCTCGTAGGCCACCTCCTCGAATCGATCCGCGATGTACGCCAAATGCAGGGCTTTACAAATCTCTTTTAAATCCATCTTCATGCCCGGCTTCCCCCTTCCCTTGACGGACAAAGACGTTGATCATACACATGTAAATCGGTTTCATAGTCGACTAAAACGGAAGGGGTATAGGCTTCTTCCCATTTCGCGGGATACTCCGAACGCTTCGCCTCCATCAACACCCCGATCTCATGGGGAGCCAAATCCCACCGTTGATACTTGTCAAGCCACTGGGCGATCTCATAGACGGTGTACCGGTCCAGCAGCTTCTGCACCCCTCGAATGCGTGATGCCGTCTGTTTCGGTTGTTCCATGAAGTATTTCCTAATGGCCTCCGGCAAGTAAACTCGAAACCGCGAATACTCCACCACCCGGGGCTTTTGCGCCCATTCCGCCAAAATGTCCTTCCAAGGGAGCTCCCGTTGCTTTTTCGTGTACGGCCTTGGCGCTTCCAGGTACACCTCCCCTTCCTGGGACAAAACCATGAAACGATCCCATTCCTTTTTGACAAGGACACGGTTGGGAACCGGGATCCCATGAACCACAAACGCCTCCCCATCCACCGTTACTTCCCCGTATTTATTGACATTAGCGTGGTGGAAGGAGAAGATCGGGAGATCTCTCTCCGGCAGGACAAGCAACTCCTTTTGTTCTTCCTGCCATAATTCCTCAATGGTTCTCCCTTTTTCGTAGTGGGGGCGGGCTCGATCTTCGATCATCTTGTGATGCAGCCACTCCGCCAGTTCTTCGTCCCCCTCGATCAACGGAGCAGGGACAAAGCAGCGTTGACGAGTATAGTAAACTTTCCGTTCGACATTCCCTTTTTCGTGTCCGCTATACGGATTGCATGCCTGTACGTCAAACCGGTAATGAAGCCGGAATCGCTCAAATGCTTCAGTATATTGACGTTCGCCTCCTTTTCGGATCGAAACCACCGCCGCCGCCAAATTGTCGATGCGCAGTTTTCTCGGGACGCCTCCGGCTTGGCGAAACAGCTGAGTGAGCCCGTAAAGAAAACATTCGCTGTTTTCCGCCGGCAATGGATACGCATACGCGGCGTTGCTGTACGGAAAGCTCAAAATCAGAATTGATCGGTCTTCCTCTTTTCCCTCCTTCGTCACAACGGACATGGTGCCGAAATCCACCTGCGCTTCCCCCGGAGGGTGTTCCAGCCTCTCGTAACGTTGTTCCTTCTCCAGCTTAAGCTGAGGTCTTCGTTTTTGAACGTAGGCGCAAACCGTTCGATAAGACCCTTTAAAGCCATGTTCCTGCTTTAATTGTTCGTACATCTTCTTGCTTGTCCGCCGTTGTTTTCTTGGCAGTTTGGCGTCCTCCTCCAGCCAGTCATCAATGATTTGACCGTATCCTTCTTCCTCCATCATTCCCCGTTTTCTCTTTATTTTTTGTCTGACCGAAATGTCTCCATCCGCATATTTCTTGACTGTTCTCCAGTTAAATCCCGTCCTGCGGACAATTTCGGAAAGCGATAACCCTTTCTTTTCACGCAAATGTTTGATATGATGAATTTCAGGCATTGCTAGCATCCTTTCATTACCTCCACTGTTTTGTTCTTCACAACCTTAAACAGTAGAGGGTATTTTAGGAGCTGGCAAGCCTTTTTTTTTATGCCATGAAGCTCTGCACTTTTTTGTTGCAGAACTCTGTACTTTCATTTTGCACTAAACAAACGTTGTTCAAAAACATTTATACTGGTATTTGTATCCATTAGTAAATCTTTCATTGATACGTTATTATCTTCTGCAAGAGGTTGATCGAGAGTCAATAAGAAGCGTTGGTTTAACTTACGAATTTTTTTATCAAAATCAATACTGAAGAAACGAATTAGATTGCTAATATATTTAAGGCTCTTCACCACAAGTTGTACTTGAGATTTTAAGATAGGTATGCATAGGGAAAATAGAGGATACAAAAAATGCGAATTTTCCTGTATGGTAAAGGTGACCAAACCAAACCAAACCATTGGAGGAAAATTCGCATGTACGCTCAGTTTATCAAAGAACTCATCGATTTACCAGATGTTTTGATTCAAAAGGTGCGAAAAGAAGAAGAACGTTGGATTTTCGAACTTTCTCTACCCGAACAATGCCCATTATGTCCTGTCTGCTTGAAGCGTACAATCAAAATGACAGGCAAAAAGAAGCAATGGATGCATGGGTATGCTCAACGGATCGGCATCTTTTGGGTGGAACTCCCTGTGGAGCGTAGACGTTGTGGTACATGTGGCATGACATTCAGCACGTCTTATCCCGGAATTTCCCCTCGAAGTGTAGCGACGGATGCGTTTCAGCAATGGGTGGCGCAATCTTGCATCGGAACATCCATTCAGGCGGTGGCTCGTATGCTCAAGCTTCCTTACACGACCGTGGAACGTTGGTTTTATACCCATGCCCCTTCCTTCCTATCGAATGACATCCAACCAAAGGCAGTTTGTGTCGATGAGTTTGCGTTTCGAAAAGGGCATGATTACGGAGTGGCGATCATGGATGCCGAAACGGGAGAAGTGTATGCCCTTGAAGCAGGAAAGAACGAGGAAGCCATTGGACGTGTGTTGGCTCCTGTGTCTGATTCTGTTCAGTATGTCGTGAGCGATTTGGCTCCAGCGATGAAAAAAGCGATTCAAGGGGCGTGTCCGGAAGCGAAGCATGTGGTCGATTATTTTCATGTGATTCAATTGTTTACGGAAGCGTTGGATCGATGCCGCAAATCCTTCGGAAAAGGGAACAAGAAACATGGGCATGTCCGGTATGTTTGCCGCTTATTGACCCAGCGCCCCGAGAAGCTCACCGAGGAGGAACGCCAAACGGTGCGGGAGTGGCAGAAAGAGAGCGATTCCTTGCAGGCTGTCTATCAATCCCTTCAACATTTTCGTTATGTATCCAAAAGCCAAAACGAGCGACAAGCGAAACGTCGTTTGAACGCCTGGGTTCATCGGTATTTGTTTTGTCCTTGTTCTGCTGTTCGCGCCATCGCAAAATCACTCGTCAAACGAACAGACGAAATCATATCGTGCATGTTATCCCCTTATTCAAATGGGAAAATGGAGGGAACAAATAACAAGATCAAGCTGATGAAACGTCGGGGATACGGATACAGAAATATCCAGCGTTTTGCATTGCGGGTTCGGCTAGAAACAGCTAACATACTTTCATGACAGGTGCAAGTACAACTTTTGGTGATGAACCCGATTTTAACCAATTTACCACAATATTATAAACACTATTAAAATGCCTTTTATTATTCAAATATTTGTTTGATCGGAAATAAAGAAAAAATTGTTAGCATAAAAATTCGTCAACACTTTTATTGATTTATTGAGTATATAACTTTATTTTTCAGTGAACAACTTTATTTTCATCAGACGATAAAAAATTCCCTTAACAAGTAATATTCTCCTTACATTCGGGTAATTTTAACAGACACTTGTTTGTTCAAATCCGCATCCCAAACGCGTTGAATTTCGAATGTTCCTGGTTCAAAGAACATATTGAACCTTTCTTTGAACCAATCTTGCATAGGTAAGTTTAATGCTTCATCAATCGGCACCCAAAGCAATTCACCTTCTGGTGGATTTTCAAGGAGTTCTCCTTCGAATGTATTGGTCCAATAGTTAAAAACCATGTATCGTACATTTTCTTTTGGATTAACATATTCATCCAAACCTTTATAGATTAAATTTGAAACGGTTAAACCTGTCTCTTCCTTGACTTCTCTAATAGCCCCTTCTACGATACTTTCTGGAAATTCCACTTTTCCCCCTGGTGCTAAATATCCCGGAAAACCGAAATGGTTAGGTCGTTTAATTAATAAAACTTTATCTTCGTTTTGAATCATACACATCGTATAAATTCTATGTTCTACACTTTTCCAATCAACTGACATGATGTAGATTCTCCTTTCTAATTTATTTAAAATCTGAACGTTTTTAATAATCATATACTGTTTTCTTATTGAAACAACTCACCCGTTAGTCGCCTATGCCCCATTCATGTCACCACATTTTAAAAAAATTATGTTCTCCAGTGTGATTTGAAGAAGATCGATATCTCACAATAATTGTACCATAATATTAAAAATATTTTTAAAATATCCTGCTTTTTTTAGTGATTCTATCTGATCGAAAATAAAAAAGTGCTGGCATAAACCTATGCCAACACCTTTTCCCAGTTACCATTATTATTTTCTAGTTACCAACTTTATTTTTCAGTATGCGACTTTATTTTCCGCAGATAATAGAAAAAACAAAAGCCTGCTGGATTCACCAACAGGCTTTCAGTTCCCGACTTTTTTGTTCGGTACCTAACTTTTTTGTCCGGTTCCCGACTTTTTTGTCAAGTACCCGACTTTTTTGTCATTCAACATTTCCGACCAATGAACCGCTCACTCCACCGTCACGCTCTTCGCCAAGTTGCGCGGTTTGTCGACGTCGCAGCCGCGGTGCAGAGCGGCATAGTACGCGATCAGCTGCAACGGCACGACGGAGACAAGCGGCGTAAGATCCGGATGGACGGATGGGATGATAAAGCGGTCGCCGTCGCCTTCTAAGCCGCGCATCGAGATGACGCACGGGTTCGCGCCGCGGGCGACGACTTCTTTTACGTTGCCGCGAATGCTCAAATTCACGTGCTCTTGGGTGGCAAGCGCGATGACCGGCGTGCCGTTCTCAATCAAGGCGATCGTGCCGTGTTTCAGCTCGCCGCCGGCGAACCCTTCCGCTTGGATGTACGAGATCTCCTTCAGTTTCAGCGCGCCTTCTAGGCAGACATAGTAGTCCACCGCACGGCCGATGAAGAAGCAGTTGCGCGTCAGGGTCAAGTAGTCGCTCGCGATGTTTTCCATTTCTTCTTTCGCGTCGCACAGCATTTCCATCACATTGGCGACGATGGCAAGCTCTTTCGTCAAGTCAAAGTCCAGCTCAAAGCCTTTCGCTTTCGCCGCGGCCGCCGCCAAAATTGCCAACACGGCAATTTGCGCCGTATAGGCCTTTGTCGAGGCGACGGCGATTTCCGGACCGGCGTGCAACAGCAGCGTATAGTCGGCTTCGCGCGACAGCGTCGAACCCGGGACGTTCGTGATCGTAATCGCTTTATGGCCGAGTTTGTTCGTTTGCACGAGCACAGCGCGGCTGTCGGCCGTTTCGCCGCTTTGCGAGATAAAGATGAAGAGCGGCTTTTCCGACAACAGCGGCATGTTGTACGAAAATTCGCTGGCGATATGCACTTCGACTGGTATTTTCGCCCACGACTCGATCAACTGCTTGCCGACAAGGCCTGCGTGGTAGCTCGTTCCGCACGCGACAATGTACAGGCGGTCGGCGTTCAGCACTTCGTTGATGATCGCTTTGTCAATGGCCAATTCACCGTTGGCATCTTGGTATTTTTGAATGATGCGGCGGATGACGAACGGCTGCTCGTCAATTTCTTTCAACATGTAATGCGGGTACGTTCCTTTTTCAATGTCGCTTGCATCGAGCTCGGCCGTAAACGGCTTCCGTTCGACTGTCTCGCCGTTGAGCGTTTGAATCGTGACGTTCTCGCTCGTGACGATAACGAGCTCCCCATCCATCAGTTCGACGAATTGATTCGTCACTTGCAGCATCGCCATCGCGTCGCTCGCCACGACGTTAAACCCATCGCCCAAGCCGACGAGAAGCGGGCTTTTGTTTTTCGCCGCATAGATGGTGTTTTCGTCTTGCGCATCGATCATGGCGATGGCGTACGATCCTTTTAGCAGCGAGAGCGTTTTTCGGAACGCCTCTTCCGTTGCCAGTCCGTCGTTGACGAACTTCTCCACGAGCTGAACGATCACTTCCGTGTCCGTGTCGCTTTGGAATGTGACATCGGCCAAGTAGTCGCGCTTGACCATTTCATAGTTCTCAATGACGCCGTTATGCACGAGCGTAAACCGGCCTGAGGCGCTTTGGTGCGGGTGGGCGTTTGTCCGGCTTGGCGCCCCGTGCGTCGCCCAGCGCGTATGGCCAATGCCGACCGTCGCCTTGACGTTCAAATCGACGATGCGGCGCAAATCGGCGATCCGCCCTTTTTCTTTAAACACATGAACCCCGTTCTCATTTAAGACGGCGATCCCCGCCGAATCGTAGCCGCGATACTCGAGTTTTTCCAATCCGCGCAATAAAATTTCCTTCACATCTTGGTAACCGATATAACCAACAATGCCGCACATGGCAAATGTTCCTCCTTTTCATCTTGGAGGCTGCCGCTAACGAGAACCGTCTTTCCTGTTCAGTTGTCAAAGAACATGTTCGGGGTCTCGCCGATCCACGGGCGGCAGACTCCCTTCTTCGTTTCGCGCGATGACATCCTCCCCTTTGTGCAAAGGGTCACCCCTTTGTTTTAAGAGAGGACTTGCGGCTGTCATCGCTCCAGCCGGGAGGCATCCGCCGAAAACCTCGATAAACCTCCTCCTCGTCAACTAAGCGTTCTTCCGTCCAACGCTTAGTCCAGGCGCTTTTGTCTCGTCAAAACCGATGCAACAACCAACCACCTTTTTGCTTTGTTGGCCATGCCTACGGTTGCGGCAAGCCATCACTTCACCATGTTCCGCTCTTCGCCCTTCCATCGCCTCCTTTCAAGAAAAAGGCAACAACGTTAATATTACAGGACATTCCCAGCGGCGTCAACTATCATCTATCCATCCCTTTATATAAAATAACCTATGCATAAACGGAAGCGAACGTTCCGTCTATGCATAGGGTGGTTGTCCAAGCGGTCGGTTATTCCACTCCCATTTCACGGCGGACGACATCCGCGATCCGCTCAACGTAGGCGCGGCACGCTTCCTCGGTTTGGGCCTCCGCCATAATGCGCACAAGAGGCTCAGTCCCCGATGGGCGGACAAGAACGCGGCCATTGCCGTTCATCTCTGCTTCCACTTCCGCGATCACTTTCTTGACTTGCTCATTTTCCATCGCTTTTTCTTTATCTTTTACCCGGACGTTCACAAGCAGCTGCGGGTATTTTTTCATTTCCCCCGCCAATTCGGAAAGCGGCTTGCCTTTGATTTTCATGATGTTGACAAGCTGGAGCGCCGTCAACATTCCGTCCCCCGTCGTGTTGTAGTCAAGGAAGATGATATGTCCGGACTGCTCGCCGCCGAGATTATAGCCGTTCTTCTTCATTTCCTCGACGACATAGCGGTCGCCAACGGCCGTTTGTACACTTTTGATTCCCTGCGCCTCAAGCGCCTTGTAAAACCCAAGGTTGCTCATGACCGTCGAGACGACAGTTTGGTGCTTGAGGCGGCCGGTTTCTTTTAAATATTTGGCGCAAATGTACATAATTTGATCGCCGTCAACAATGTTGCCGCGTTCATCCACGGCGATGAGGCGGTCGCCATCGCCGTCAAAGGCGAGCCCGACATCGGCTCCTTTTTCTTTGACAAACGCCGCCAACGCTTCCGGATGGGTGGAACCGACTCCTTCGTTAATGTTGAGCCCATTGGGCGAAGCCCCCATTGTCACGACATCCGCATCCAAATCGGCAAATAAGTACGTCGCAAGCGATGACGTCGCCCCGTGCGCGCAGTCGAGGGCGATTTTCATCCCGGAAAAATCTTCTTCATCGATCGTTTGTTTTAAATACTGCAAGTACTTTTGTCCGCCTTCAAAATAGTCGTTTACTTGCCCAAGCCCAGCCCCGATCGGCCGCGGCAGCATATCCTCCGCGCTGTCGATCAGCGCCTCAATTTCCGCTTCCTGCTCATCCGACAGCTTGAACCCGTCCGGACCGAAAAATTTAATGCCGTTATCTTGCACCGGGTTGTGAGAAGCAGAAATCATGATGCCGGCCTGCGCTCCAAGCGCCTTCGTCAAATAGGCGACACCTGGCGTGGAAATGACGCCAAGGCGCATCACTTCAGCCCCGATCGACAAAAGCCCGGCGACAAGGGCGCCTTCAAGCATATGGCCGGAAATGCGAGTGTCGCGCCCGATCAGCACTTTCGGGCGCTCAGCGCTTTTGGTCAGCACGTATCCGCCGCAGCGGCCGATTTGAAACGCCAACTCTGGCGTCAATTCACGATTTGCGACTCCTCGTACACCATCAGTGCCAAAATATTTGCCCATTCGTTCACTCTCTCCTTACTATGCAGTTTATTGTGCAGTTGCTTTGTCGCTAATATGGACCATCGCCGTTTCCGCCGACGGCTGCCATTGGACTTGTTCAGGGTGGTTCCATTGAATGGGAACTTGATGTTCACCAGTGTCAAGTCCACTCACATCGACATACAAATGAATATCGTCTTTTGTCAACCCACGGACGGCATCGGGCGGACCGACAAGGCGGATCGTAATTTTGCCTTCAAGCGGTTTGACAAATTCGGCTTTGTATGAATCCGGCAAGCCGATGACAGCGATCGGCACGTCTTTCCACGTTTGTGTGACGTCTTTTTCCACATCAATATGCACCTTGATTTTGTCTGGGTTGACGCTTTTTGCGCCATTAGGAAGCGGAACGTCGAGCTCTACCGTCGCATCGTCGGTAATGTCGTCCAAATCAACTGTCAATCCTTCCAGCTTGTCAATATGGTTCAACACTTCCTTCGGTCCATAAATCGTCACTCGATCCGGCTCCGGCGTGATGCTGACAAGATGCACACCATCCGGCAACTCCCCAGTTGTTCGCACTTGAACCGGCACCGTCTTGCTCGGGCTTTTCACCGGCACGGTTACTTCCACCGACGATGGCTCTGGCTCAATATCCAACTCATTTCCCCGTCGATCGTACACCCGAACGCGCGCTTCTCTCGTCAGCGTTTCCGTCGCCCCATCTAAGTCGACGATGGCTTTGACAAACGCAATCTCGTCGATTAGTTCCTTCGCCCCGGTAATCGTCACGGCATCTGGTTTCACAGTCGGTTCTCCAACGGAATAGCCATCCGGCATTTTGTTTCGATTGAAAAATTCAACACCGACAGGAAACCGTTTCGACACTTTTTCACGAATCGTCACTTTGGCCGAGGAAGGCTGAATCGTCACTTTCAACTTGTCAGAGATGTCCCTGTATTTGATCGGCACCGTGTATGTCCCTAACGGCAATTCCGTTAAATCGACATACACCTCGAAATTTCGTTGCAGAGCCGTCGGCTTGACAATGCTGGCCGGCCCTTGGAGCGTAACGTTCACGTATTTCGGGACGCCAGATACGACCAAGTTGTCTTCATCATAGTAAGCGACCACCGGAATATCGATCAACGTTTCCGTATCTTCCTGGCCAAACGTGTTGCGCGTTTCACCGGTTTTCGCCCCGACATTGGCCGACATATACAGCATAATCGCCAGCAATAAGGAGACAACGCGAATAAACCAAGGATGGTCCATCAACTTATCCATGTTTCTTCCCCCTCCATTGCCAACGGGAAGAAGCGGGCGCCTTCGTCGCTGGAGCAAGTTCGCCGGTCAACAGCTCCCGAAACTCATCGATCGTTAAATCGCGGTACAGCTCGCCGTTTTTCGTCAACGATACTGCTCCCGTCTCTTCCGACACGACGACGGTGACGCTGTCAGTCACTTCGCTGATGCCGAGCGCCGCCCGATGGCGTGTTCCGAGCTCTTTCGAAATAAATGGACTTTCCGATAATGGTAAATAACAGGCCGCCGCAGCGATTTGGTTTTTTTGAATAATGACCGCCCCATCATGAAGCGGCG
The DNA here is from genome assembly GCF_022341265.1 of Geobacillus sp. YHL. Lineage (NCBI taxonomy): Bacteria > Bacillati > Bacillota > Bacilli > Caryophanales > Anoxybacillaceae > Geobacillus > Geobacillus sp. YHL. The sequence continues at coordinate 15,838 of NZ_JAEIGB010000033.1, forward strand.
TGTTCGGAATGAAAATATTAATGAGCAGTTCCGGCGATACATGAGCGTTTAACATAATGCCGGTTTCGACATAATCGTTCATTCCGGTTTCCCGCTCAATGGAAATCAGCGCGCCGATGCGTCGCTTCGCCATATACTCGGTCGCTTTTACAATGGCCTCCACCATTCGCATCCGCTCTTCATCTTCATTGACCGTATTGCGGGTGAACAGCCGTCCGCGGCCGAGCTGCTCAAGGGCGCGCCGCAATTCTGGTTGAAAAATGATGATGATCGCGAGAAATCCCCAAATGATCGCCTGATCCATCAGCCATTGCAGCGTTGTCAAACCGAGATAATTGCTCACGAAACGAACCAAAATAATTAAAAAAATGCCTTTTAACAGCTGAATGGCCTTCGTCCCGCGAATCATCATGATCAACTTGTAAATCACATACCAAACGACAAGGATATCAACCACTTTTAACAAATATGACACGATGGGGAGCTCTCCGAAGGACATCTTCACACTTCCTTTATCTCTAATTCCAATCTGTTGATGGCCACGGAAAAAGCCATCGAACGATGGCTGCCATCATTCAATCGATTGGAGCGCACGATTGAACCTTTCTTTAATATTATACCAAATCCATTCAAACACTTGATTAATTTCCTCCACTTCCCCTGTCACTTGCCCGGCGGACGCCATATATTTCTTTCCATGGATCACAGTCACGTCCCCATCAACCGTTCCTTCAATCCGAATCGAGCCATTGCGGACGACAATATCCCCTTTGACCGTTTCTCCTTTCGGCACGATGACAGTATGATCGCGGATGATGACATGTTCATCAGCTGAGACGGAAAACGCGCCTCTTTCCCCCCATGAAGAAGCTAAGCTGCCTAAAGTGAGCGCTAAAAACAACGAGGCAGCCGTAAGCAGCGGGTGGCGATGCAGGAAGCGGCGCAGCCGCGCGGTCTTTCTCTCTTTCGGCATCGCCTCCATAACCTTGGCTGCAAACGACGGCGGCGCCGCAACGTGGGCGGCATATTGGAGGAAAGCAACCGTCTTTTTCAGCTCGTGAAAATGGGCAGCGCACGCAGCGCACGAACGCAAATGTTCTTTCAGCTGCTGCTCTCCTTCTGGCTGGAGATCTCCATCAAAATAGCTGTGCATGAGCAACACGATTTCTTTCGGACATTCCATAGTCTCCCACCCTCTTATAAATGACCCAATTGCCTGCGCAACGCTTCACGGCCGCGATGCAGCCGCGTTTTCACCGTGCCGACCGGCAACCCTAAAATCTCGCTGATTTCTTGCAAGGACAAATCTTCCATATATTTCAACACGATCACGCTTCGATACTTTTCTGGCAACTGCTCAATCGCTCGCTGCACCGTCTCTTGCAGCTCCAGGCTTTCCACTGCCTCCTCCGGGGATGCTTCGCGGGAAGGAAGCTGAGCCTGCATCGTCAACCCGTCCGTGCCTCCGACCTCTTCATCTAAATACACGTCCGGCTTCCGTTTCCGCAATTTATCGATCGTCAAGTTCGTCGCGATCCGGTACAGCCAAGTGGAAAACTTCATTTCTGGATTGTACGTATCAATATGGATGTAGGCGCGGATGAACGCCTCCTGCGCCGCATCTTCCGCCTCATGCCGATTGCCAAGCATTCGATAGCAAAGGCGGTAAATCTTGTCCTTATACAAATCGACAAGATCCGCGTATGCGTTTTGATCCCCTTTTTGGATCGCCTTAATTCTCTTTTTAATAAATAGATCCATAAAATACAATACCCCCGCCTCACGGCTTACTGTATATTACGGCGCTCGATCAAGAAAAGTTTCATGCAACATATTTATTGTATCATACAACTGAAAAAGAGGGGACGCCAAACAAATGGCAGCCCCTCTTTCACAAACAGCGGGAACAAATCATCATCATATCCGTGAATCCCGCAACCAACCCTCTTTGCTCACATGCATTAAATGAGTTTTTCACCAAACAACGACCCCATCAGCGCTACAGCAACTGATGCTGTTTTGTTCCGCTCATCCAAGATCGGGTTCACTTCGACAAATTCCGCTGAAGTGATGATTTGTGCTTCGGCCAGCATCTCCATCGCCAAATGGCTTTCGCGGTATGTCAATCCTCCAATGACAGGCGTTCTGACTCCCGGTGCGTCGCTTGGGTCAAGGCCATCCAAGTCAAGCGACAAATGAACGCCATCCGTTCGTTCTTTTAAATAGGTGATCGTTTCTTCCATCACCCTTGTCATTCCGAGCCGATCAACCTCATGCATCGTGTAAATTTTGATTCCTTTTTCGCGAATAAACTTCTTCTCCCCTTCATCAAGGGAACGGACGCCGATCAACACGACATGTTCCGGCTTGATTTTGGGGCTGTATCCGCCGATTTGCGTCAGCGCCGGATGGCCAAACCCGAGGCTCGCCGCCAGCGGCATGCCATGAATGTTTCCAGACGGCGACGTTTCCTCGGTGTTGACGTCGCCGTGCGCGTCATACCAGATCACTCCAAGCCGCTCATAATGTTTCGCCACCCCGGCGAGCGTGCCAATGGCGATGCTATGGTCGCCGCCCAGCACAAGTGGGAAGCGCCCCCGCTGAACGACTTGGTCAACCGCCGCCGCGAGTTTCTCATTCGCCTCCGCAACCGCTTTCAAATTGCGCAACCGTGAATCTCCTTGCTCGTGCAACCGCTCTGCTTTCCCAATCGGAATATCTCCCAAATCTTCAATATCGTAATGAAGACGTTCCAGACGTTCGATGACGCCTGCATAACGCATTGCGCTCGGCCCCATATCAACGCCGCGGCGTGTCTGCCCTAAATCCATCGGAACCCCGATAATTGAAATTGGCTTCATGCTGTCTCCCACTCCTTTCCGGTTCCTGTTACGTCTTTATTGTAGAGGAAAGAAAGGGGATGACTCAACTTGACAAAATTTTGAATATTTATACCGATATAACAAAAAAGAGCAGGCTGCTTGTGGTTGTCAAGCAGTCTGCTCTTGATGGAGCCTATCGGGATCGAACCGATGACCTCCTGCGTGCAAAGCAGGCGCTCTCCCAGCTGAGCTAAGGCCCCGCCCAAGCGGAAGACGGGACTCGAACCCGCGACCCCCACCTTGGCAAGGTGGTGTTCTACCACTGAACTACTTCCGCGCTATGGTGAGCCATGGAGGACTCGAACCTCCGACCCTCTGATTAAAAGTCAGATGCTCTACCTACTGAGCTAATGGCTCATAGTCAAGTATACACTCACAGTGAACGATGTCCCTTCCTCTACTAGCATATTCGAAGATGCAGGATGCGTCGGGACAACTCGAAGCAAATCCGAAGATGCTTCGCTCGTTGCTCTACCTACTGAGCTAATGGCTCATGGTTGAGTATACACTCTAGGTACTACCTAGCTCTACCTGCCTCTTCCTCTCCCAGCCGATTCAAAGATGCCAAGTGCGTCGAGGCAACTCGAAGCAAACTCGAAGATGTAGCGCTCGTTACTGAGCTAATGGCTCATGGTTAGGATAACACTCTACAGCTTCGTTTCACTCTACCTGCCTCTTCCTCTCCCAGCTGTTTCACAGATGCCTAGTGCGTCGAGGCAACTCGAAGCAAACTCGAAGATGCAGCGCTCGTTACTGAGCTAATGGCTCATGACCATTTTTATGTACAAAAAAATAATGGCTGGGCTAGCTGGATTCGAACCAGCGCATCACGGAGTCAAAGTCCGTTGCCTTACCGCTTGGCTATAGCCCAACGCGATGAGAAAGAAACGCTGTATTCAATTGCTATTATATCTCAGCAATCAGGGAAGTATACACTTTTCATTTCGGCCAATCATCCTTGAAAGGACGACTGGCCGAAATGGAGTGACCCGTACGGGATTCGAACCCGTGTTACCGCCGTGAAAGGGCGGTGTCTTAACCACTTGACCAACGGGCCGGAAAATAAATGGAGCTTCCAACCGGGCTCGAACCGGTGACCTCTTCCTTACCATGGAAGTGCTCTACCTACTGAGCTATGGAAGCGTAAAAATGGCTCCGCAAGTAGGATTCGAACCTACGACCTACCGGTTAACAGCCGGTTGCTCTACCGCTGAGCTATTGCGGAATGATGAATAACTATATGTCATGCACATCTTCCCAATGTGCTCGTTGCCTCTTCCTCTGCCAGCTAATTCAAGGAAGCGAGATGCGTCGAGGCAACTCGTAGCGAATTCGAAGATGTGAAGCTCGTCGCTGAACTATTGCAGAATAATGAAACATTGCCTAGCAGCGACCTACTCTTGCAGGGGCGCTGGCCCCAACTACCATCGGCGCTGGAGGGCTTAACTTCCGTGTTCGGGATGGGAACGGGTGTTTCCCCTCCGCCATAGCCACTAGGCAATGATGATCATCTTGGACAGTAATTATTATATCCATCCTGTTGGATTTGTCAACAGGATGTTCATTCCCTCAAAACTAGATAACCGTTGGAAGAAGCCGCTCGCCTGCGCTTTTCGCATTGTCCAGCTCCGGCTCGCCGCCGCTCGGGGTCAAATAACCTTCGCCTTCGGGATGTGAACATCCCTGCAGGCGAAGAACATTTGCCCGTCGCGGCGACCCGCTCGCCTGCGCTTTTCTTGGTTAAGCCCTCGATCGATTAGTATCCGTCAGCTCCACG
>NZ_JAEIGB010000034.1:0-18344 GCF_022341265.1 Geobacillus sp. YHL
TTTTCTTCCAACAAACAAAAGTTTCGTGGTTCGCACGAAGATTCCATTTCCGCGCCGGTCTTCCCGGCTGGCCGCCTTCTGGCCCTTGGCCATCCGGCCGGAGCCTGGGGAAGCCCGGCGCTCGGTCGCTCGAAGAAGCCGATCGCGATCCAGCGCCTTCCGCTACCTACGGCCGTGCGAAGCAGGATCAAGAGGACGATCAAAGCACCGCCGCGGTCAATAATGATGTTTATTGTTTTATTTTTTGTCTGACATTAAATATTGGTTAATTTTCGACAAAAAGCGACAGATAGGTGCGGCCGCACCGGCGCTTCCGTTTCCTTTTGGTCCGGGTCCCCGGGGCGGTGTGATGGTCGGCTGGCAGCCGGAAAGGCTCCCCCACTGCAAGCCCAAGCGCCGAAGCCCTCGCCTTCCGGCTCGGTCCAGCCTATCACACCGCCCTTCCCGGCCCAAAAGACTACGGGTCGCCGGTGTTCCAAGAAATGCAGCCAAAAGAGCATTTTTGTTAATCGATTTGACGATTTTTGAAATAAATGGAGGATTTTGAAATAAAGTGTCGAAATTCAAGACCGCCAGAGTCCTCTCCTATTCAATAGGCCTCGATTGATCCTCATGGCATTCTTATTTTCCCTTTTTCTATTTGAATGGTGTGTAAATTTTGAAGGGACGGCCGCTGTCTTTCTGCATAATGATCGCATCTCGCATTTGCATGGCTATGCGGTTGTTTCCCACGCAGGGAGGGCGTTCGGTGGAGAATTTTAAGCTCGAGAATATGGAACTTTCCCCTTTGGATCGTGCAAAGCGCCATGTGACGTTTCAGCATCGAGGCGCCTCAGGATGGATCACGCTGGCGAAGAAGGAACCGGACGGGGGATGGAAGCAGTATCACTACCAGCCCAACGAATTGGCTGTAGAACTGCCTAAATGGCTTGGAGAGGACGTCTATTTTAGCCAAAACACCTTTTATAAGCCTCAACGAAGAATCGAGAATATAAGGCAGCTGAGGGCTCTGTACGTGGATGTGGATTGCCATACGATTGGCTATGAGCCGGAGTGGGTGGTCGGGAAGTTGGACATCGAGGTATTCTATGACAATATCTTGCCTGAACCTAATCTCATCATTTTCTCGGGTCGCGGAATCGTATGCGTTTGGTTGATCGATCCGGTCCCGTACAAGGCCTTGCCGCTGTGGAAGGCGGTGGAGAACTATTTTTATGAGCAACTCAGCTATGTGGGGGCGGACAAGAAGTCGCTGGATCCGACCAGGGTGTTCCGGATCGACGGGTCGGTCAACTCCAAGAGCAAAAGGGAGGTCGTCGTCGAGTACCGGCACGGCGACAGGTATGTCCTCCGTGACTTGCAATATGAGTACTTGCCGGAATTGACAAGGGCGGAGACAGGGAAGAAAGGAAGAAAAGGGAAACTTGTCCGGCTACATAATATCCAGACGCTGCACTATGCCAGGCTGTTGGATTTGATCCGTCTTGCGGAGCTAAGGGACTATGATCTCAAGGGGTATAGGGAACTGTTTTGTTTTTTATACCGATACTGGAGTTGTTGTCTTACTGATGATCCTGAGGAGGCGTTGAAACAGATGATAGAGCTGAACGCTGGATTTAAGGAGCCGTTGTCTGAAAAAGAGGTGATCCGGGCGACAAAAAGCGCCGAGAAAGCGTGGATGGCTAGGAATGATGCAAAGGCGAATGAGGAGGCGAGGAAGAAAGGCTATCCCGGCGCCGGCTATAATCTGAAGAACTCTACGATCATTCGATGGCTGGACATCACGCCGGAGGAACAGCGACACTTGCAGACCATTATTGACGCCAATGAGAAGCGCCGGCGGAAACGGGAACGCGACAGGGCGAGGACAGGGGAGTTGCGCCGGGGACAAGGGGCGAAGACAAGGGAGGAGTACCTCGAGGAACAACGGGAGCGAACGGAGGACAAGGCATGGCAACTGCAGAAGGCAATGGAGCGACACCCTGACGCGACAAATAAGCAGCTGGCCATGATGCTTCAGATATCGGTGCGGCGTGTCCAGCAGCTTAAGAGGTTGGTCAAGAACTGACGTTCCCGTGAAATGGTTCGTCGCCCTTATATTATGGGCGTCAGCCTGCTTGCTCCCCCCCGACCATAAAGAAAGAATAAACCAAATTGGTTTTGTTCCAATACCTCATTAGATTGGTGGGGGGAGTCCCGAGGGTTTTAAACTTCAGATTTTCACTTCGATGAAGGGTGAAATGCAAGCGGATCATCGCAAAAAGGATGGTAAAAGGGATTTTAAAGATTGATTTTGGACGCATAGCTGCAAGGTGAAAATGCCAGTTAGTAGTTATTATAAAGGGGATAGGTTTATTGATTAGATTTTGGTTGGTGATGATATGATTATTTAGAACATAATTCTCAATGCAAATTTACCAATAAGATAAAAATTCTCCTTAGAATCAGGGGAGCGAATGAAGGTGAGGACACTGGAATGACGCAAAGGGCGGTATGAAATAAAAGATGAGGGCAAGGGTCGTGTCCCTGTTCCTCGATCAATCAAAAATCTATGCAACTAAGATATACAGTTGCGACAAGGTGTCGCGAAAGCATTCCGTCGGAGGACAACGGCCACTCCTGTTGTTTTCTCACTTGTCCTTGGTGAAGACAAAAAGGAGTAGGGTGAATCATGGACAACAAGACAACCAGGTGACATAAATTTGTTTCCTGTCTTAAGTCAAGACAGCAATTGTCTGGCATAGGACAAGATGCGGAATGTGTCGCGACAGATGTCCCAGTGGATTAGCGGCCGTCCGAGACGATGGACAGTGAGTCGCGACAGACTGAAATAATAAACGTGTCTCCCGTGACAATATGGACAGTGGCTGTCCCCGGTCAGGGGATTCTGAGGACATAGCATATCATCGCGTCTTGAAAAAAACGAACTTAATTTATTTTTTTGTCAGACACAAAATCAAACACTTTCATTATCATGATCATCAAGTAAAAACGGATACTTCAGCAACATATGTTGAAATGTTCCTTTGTCTTTGAATGGGAGGAATTTACGGGACAAATTTTGATGGTAGCATCTCTGGTGGATGATTGTATTGATTATATCCAAGAACACTTTATCGCTAGGGCGGACAATTTTTGAGCATACCGGACACCTTAGTCTTCCGATAATATCGAACATTTTTTCGCCTCCTGTTTGTTTTCTATACTCCCTCTTAGCTCAAGTGATGGTATAATCTTCTTGAAAAGTAAAAGGGGGAGTTTTCAATGAGGAAAATCAAGATGCTGATGGTAGCTGTAATTGTATTTATGATAGCAATACTACCGGGAATTGTGACAGACGCAGCCCCAAAAAACATGTATGTACACTTCATCAATGTTGGGCAAGGTGACAGTATTTACATTAAAGCGCCAAATGGAGAGGACATTCTCATTGATGGAGGAAATAAAGATGGCAGTGATGTCGTCGCCTATCTTAAAAAGCAGAAGGTAAAGGACATCGAGATCATGATCGCGACTCATCCAGACGCCGACCATATTGGCGGTCTTGATGAGGTTCTCAAGGCTTTCCCTGTAAAAAGCGTATATGCCCCAAGGGTCGGTAGTACAACGCAAGCATACAAGGATTTTTTGACTGCTGTTAAAAATGAAAAGCTTACTATAAAGGTTGCTAAAGCTGACGTTGTCTTGCCAATAAAAGGTGTGACTGCTAAGTTTGTTGGCCCTGTAAAATCGTACAGCACTAGCGATACAAATGACTGGAGCGCTGTTCTAAAAGTGACCTATGGCAAAAAGTCATTCCTGTTTACAGGTGACGCCGAGACTCGAGCAGAAGCGGATATGGTTAAAGCGAAAAAGGATTTACGCGCTGATGTGTTGAAAGTAGGTCATCATGGTGCAAAAACATCGACCAGCGCGACGCTTTTAAAAGCTGCAAAACCAACGTATGCGGTAATCTCAGTTGGCAAGAACGCCTATGGTCATCCGACACCGGAAGTTTTGAATCGTTTGAAAGCTTATAAAGTAAAGGTATTCCGTACAGACAAACAAGGAACGATTATCGCGACAACCAATGGGACAACGCTTACCTTCAACGTAAAACCAATTTATTAGAGGTGGTTAAATGAAATATATCATTGATCGTTTCGAGGGTAAATGGGCAGTTTGTGAGGCGGAGGATGGCAAAATGATCGATATTGAGAAAAGCAAACTGCCAAAAAACGCCCGCGCCGGTGATGTGATTGTACAAGAGAACGGAAAGTTCCGGTTGGATAAAAAAGAAACAGAGAAGCGGTGGAAAGAGATTGAAGAGTTGATGAATGAGGTGTTTGAAGAATAGTGCATCATTCTTTCCGAAAATACAGGAAAACGGAGGCGTAATCATTTATGCATTTATGTCAAACCAAAAATAAAATCGGGTAGCGTCAAAAATTCTATGAAAACTCCACACAGGCCATCCCATTGAGCATCGTGGGGCATGCGGAGAGCCGAATTCGCCCTTGACCAACACCCGTCAAAGGTGAGAAAGAGTCGTCAAGGGCGACGGAGACAAAAAAGAAGGCAATAAGAAAGCCGTCCTTGCCATGACCGAATTTTACCTTTGGCGGTGTTCGGTTGGTCAAGGGTTCGCTTCGCCGAATCCGGCAGGAGTTCTGTTCAACGGGCTCCGGAGGACAAAAAGTCAGGCCGCCTCTTGTTGGAGAAACGCTTGGGCCAGGGCGATCAGCTTTGTCCAACGGGCCGGCATATGCGGCAGCTCGGCGAGCTCCGAGATGACGACCGACACCCGGCCTTCGAGCGCGCTATGCGGGCGCAGAAAGTTGAAATACGCCACAAACAGCGTCACAAAGGACACCGAGCCTTCTTCCGCACCGAACCCATGGGTCGGACGGCAGCTGCCTTTAAACGTCCGGTTGAATCGCTCGATGATCTGCTTGAGAGGGCGAAACTCTTCCGAGACCGGATCTTCGTTGGTCAGGCCGATCACCTGGCGGACGTCAAACGAAATCCCGTGTTGGGCAAAGAAGTGTTGCGCCAGCCGGTAAATCGGGTTGCCGTCGACGACAAATGACAAGTCGTCCGGGAGGGACACCAACTTCCTGAGGACATCATCGATGACCTTGATGGCCGAGAGCGTGTCCCGGTTGGGCGAGACGCGATAGGACAGCACGATCTTTTTGACGGCGTCAAATAGAAAGAACAGGTAATGCCAGCGCCCTTTGACGCGAATATACGTCTCGTCCCCGCAAAACGAACCGGACAGCTCATACGGGAACCGGTCGACAAAGGGCTTGATCCAAAGCGCGACGCTGTTGGCGTAGTGGAGCACCGTCTGATGGGAGATCGAGACGCCATGGATGTCCCTCATGGAGGCGGCGGTTTCCCTCGAGGACATCCCAAAGTTGACGCAGCGTCAACACGAGCCCCAACACGTGCGGCGACGCAGCCAGCCGGGACAAATTACGTTAGCGGATTTGCTCATCTATAGTTGATAAGTGTTTATATTGTACATCATATAAAAAATAGGTTTAAAACTTCGGCAACGCCTCCACCGCGTCCGCCAAATCGCTGTAGCTATCCTTTAAGTACCTTGACGTCGTCGCGATGTGACTATGGCCGGCCAACCGACGCACTTTTTCAATATCGTTGTTCGTCGCCTTTAGCATCCATTTGCAAAACGTATGTCGGAACATATGTGGAGTTAATTTTTTATTCGGCAGGCTGTAGCTTTCGATCATTCGCTGAATGCCCCGGACCGAAAACTTCGGCGAGCGTTGGCTGTAAAAGACGTATGGCGATTCGGCGACATGCGGCTTCTTTTTCGCCATTTCCGCGCGAAACTTCAGCCAATCCTCAAGTTCCGCCAGTAGGATGTTTGAGATCGGTACGGTCCGGACCTTCATTCCCTTCCCCACGATCCGAATTCGTTTCATTTCTAAATCCAAGTCCGTTAATTTTAAATTTGATAACTCTTCCACACGCAATCCTGCATAGGTAAGCAAGTACACCACCGCACGGTCCCGACGATATTTCTCCTCGGGATCGACTCCCCGGCTTTGCATCGGCTTTTTCCGCATCCGATGCAATAAGTCCTCGAATTCTTCTTCCGTCAGCCACATAATTTTTTCGTTATCTTCATCGGCTGATTTTAAATCCTGGATGTCTTTCATGGGGTTCTGTTCGATCTTATGATGTTCGACCGCCCAAGCATAAAAGCTTCGCAACGAATTCAAGCGACGATTGATCGTGGAAATGGCCAACGGTTTTCCTTCCGCCGGATTCAACATTTGCTGGATCCATTTGCGAATGTCGGCCGGCGTGACGTAATCACTTGGACGGATATGTAAATCATTGAAAAAGATATTCAAGTCATTCGTATAGGAGATGATCGTATTTGGGGAAGCTCCTTTTTCCTGAAGGTAAGTGACATACTCGTTGAGCATTTTTTCACCCTTTCACTTATACGACGAGTTTAAAAGGATTCGAAGAGCAAATAATCGGTTTAAAAAATAACATTATATGACGAGTATATCATAAAAAAGAATCAATTGTTAGTCATATAATGTATATTATACGATGAGTTAAATTGATTTAATGTAACAACTATTATGTTGCATTCCAAACTTCTCAATGAAATCATCCCCCCCTTTGAAACATCAGGGGGGACGAATATATCATAAAAGCATCATTTTGACAATTTTAACGAAAAAGTTATTGAGTTTTAGTGTTTTTAGCAGCGTCTATAAGAACTTGAATAGCCTGTGTTACCAAATTAGTGTTTAAGGGAACATTAACTAAGTCAGAGTTAGCGTTACTTGTCGGTGTAGTTTCTTGGCTAACAGCGACTTCTTCTTTACCAAAAATATGAGGAAACAATTGTTGTTTAAGTTTTATTTGGTCTTCAGGTGAGAAAGATGCAAGATATGGGTTTAAAGTTTTTAATTCGACTTCCATCTTTCTATTTTTTCTTTCTTCAGCTTCATTATATGCTGCTTGTTTTGCTGTATAAGCGGTTAGGGAACCTAGGGCAACAGTAACAATAAATCGTGCAATTAATCCAGGCCAATCAATTTCGTGGTTATTCCATATAAAAGCGTAAAAGCCATATGCAATTGTAACTAAGAACGAACCTATAGTTCCTATTTGCCACCAAAAAGCTGCTTTTCTCTTATAATCAGCGACTTCTTTAAAGTGTCCAGAAATTGAACTGGTTGATATAATACCCACTAATTCCTCAACTGATTTTTTATGGGACTCTAACATACTGTCGTAATCAGCCAGTTTCTGTTTGGTTTCTTCTAAAAAGGATTCATATGTTGAAGTTAACTCTTCTGTTATAGAATCAAATTTTTCCCGAAATGACGATATAATTTCTTGGGTTTTGTTATTTAAATCTTCAGTAATCTCATCAAATTCTTCAATAAAATTTTCTTTAAGTTCTAGAAATTGCTGAGATCTAGACTCTTGAGAAGTAATGAAATTTTGGTGGAGTTCATTATATTTATCTTGAATTTTTTGTAACTCCAAATTAAGCTTTGACTCATAATCTTCTATCTTCTGTTTAAAATCTTCAATCTGATCGTAAATAGAAGATGACTTTTCTAAAAATTCTTCTTGTTGTCGCTCCAAAAAAGATTTCTGTTGTCCAACTGATTTTCTAAAAGAAGTAACAGTTTCGCGAATTGTTTCAATTGACTCCTCATTAACTATGTTAACTAATTGGCTTGTAAAGAGTAGGATATTATCTAATCTTTGATTTAAAGTGTTTAAATGATTGTGGTCTCTAAAAGTTACATTAAAATTAAATAATTGATTATTAATATTATTAAGTTCGGCATTTATCTGATCTTGCAATGCCTTACGTAATAATAAAGGGTCTATCGAATTTATATGTACTTCTAAACAGGAGAGAACAGCCCGGACTCTATTTAGTGTTTGTATTGAGTACTCATCAAGACTTGTGGTAAAATCCTCATCATTTTCAATATTTTCTAAGGATTCTTTTGTTTTATCCAAAATTGAATACATTGGGTGATTAATAATTTGATCAATTAATGTCAAATTAGACCCCTTCCTTATTTAGCCTAAACATTTTCTTTTTGAGCCTCTTATTTACTATATTTGTCTTTATTGTTATCTAAATCCTATTTATTCTATAAGCGCATATAAAGATACCATGCTGTGCTCATTAAGTCTACTAAATTTACGCTTATAAACCATCTATTGAAATTATACCAAACATTTATTCTGTATGTATACATATTCGTTAAATTGAGATATAACGCAAACTAGTGAAATGATAAAGAATCCCTCCTTCTCTTCTTGGTTGGGTAGACAAATATAGATGTACAGGGACATTTTTTGTACTTATTTGATTTGAATATCATTTCCTGTCAGCCACCCATGCATCGCTTCGCTGTACCACAGATGTTTTTTGTAAAGCAAAAATACAGAGTTTTGCAAAGAAAAATGCAGAGAATTGTAATTTAACGTAGATCCTCTGTGAGTGTGACTAAAAAGCCAGTAATATCAAGGGCTAGCTTCGCCTAACAAGGCTATCACGCTCGCTACTCCATGTAAAGTTGGTACAAACCAAATCCTCTGCACTTTTATGTTGCAATAAACAATTAAGACTTAATGGGCTTCCTATAATCTTGATTATGTTGCACTCCAAACTTCTCAATGAAAAAAATCCCAAAGGGTTCCACTTCATTTCTTTTGATACCGAAACCAAGAAAATAGAGGCTCTATCTGAGCCTCTTTACATCGGTATCGTTTCTTTTCCGTATTTCTTGTTCAACTTTTCTATTATCTTGCTGGAGCGTTCATAAATATTAGCCTTCAACAATGCTTGATAAATAGCATCGTGCAGTTCGCTCATCTCTTGATAAATTTCCCTCATCTCCGGGTTTGGCATTTTCATTCGTCCGAAATCCAGGCTTCCCATTGTTTTACTCGCTTCCGTAACATCTCCAAACACCTTCAGAGCTACAAAAGCAATCATGGCGGCGCCAAGCGCGCTTGCTTGCTCAGTGGTTCCTGGAATCACGTTAAGCCCATAGATGTCAGCCTGAATTTGATTAAAAAGATCTAACCGCACCAGACCTCCACTGACATGAACCTGCGTCAACCCTGCGTGGTTTTGATCGGAATTCTCCTTTAACATTGAATCAATAATCTTCAGATTTTTGTTGATTTCAAAACAGATCCCTTCCAGAAACGCACGAATCACATCCGATTTTTTGATCCCCAGAGATAAATTAAACAGAACTCCTGATGCCTTGGCATTCCAATAAGGTGCCGCACTGCCCGCATAATGAGGAACATGCAGCACACCATTCGCCCCTGGCTTCGACAGTTCAACCTGGTGATTCAAAGCATCGTATGAACCCAGTGTACTGTTTTTGTCATCCGAAGAGAGCAAATCGCGCAGCCACCGATACGTGGATCCCGTGGTGAAGATTCCCGCTTCCATCACCCAATGCCCCGGAATCGCGGAGGCACTGCAAACCACCTTATGCTTCGAACTTGTGGCGGGATGATCAATAGGTGCGACAACAAACGAACCTGTGCCGGTTGTTACTTTTACAATTCCCGGTTGAACGGCCCCGAGACCAACGGCCGCACACTGTTGGTCTCCCCCTGCCATTACAACCGGAAGCCCTTCCGGCAATCCGAACTCACTTGCTGCCCGTTTCGTTATTCTGCCCGCGATTGTCCCGGTTGGAAACGCTCGAGGCAGTTTGTTTTCATCCAGTGCCAGTTCCCTGATAATCTCATCGTCCCACTGAAAACGGTGAATGTTGAAAAGCATGGTACGGGAGGCCTGAGTCCAGTCTGTTTTAAATTCGCCTGTCAAGGAATGCACAATGTAGTCGTGAGCCGTTAAGAAGTAGGCAGCGTTGTGATAAATCTCAGGCTTTTCATTTCGGAACCACAAAATTTTTGGCAGAGAAAAGTACGGATCGATTTTAAGACCCGTTCGTTGATAAATTGTGTCGTGACCCAATCGTTCTTCAATTTCTTTGCATTCTTTGATTGAACGCTTATCCTGCCACAGAATGGCCGGTGCGAGTGGAGTACCGTTTTTGTCAACAGGGAGGATCGTAGCCCGCTGCGACGTAACCGCGAGACCAAGAACGTTCGCTAAGCACTCCGGTTTCGTCTGTTTGAGTTCGTTGATCACTTCTTTTATAGCTTGAAGCCATGTTTCAGGGTCGTGGTCGATCACGGTTGGAGAATGGAACACACTCCGATATTCCCGATAGGCGGAACCATGTACTTGTCCATTGGCATCAAATACAATCGCACGGCCCCCTGTCGTCCCCATATCCAACACCAGCACCATAGGATTAGCCGATGACCTTGACATGCAGATTCCCCCCTTTTTAATTCATTTACATGTATTTCAAACAAAAGCCGGTTCATTGATCAGAATTAGATAAACATATCCAGTATCAGAACGCAGAGGAAGGAGACGAACGATAAGATCGTTTCCATGACTGTCCATGTTTTTAATGTGTCGGTCACCGACATATTAAAGTATTCTTTCACCAGCCAGAAGCCTGAATCATTCACATGTGAGAGCATGATGGAACCGGCTCCTGTTGCAAGGACTAACAATTCAGGGCTGACACCCGGCATAACAGCTGCAATAGGCGCAACAATTCCGGCTGCCGTCGTCATCGCGACAGTGGCTGAACCGACAGCCGCACGAATGAGTCCTGCGATCAAGAATGCCAAGAGAATTGGAGAGATATGGGCAGTCGCGGCATAATTGGCTATCGCATCTCCTACTCCGCTCGCCGTCAGTACTTTGTTAAAACCGCCTCCCGCACCGATAATCAAAATGATGGAAGCTGTAGGGCCGAGACAGTCATTGGTAAATTTCAAAATCTGATCGCTGTTAAATCCACGGGCAAATCCAAAGGAATAGAAAGCAAACAAAAGAGCAATCAGAAGCGATACAACCGGATTCCCGATAAAATCAACCCAAGTGCGTAGGGTGCTTTCAGCCGGATACAGCAGATCTACAACAGTAGCAACAAGCATAAGAATGACTGGGAATAAAATGGTAAAGATTGTGATTCCGAATCCAGGCAGATCCTTACGGCCGCTCTCCGTAAATTGTTCCGCCAATACACCGGATGGTTCTACTCGAACCTTTTTCGAAATGTAACTCCCGAAAAGCGGTCCGGCCACGGCTGCGGCAGGAAGACCGACAAGAATAGAGTAAAAAATCGTTTTTCCCATATCCGCCTTAAATGTACCGACCGCCAGCATTGCAGCAGGATGAGGCGGCACCAAGCTGTGAACAACCGCAAGTCCGGCAACAAGCGATAGACCAATTTTGATGAGAGAGGTGTTTGTATGTTTCGCTAGAGTGAACACGAGCGGGATCAACAGAACAACTCCAACTTGAAAGAACACCGGTATCCCACAAATGAAGGCAACCAGCATCATCGCCCAGTGGACATTTTTTTCACCGAATATTCCGACAAGTGTCTTGGCAACACGCTCTGCTGCCCCTGATTCAGCCATCATTTTTCCTAGCATCGTTCCGAGCCCAAGGACAATGGCAATGAAACCCAAGACACCGCTGACCCCTTCTTGAAAAGCCTTCACGATATCTGGCAATTTCATCCCAGAAATCAAGCCCATAAACAATCCAGCGATGACGAGCGCAATAAATGGATTTATTTTATATCTGACAATTAAGAAAATTAAGCCTACAATGGATACAATCGCATAGAGAAGCAAACTCGCATTGTGACTTAACCCAAAGATAGAATACATTCCACAATCCCCCTATTTATTAATGGTCTTCTATCTGTAATCGCTTTCAGGTTTAGTATAAGAAGAGAGACGAAATCACAGATATAAATCCGTCTCTCTTTCGAAAAAAATTACGAATTTTTCACATAACTACCGAGCCATTCTTTTACTTTTGGATGATCCAGAACCTCGGGATTTTTAATCCAATTCGCTTTGCCGCCATCCAAAATCTTCTTTACTTCTCCCACGAGCAAATAAGGTGACTGGGTTAGTGCATCGGTTGTAGTTCCGGCAATGTGCGTCGTGAGTGTCACGTTATCAAGCGAAAGCAGCGGATGATCTTGTGGAATGGGCTCGATATCAAATACATCAAGACCGGCCCCCGCAATCCTCTTCTCAGAGAGGGCTTCTACCAGTGCATCCGTATCAATAAGCCCGGAACGAGCTGTATTGATCAGGTACGCTGTTGGTTTCATTTTTGCTAGCTCTTCACGGCCGATGAAATGATAATTCTCCTTGGTTAATCGCGCATGAATGGTAATAAAATCGGATTCAGAAAACAGTGTGTCTTTATCTACCAATCTAACATTAGGCATTTCAATCGATTCTTGCGTCACGAACGGATCGTACACAATCACATTCACATCAAATCCGCTCAGCTTCTTGGCTACAAGACGGCCGATATAACCAAAACCGATAATTCCAACCGTTTTTCCTTTCAGTTCCGGAATATGGTTCGAATTGCTGAACACCTTCTGCCACTGCCCGTTTTTAATTGATGTATGAGCTCGCGCAATGTTTCGCGCTTCACTCAGCATCAGACCGATCGCAAAATCGGAAACAGCCTCAGCGTTTCTTCCCATTACATGAACCACTATAATGCCGCGTTCCGTTGCCGCTTTTACATCTACATTTTCCGTACCTGCCCGGGCGACGCCGATCAGTTTCAAGTTGTCAAATGTATCCATCGCTTTCGCCGAAAAAGGTGCAAACAGCCCCAGTACAATGTCGGCATCTTTATTGTCTTTGAACATAGGAGGCACTTCTTCTACATCGGGACCCTGCTGTTCGATCACCAATCTCCTGTTTTGCAAGCGTTCCCAATTTACTTCCCAATCTGTAGTTACGATTTCGTGGTCTCCAAGTAATTTGGCGGCTTCACTGAACTGCTCCCCCCGAATCATCGCATCGCCAATCGTTAAAATTTTCATAGTATCCTCCTTTCTAATTGATTATGTTTTTAGTTTTGCTACTGCTAACCGGGATCGGTTCACAGCGTCGATTGCAACTTTTCCTTTTCGTAAAACAGTGATCACAGAAAGAGAATCAATAATGGCTAGTTGAACAATTCGGCTTACCATCGCATCTGAGCGGAACTCCGTTTCTTTTGCACTCGTTACGAGCAGAGCATCCGCCATTTGTGCTATTGACGACTTGCTAAAGCCCGTTATGACGATCAGACGGGCTCCGTTCGCTTTTGCTTGTTTAAGGACCTCCAGCAGATCACGACTTTCTCCTGAATGGGAAATGGCGAAAATCACGTCGTCTTCATTCATATGGGACGCCGCTATCGATTGCATGTGTGCATCGTTCATTGAAATGGCAGTTTCACCTAGCCTAAGGAACTTATGCGCAGCATCCTCGGCGATAATCCCTGACGACCCATGCCCAAAAAAGAACAAGCGTTTTGCTTTACCAATCAATTCCGCCGCATGATTTAAAGCTTCATAATTAATCATGTGTTTAGTGGTATTGAGAGCGATGATCGACTGCTCCACAACCTTTTCGAAGACCTGTTGTGGGGAATCTCCAAGCTCGATTTCCTCAAAAATGTTAGCAGGCTCAGCTTCATTTAAATTTTCTTGTGCTAGGGCAACTTTCAATTCTTGATAGCTGCTGTAACCCAATCTTCTATAAAATCGAACGACACTGGGCTCACTTACTCCGCTGAGCTTCGATAGTTCATTCATCGTAAGCAAAAAAGGTTTTTCCGAATTTAATAAGACTTTAACAATCTTTTTTTCTGAATTTGTCATCTCCTTCCCGATGGCTTCAATACGATTCAGAAAAGTAGCCATTTTCAAAACCTTCCCTTCGCTTGTAATTTTACTACATTGATAAATATAGTTCAACATGTTTTTTACTACATTAATGTAGTTTTTCTACAATTTAAAAATAAAACTACATTAAATCAGAAGTATCATTTAGGTTATAACAATAAGTTGCATCTTAAAAAATGTTAAATTAATCAATTTTATAGCGGATTAAGGTCTCCACACACAATAGTTTTTTTGTAAATATACTACATTGATATTGTGTTATAAATGTAGTAGAATCTCTTTGTATTAAATTTTCTGAAAGTAATAATACTACATTAAGAGTTGGAGATGAGAACATGCTATCCGACACAAAAATTATGCTTTACGAAGCACAAAAGAATCAATATGCGGTTGCCGCTTTCAACGTGTACAGCTTGGAAACCGTTCAGGCAGCAATTTCTGTCGGCGAGAAGCTGAAACAGCCGATCATTATTGCGCTGGGTGAACGCTATTTTGATTCCGTCGATGTAGAAGGGTTCGCGGCGATGGTAAAAGCTTTGGCGGCCAAGTCGAGTATCCCCGTCGCTCTTCATTTGGACCACGCTTACAAGATGGAATCGATTATTCGCGCCATACGAAACGGTTTCACATCCGTCATGTACGACGGTTCGAGATATCCTTTGGATGAAAATATAAGACGTACGAAAGAAATTGTGGAAATAGCACATATGGCGGGCGTATCTGTGGAAGCGGAGATTGGTTCGCTGGTGCGGGGAGAGTTTTCTGACGAAGAGGAAGGAGATGGGACCCTCACAGATCCACAGTTAGCCAAAGAGTTTGTCGAAGCAACAGGCGTGGATTTTTTGGCCGCTGCGATCGGTACTGTGCATGGACTCTATAAAGGTGAGCCGAAAATTGACCTTGATCTTCTCCAGAGAATCCGGCAGGTAGTTGACATTCCTCTCGTTCTCCACGGAGGATCGGGCACACCTGATGAAATCATCCTCGAAACAATCAAAAACGGGATCTGTAAGATTAATGTAAATACCGAAGTATCAATGACTGCCGTGACGTATCTTAAAGATCTCTTGAAAAATGAGAAAATGCCTCATTTATCCACGATCATGGCGAATATGCAAAGAACCATAGAATCAACAATGGAAAAATTCGTCCGATTGTTTGCGAATCAAATTGGTGATGAGTATATCATCAAATCACCATTTTGAATTGCGTATAATTCAGTTAAAAGCGACAGTAAGATATTAGAAATGTTGAAATGATGATCACGCCGGCGACCCGTAGTCTTTTGGTTCGGGAAGGGCGATGTGATAGGCTGGAACGGGCCGGAAAGGCGCGTGCTTCGGCGAGACGGCCATCAGTCAGCATAGCGTTTCCGGCCACCAGCCGACCATCACATCGCCCCGGGGACCCGGACCAAAAGGAAACGGAAGCGCCGGCGAACGTGGACTTGATTCGATCGATCTCGTTTTTGTCACGATTTGTCGAAATATGTATTTTATATTTTTGTCAGACATTAAATGTTTTAATATTTCTCATAATATGGGCTGGTAAAAATAAAAAAATAGGCACTTTGCTAAAAAATGACCGCTCAAATTCGCCTGTATCGCGTTTTAATCGATAAGGTAATGGTTTTCTATTCAAGAAAGAAAAAATGTTTGTACGGACCGTTTTTCGAGTTTAACGCGGTTTTCATGTTTTTATGAAAAACAACTGCTTCAATCCTTTCTGTCGTCGACTTCCAATCGTGCAAAAACTCCGGGGGATCGACGACAGTTTCTTTTTTTCTTTCCTTCCTACAGCCATCAGCGATTCACTCTATTGACGGAATTTTCGAAATGGAGTATACTGGACTTGCCCTGTTTTGAAAAGTGTTGATGTATCAACGCTTTTTGGGGTTTTTATCTTACCTATGAGGAATTGAAACGCGCCGGGGATCAGGGAGACGAGCTCCCGTTCCCCGTTGGTTTTTATCTTACCTATGAGGAATTGAAACACAATGTCTTTATGAACGTCCATCGAAAATTATAGGTTTTTATCTTACCTATGAGGAATTGAAACGCAAAAGCAGGAATGTTAGTTTGAGAAGCCAAAATAGTGTTTTTATCTTACCTATGAGGAATTGAAACAGCCAAACGAACAATTTCCTGTTCTTTTTCTCGTAGTTTTTATCTTACCTATGAGGAATTGAAACAAATAGCCAATTTCCTTTGCACCACCAAACGAATGAGGTTTTTATCTTACCTATGAGGAATTGAAACCTGGATGCTGAGACCTGCTTTTAATTGGGCTTTGAGTTTTTATCTTACCTATGAGAAGCGAAAAATAAGACTAACGCGAAAACCCGCTGATTTTTTCAGCGGGTTTTGTCATCGGCTCAACACCTTGCGATCAGGCGTTTTTCCTTTTGATTGGGTTTTTTTTCTTTCCTTCCCGCAGCGATGCGATGAGTTGCTGCCTGAAGTTGCTTCGCATGGTTGCGGGATGAGTCCGCTTGCACGATGCTTCTTTGAATGGACCGAGCGCCGGGCTTCCCCAGGCTCCGGCCGGATGGCCAAAGGCCAGAAGGCGGCCAGCCGGGAAGACCGGCGCGGGCTGGACTTAGTCTTTGTATTTCTTTAACCGCTCCTCAAGCTCACGCCGCATCTGTTCGATATCTTCATCAACCTCTTTGCTTTTGGCGCTTTCGGCAACAAGCTGCTCTTCGTAGCCCCGGAGCCAGTCCGGCACGATCTCGCGGCGGACGAATCTAGCGCCTCCATGGCTGTGAATGGTCACCTCATTTGGGTCGATTCCAGCCTGAATCCGCTGCACTTTTTCATTCAAGAAATAGGTCAGAAAAGCAATCGGTTCGCGGATGTCATTTCGTTGCATAATGCGCCTTGCCGTTTGAATGAGCTCATCCATCCAGTTTCCGCCGAAAGCTTTTTGAGCCAAGACCGCTATCTTCGTGAATTGCTGTTCTGTTATGTACCGGTCATAAGCCTGCACTACAGCCAAAAACTGCAAATACCGATCATCTGCTTGAGCTTCCTTTTTCTCTTCCAAGGCAACGACAACCGGCTCAACGACTTTCTCTCTGATTTGAAAGCGGATTGCCGCAACTTTTCGTTTTTCCCTTATCTCCTCATATGTGAACATGATGTCTGTCTTCTCCGAAATTTCCTTCCTGGCAGGATTGAGCACCCGTTTTTTGAAATTGTGGTATTCTGAATACTTGTCTCCTGCTCCAACCATCATCCGCAAATCATCCAGGCGAATCACGATCTCACCCATATACTGCCAACGTTTTAAAAGCTCGTACATGCGGATGGAGTAAGAGCTTTTCAGTTCCATCACATTCTTCAGGCGATAGGTCGTGAATTCCCTTTTCAGTTGCAGGAGGTAGGGCTTCAAGCGGGGATCAAAGGCCAAGCTGACATAGCCGGAATGCTCGTCGTATTCCACGTATGAAACCCAGCTCAGCTGTTTGAGCTTCTGGCCTTCTCTGATCTCAAGCACCTTGCGCATCAAATTTTTCGTGATCTCCCGAAGCTCCGTGTATTTAGGGCTTCCTCGATATCCGAGCAATTCAGAGAACTCCTGTATCGGCAGCTTATACATTTTAAAATCGGCGTCATCTTTGCGAATCTGGCTGATGATATACAAGATGATCTTCTGTTCGATAGTGGACAGCTTATAGTTTGCCTCAATCAGCGCATTGGACTTCGTCACGGCGCTGTTGTACTGCGGCTGGACAGCCGGAGTCTGCATCCTCTCATCCTCCACCTACTAAATTAGGAAAATAACTCCTTGATCCTATTCTACAAGAAAACACTCGCGTTAAAAAGTACATTTTTTCATACATGTACGCTTTATTTATTAAAGCGTACACAAAAAACAATATGTACGAGATAAACACCAAAAATGTACGCTGGACACCAAAAATGTACGCCGAAACAACCAAAAATGTACGAGATAAACACCAAAAATGTACGCTGGACACCAAAAATGTACGCCGAAACAACCAAAAATGTACGAGATAAACACCAAAAATGTACTGTCCAAATCGCTGAAACCCTTGATAAATCAAGGATCTTGGCCCCTCCTAAAATATATAAAGATTTAAAAGATATAAATACTAAAAGTATATAAAAGCAGCAAAAAGGTGGTTGCTGCCGCTCAATATACACAAGGGTTTAATATATCTTGCTTTGCTGAAGAAGAAAAACAAACAAGGTCTCCTAGGCCTTGTACGGCCCGTCTGAGACGCTTTTTTCGATGGGTTAATAGTTTTATACCCCCCAAGCTCCAAAACGCCAAAATAAGCCGTTTAACGACGTTTTACGGCAATATTTGATTTTCTTCCGCGGCGGTGCTTTGTTCGGCCTCTTGATCTTGCTTCGCACGGTCGAGCGCCGGGCTTCCCCAGGCTTCAGCCGGATGGCCAAGGGCCAGAAGGCGGCCAGCCGGGAAGACCGGCGCGGAAATGGAATCTTCGTGCGAACCACGAAACTTTTGTTTGTTGGAAGAAAA
>NZ_JAEIGB010000035.1:0-16311 GCF_022341265.1 Geobacillus sp. YHL
GGTCGGGTTTGAAGTGGCACTCGATGGCATCTTGTTGGCTTATTCCTTGGTCACACTAGGGCTGGTTGAGCGCTGACACTCAACTAGCACCACGGGTTATAATAGAATTATAGATTAGGCCATGACTTTCACAAAGGCGGTGACGTCCACTGTTCCAAACGAAAAAAGAACCACTTTGGCTTCTTTTGCTTTTGCTTTCTGCTGCTGCGTTTCTAGGCGAAATGAAAATGAATCCGTTTGACAGCCCGTTTCGCGTCTCACTCGGCAGCGCCGTCTTTTTTCTCGGGCTTGTCGCCTTTACTTCCCTGCCCCCGCTCGTCATCGGCGCAAGCACCGGAGCGGTGGTCGTTGGGTTTCGCGTCTTTCTTGACTCATTGACGGGCGAAATGTCCGCTTCAGAAAGTGTGCTGACCCACATTCCGGCAGCCGGGTATTATATCAGCTTTTCAGCGATGGCGGCTGCCGTTCGTTTTCGCCATCGAATGGCCGCACCGATTCGAGCTGGAGTGGTTGGAGCGGCGCTCGACTTTTTTGCTAACGCCTGTGAACTAGGGATCCGGTATTGGATGGGGGAGCCGTTTGCCTTCAGCGGCCAAACAGTCATCGTCTTATGGTTATTCGCCATTTTGCGCAGTTTCTGCGTGATTGGCGTTTACAATATGTGGGTGACGAAGCATGTCCGCTCGCTCGCTGAAGCGAGAAAGCAAGAACTCGAGCGTCTCATTATGGTGAGCAGCGGATTATACGAAGAAATGTTTTACTTGCAAAAATCAATGGCTCTCATGGAAGACATGACGCGCCAAAGCTATGACCTTTACTCGCAGTTGATCGAACGAAAGCACGTTGAACCGCGCGTCGCCCTGGAGCTTGCCGAACATATTCACGAGACGAAAAAAGATATGCAACGCATTTTCGCCGGCCTTTCTAAGCTTATCGGCCGCCAATCGGTGCGCGGGCGCATTTCGATTGCCGAACTGTGCGCCATGGTCATTCGCGCCAATGAGAAGTACGCCAGCTTGTCCGGAAAAGCGATCACCTTTTCGTACAACGGCCATATCGATCTCATGACCGACCAACTGTATCCGCTTCTTTCCGTGTTGAACAACTTGGTATCGAATGCCGTCGAGGCGATTGAGAAAACGGGCGTCGTCACTTTGCATGCACGTCTTCGCGGAAACGAGTTAATCATCGAAGTGGAGGATACCGGCCCCGGCATTGCGGCTGATGACATCACTTGGATTTTTCAGCCCGGATTCACAACAAAATACGACCGCCAAGGCAATCCGTCAACAGGCATCGGTCTTACCCATGCACGCGATATCGCCCAAACACTTGGGGGGCATCTACAGCTCGTCAAAAGCGAGCCGGGGCAGACGGTGTTTCGTCTTGCCGTGCCGACAGCCCACCTCCTGCAAAGCACGCCGATCACAGCCGAAATGTCCGATCACGAGGCTGACCAGCAAGAAAATGCCGTGATGTAGGCAATGGCACCCATTCTGGAACTTCCAAAGAAAGGAGAGAACAAAGGACATGGGGCTTCGCTTTTTTCTCATCGAAGACGATCCCGCCGTAAGGAAGATGTTGGAAAAATTAATTGATGAATCCGAACTTGGCGAGGTGGTCGGCTGTGCCGAAGATGGACTGCACGTTCGCGCGGCCGACTTGCTTCACGTGGATGTGGTGCTCATTGACTTGTTAATGCCGGGGCGTGATGGCATTCAGACGATCAAGGCGTTGCGGGAAGAAGGATTTGCCGGAACCTTTATCATGATTTCTCAAGTTGAAAACAAAGAAATGATCGGCCAAGCCTATTTGCATGGCATTGACACGTACATTCAAAAACCGATCAACCGCTATGAAGTGCTGTCCGTGCTGAAACGCGTCGCCGATCACATGTCCGCCGTCCGCTCGCTCGAGTCAATCCGTCAAGTGCTCAAAGGGCTTGAGCCGCAAACGGCTGACACCGCCGTTTCCAAGCCGTCCGCCATGGAACAGCAGGCTGAGCAGCTTCTCCTTCTTCTCGGGGTCGCTGGCGAAGCGGGCAGCGCGGACGTGCTTCTTGTGGTGCGCTGGTTGGCAGAACAGGAAGCAAAAGGCCAGCCCGTGCGCGAACTGCCGCCGCTCAAAGAGCTGTACGCCGAACTCGTCGAGTGGGAATACGGCCTCCCCCCTGGCGAAACTGCCAAGGAAGCGCGGGCGATGGAACAGCGCATCCGCCGCCTCGTCCTGCAGGCGTTCACCCATCTCGCTTCCCTCGGCCTGACTGACTACACGAACCCGACGTTTGAGCATTTCGCACCGAGGCTGTTTGATTTCGGTGACATCCGCCGGCGGATGAACGAACTCGAACGCGGCCAAATGGAGACGGAATGCCGGATGAATGTGCGGAAGTTTTTAACGGCTTTTTTTCTCGAGCTGAAGCGCGTCTAGAAAGTTGGTGATTTAGTGAAGAAGGCTGATGGCCCCGCCTATTTTTCAATTAGAGAAACCTTGCCGGACGGGCTTGCGATTCTGATCCAACGCCGTTGATTTGCGCGCGACGCCCCGTTTTTCACTAGGCTTCTAGGGGTGGGGAATCCACCATCCCCTTCACTTCACGACCCGCAAATGCGAAAAACTTGGAACTCGGGATGATGAAGTTGCGTTTCCTGTTAAATGGCCAGTCTTCTACATGATGATGGGGCTGCCTTTAGGACAGGTCAACCTTTTTCATTCCTTATGCCAACTGCGCCGCTCTTCGCTAGCAACGAATGAGACAAAACGAACGACGCTCGCTTCGCTTGTGTCAGCCGCCTGAGCCAGTTCTTTCGTCGTCATATTCGGCACGAGCTCAGCATGATCGAGAATGTAGGCGGCTACCTTTTTTTCCGCCGGTGAAAACCGTTCCATTTGCTGTTCAATTTTCGTTAAAATGCCAAGTTCATTCATCTTTTTTCTCCCTTTCCGTCCACCGTTTCATATTCATCTTATCATGGATGGGCGTCTGTTCTTCACGCCAATAAAAACTTTAATAAAAAATATTTGAATTCGAGATATATGTTTGCTATGATAATGATGTGAATATGAATCGTATGACAAGAGGAGGAAAAACGATGACAACATTTCAACTCGACAAAGCGCACAGCTCTGTCGCCTTCCAAGTGAGACATATGATGATCTCCAAAGCGAAAGGGGAATTCACCAACTTTGACGTTGAGGTGCAAGGCGACATCAACGAACTCGAGTCGCTGAACGTGAAAGCGACGATCGACGCCGCCTCGATCGATACGAAAAACGCCGACCGCGACAATCATCTCCGCTCGGCCGACTTTTTCGATGTCGAGAACTATCCAACCATTACGTTTGTCAGTGAATCCGTGCGCAAGCTTTCCGACACGGAATATGAAGTGACCGGGAAGCTGACGATCCGCGGCGTGACGAGAACGGAAACGTTCAAAGTCGAATACAACGGCCAAGTGAAAAACCCGCTCACCGGCGGCATCTCGGTCGGTTTTGATGTCGAAGGAACGATCAACCGCGAAGACTACGGGTTGGTATGGAACGTCGCGCTCGAAACCGGCGGATTCCTCGTCGGGAAAGAAGTCAAAATCCTCGCGAGCTTTGAATTCGCTCTCAGCTGAACGACCAAGCAACAAGCCCTTAGCCATTTGCGAGGCTAAGGGCTTATTGCGCTTCATTGCGCCGTATACCCGCCATCGATCACGACCGCCTGGCCGGTGATTCCTTTCGCTTGTTCGCCTGCCAAAAAGAGAACATAATGGGCGACTTCTTCAACGGACAAGAGCCGCCGCTGCGGCACGAGCGGGTAAATCACTTCCTCGAGCACCTTCTCAAGCGGCACCTTTCTCGTCGCCGCCAAATCAGCGAGCTGATTGCGGACGAGTTCTGTGTCGACATACCCCGGACAAAGTGCGTTCACCGTAATGCCGTACGGTGCCCCTTCTAGCGCCGCCACTTTCGTTAAGCCGATCACCCCGTGTTTTGCGCTGTTGTAGGCGGCTTTTCCGGCAAACCCGATCAATCCGTTAATCGACGCCATGTTGATAATGCGGCCGTAGCGCTGCTCCTTCATCAGCGGAAACGCATGCTTAATGGCCAAAAACGGGCCGACGAGCATGACGCGGATCAACTGCTCGAACTTCTCGGTCGGAAAGTCTTCAATATTGGCGACATATTGCAAACCGGCGTTGTTCACGACAATATCGAGACGCTCCCACCGTTTGACCGCTTCATGGATCGTTTGTTTCACCTCTTCTTCCGCCGTCACATCACACTTGACGCCGACGGCCTCGCAGCCTAGCTGCCGCAACGACTCTGCCGCCTGTTCCACCTCTTCCTGCTTCAAGTCGGCAAGCACGACGTTCACGCCGTTGGTTGCCAACGTTTTCGCCACTTCATAACCGATCCCCCGCGCCGCTCCGGTGACGAGGGCTGTGCGATGCGCCATCATTCCCCTTCCCCCTGCTTCATCTGGTTATACACCTCATCATACTGCTTCGCCAAGTCAAAATCGAGCTTCGTCAGCCCTTTCGCCCGCCATGAAGACAGTTTCACGGTGATGAGCTTGTAGTCGATGGAAATGAATGGGTGGTGGTTGGCGTCTTCCGAAATCGCGGCGATTCGCCGGACAAACTCGATTCCTTGCAAGTAGTCTTGAAAACGGTATTTTTTCACAATCCACCGCTCATCGGCCAGCTTCCAGCCGTCCGCTTTTTCAAGCAGTGCTTGCACTTCCTCTTCCGTTAACCGCATCGTTATCCCTCACCCTCTATATTTTGAAATATGCCAGCCAGCGAAACCGTCAAATCAGCGAACAAAAACGAGACGAGCACATCGCCTTCGCCAAAGACGCTCCGCCTCTCATACCCTTTTTCACCGCGGCCGTACACTTCCACCGTCCGATGCAGCGGATCGACGATCCAATATTCCTTGACGCCAAACTGTTCGTACAACATATACTTTTCGTTTCGATCTTTCAACGCTGTACTTGGCGAAAGCACTTCCACTACCAAGTCAGGCGGACCATCGCAGCCTCGGCTGCCCATTTTGCTTTGATCGCAAATGACGGAGATATCTGGTTGCACGACATGCTTGGCTTGTTCATAGTCCGCCTGCTCATCAAGGCGTACATCAAATGGCGCCATGACAACCGTGCATCCTTTTTCACGAAAAAATGCCCGCAAAGCGACATACAATTCACCGACGATAGACTGGTGGACCAAGGAAGGGGTCGGTGCCATGTTGTAGGGCACGCCGTTGATCAGCTCCCACCGTCCGTCCCACTTGACATAATCTTGATACGTATACCGTCCCTTTTGCCGCTCGGGCGGCTTCACGTCCATTCCCCCATCCGCTTGCTTTACCCTTATTATACCATCGGACATCCGCGGCCGTCACACAACACCATGCGCTTTCCATAAAAAGAGCCATCCGATCGAGATGGCTTTTTCGCAAAATACTAGTTTTAAGGCCGCAAGCTCGCCAACTGCTCGGCAAGTCGCAAATAAAAGGCGCGAATATCAAATGACGGATTCGGGTCAACGCCGATGATTTCCAAATGGTCGACATTGTACGTTCCCATGTCATTCCAAACCCCTTTTTTCAACGCCCCGTCATACGGTACGATCCGATCACTTGATCCACGCTTTGGACCGTTCATGGAAACCGTATTGACAATGCCATCGTTTTCAAGCCAGCGGTCGTCAATGCCGAGCGTCGGATTGCGGTACGAACCGAGAAACGGAGCGCATACGACCGCGCTGAATGCATTCATTCCGAGTTCGGGATAATAGTTGCCTGTGAGCGCTCCGCGATACGTCCGTTCTGTGGCAAAGCTCAAATAATACGTATTCGGGCTTGCTTGCACCCATTGATTCAACTTCTCAGCTCCGGAAACGGATAAATCGTAGCGGGCGGTATCTGTCGACGTCCAAACAGGGGAGCGCTTGAGCCGTTCAAAATAATGGTCGAACGATTCACCCGGCTGGCGGCGCAGTCCCCATTGGTCGAGCTTAAAATCGTATACTTGACTCGTGTACGGCACGTTGCTGGCGACAGCCGCCGCTTCCAACACCGCTTTTTGCAAGTCAAAAAAGCGATCGGTGAAATCAACCATGTTGACAAGCGTCGTCCCGTCATGAGGAGTGGCGATGGTCGTCACGCTCAACACAAAACGATGTCCGCCTTCAAACAACGGCGACAACGACACGTTGTGCTCCTTGGCGTACTCCCGCTCTTCTTGGCTTCCGTTCTCCAGGAGCGAGACAAGCATGCGGGCCGTCTGCCCTCCTTGGCTGTGGGCGATGATATGGACGCGGCCTCCTCTTTTCAATTCCGGCAGCAACCCCGGATACGTGCGGCCAAACCGCGCATGGCCGTGCTTCGCCGCATGGGCCGCGCCATAATCGACCGTTCCGCCGACAAGCTGGGCGTACGCTTCACACGCCCGGTCCCAGTTGCTCGAGAGCGGTCCGACCGCCAGCGTATACGTTCGATAACCGTTGTCGTTCAGCCATTGTTCGATATCGCCGCGCACGCCGCCCCAGTACTTGAACCCAAACATTTCTTCTCTTCCCCAGCCAGTAAAGCCATGGAGAAGTACAATCGGCGCATCGTTGGCGCGTGAAACTGCCGCTTCAGCTCGCCCTCCCGGGACCGATAGGCCGAATACAAGCCATAATCCGAGCAACACAAACATAACCCGACAGCATTTCATCACGCTCTCCTTCTCCTCCCCTCGAATCGACTGAACCCCTTTATTCCGAATTACCTGAATATTCTATACTAAATAATCAGGCTATTCAATCCCGGCAATTGTCGGGTTTTCTGATGAGGGAAAGAGAAAAATGCACTTTTGTGCCGTCATATTTCGTTTCTCGCCGACAGCGAGAGGGTGATGCACTATGTCATGGCAGCGTTCCATCACCGCCTCGTACGGACGGTTGGCTAATCCACAAACGGTCCGAACTTTTGCTCGTAATGGGCGAGCGCCAACAGCGGAAAAATGTAGCGGTAGCCATGGTAATGGATGTAAAAGGCGCCGGCCATCCCTTGTCCGACCGGGTACGAGGCGGTCCAATCCGGGTGATGAAGCATACGGACTAGGGCGCGAACGCCGGCTTTCATTTCCGGGGTCGGCCGCTCGGCGGCAGCGATCAGTGCATCGAGCGCCCAGGCGGTATGGACCGGCGTGCTGGCGCCAAGCGGCACATACGTCTTGGCTTCGTCGCTTTTGCACGATTCACCCCAGCCGCCGTCATCGTTTTGGATGCTCAACAACCAACGGACCGCTTTTTGCATCGCCGGGTGATCGATTGGAACGCCGACGGCTGAGAGCCCGGTCACCGCCGCCCATGTGCCGTACACATAGCAAATCCCCCAGCGGCCGTACCACGCGCCGTTTCGTTCTTGATAGCTTAGCAGCCAGTCGACAGCGCGGGCGGCGGCGGGGTGGTCTTTCGTGATCCCGGTGAATGTTCCGAAATATTCGAGCGTCCGCCCGGTGAGGTCAGCGGTGGATGGATCCATCAGCAAAAACTCCGCCCCTTCGATCGGTAAATACCGCCAAAACCGTTTGCCTACGTTCTTTTCAAACGCCGCAAACCCGCCGTCATTGTTTTGCATCGAAAACAGCCATCGATTCGCCCGGTCCCACGCATGGCGGAACGCTGTCTCTTTCGCTGCCGCCTGGCGGATGGCGCGCAGCGCGGCGGTCGTATCGTCGACATCCGGGTTCATCGTATTCACATCGGAAAATCCCCAGCCGCCCGGTACGCCGTACGGGTTGTGCACCGCCCAGTCGCCGTAGCGAATGTGCTGGCGCGACAACAAATAGCGGTTCGCTTTCTCAATCGTCCGGTCGGTCGGCGGCACGCCCGCTTCCTGCAGCGCATAGCTCGCCAACGCCGTATTCCAGACGGAAGCGGTTGTATATTGCATATGCGTATGCCCATCGATTTCGGTTCGCAGTGAGCGCAAACCGCGAACAGCTCGGACAATATGCGGGTCGTCTTTTGGATAACCAAGCGCGAGCAGCGCAAAAATGAACAAAAACGTCGAACTGAAGTAGCTGTACAACGTTCCGTCCGGCTCAATATGATCAAACATATAACGGACGGCGCGTCGTTTGGCGGCATCGTGCAGTTCAGCCGGAAAACCGATCAACGCTCGCTTGATGTATGACCATAGCGCCCGGTTTTCCGGCAGCCGCCAACCTCCACGGGAAGCGGCCAAATCACACAAGTCTGGGCTTTTCGCCGTTTTCCTACTGTACCGGCGCTCCGCGGCGACGAGAAGCGGAATCATGTTCGCCCTTCCATACACGGAAAGGTCATACATATTAAGCGGAAACGACGGGGGGAGAAGGAAAAAGGCAAGCGGCAGCGGAAACCGCCTAGGCCATGGGTACTGTCCAGTCAAAGCCAGCATCACTTTTGTAAATAGATGGACGTTCTCTAAACCACCCATTTCCAAAATGCGCATTTTTGCCTTTTGCATGTGCGGATCGGTTTTTTTTCGGTAGCCGGAGTAAAGCAAGGCATAATACGCCTCGGTTGTCGCTGTCACATTGCCGTCACCTTCATCCGCAAACAGCTTCCACGCCCCGTTTGCCCCTTGCCGGCTCTCGATTCGCTCGACGAGCGCTTGAATCAACGGTTCATCATTTATTTCAAGCGTCCGTAATAAAATGATCATATAGGCGTCTGTCGAAATGCCTGTTTCAAACGGAAACCGCCACGATCCGTCGGCCGCTTGCGACCGTTTGAGCACGGCAATCAACGTGCTTCGTTCGTCGGCCACCATGCATCGCCTTCCTTTTTCACAAAATTCCGTTTCCTTCCATATTTATTCGTCTGGTGGGCGGTCGATGCACCAAAGGGGGTCACTATGCGTTGCCTGAGGCCGAAAGCGTCATCCCTTCCCCTTTCCCTTGTTGACGTCTATCGGGAATTAAAGAAAAAGCAAAAGAAAGGGTACACGATCGTATCTGAACGTGACTTAACCGCCAAAGAGCGGCAGCTCATCCGCCGCATCCGGGCGGTGACCGCGGAACACAACGAAAACAATGTGACCCGAACGGCGGCGTATCTCGATTTTTACTTGCGCCATCGCGAAATTCATTGGGCGTTTTTAGGACATATGGTGTCGCGCAACGGCGGCTGGAACATGACCGACTTAAAAGGGGAGCTGCTCATGCGGCTGCTCTCGGAAGACGAGCGGCAGTCGTTTTTCACCTTTTTGGAGCGCGGCAACTGGCTGATTTTCCAAGATATTTATCCGCAGTTTTTGCTGTATGAAGAAAGCCAAAAGTACGGCCGACCGCTCTTTTATTTATTGCCGTATGTTGGCGTTTCGACGTTTATGGAAACGATATGGAACCATTTTTGGCACCGCGGCGATCTGTACACGTTGGCCATCGCCCTCGTGATTAACGAACAAAGCTATTTGGAACGACGAGTCATTCAACATCCCGTATTTCAGCAAACCGTTTTTCAGACGCTCAAATTTCAACTACAAGAGCTGCTCCATTTCAATCACATCTTGTTCCCGCATGACGACGGCCAAGGCGGCACCGCTTTGATCGGTCAAACGCTTCATCAGTTTGAGTCGCTCCATGAACGCATTTTGCTTGGCAAACGGCTGTACTCGATTTTGTTTGACAATGAAGAAACGCTGGAAAATGCGGTGCGCTGGGCTGTCAGCCATCCGCATACCGGTTCGCGCAAAGATTATTGGCCGCACTTGTTTAACGATGTGTGCGAATCGTTTCCAAGGGAACCGTACCGCCGCCGCGTCCGCGACTGCCAAATCGTTCCCGGCGCCCCGCGCCTGTACAGCCCACAGCTTCGTCACGCGTGGAAAAACGTCGTCCATGAGGCGGCCGAACCTGGCGATTGGTTTACAGATCCGCACGTCGTCCGCTATCTTGTTAAACCGGAACAACGGATCAATGGGGAGATCGTTCATGCGTATTGTGAAACACTTGAAAAAATCGAACTGGCGATCATCGCCAAAAACGCCTTCTTCCACGCGCGCTAGGCGCCGCGCCTATCTTGCCTCGGCGCTGCTTTCCTCTTGGGCCGGGACGTATTTGGATTTGTATTTCACCGGAAAAGGGGTGTACGTCTTTCCGAAGCGCCCGTTTCCATCCCTCTTTTCGATCGATATTTTCTTTACGATGGTGGTTCTTCCGCTATGCACCGTCTTGTTTCTTTGCCTGATGGAGCGGCTTGGCCGCCTCGGACGCATTGGCTTGATCATCGCATCGGCCGCATTGATGGCAACATTCGAAACGAAAGCAGAAGCGTACGGCTTGTTCGTTCACGCCGCTCTGTGGAGGCATTCGTATTCTTTTGCTGGGTATGGCGTATTTCTCGCCGTCATCTGGAGCTTTTATCGCCGGTTTCAACGGATTGACTAGCATCGATGCGCATAAACAAGCGGCTGACAAGCCACGATAACAACGAAACGAACTGTTGGCGAAAATAGGACGAACTGTTGTTGAGTAGGAGGAACCTGTTTGAAAAGAAAACAAGCCGCTTTCTTGTGCTCCGTCATCATTGCCATCGGCGCCGTTCTAATGGCTAGGACAGCGACGAACGGAGATGCAGCCAAAGCAAGACGGGGGACGACCATTGTCATCTATTTGGCCGGCGACTCGACGGTCGCCGCCGCTCCCCGCTCCCGCGCACCGCGAGCCGGATGGGGGGAAATGCTTGACGGCTGGTTTGACGATCACGTAGTGGTCAAAAATATGGCCGCTTCTGGCCGAAGCGCGAAAAGTTTTATTGAGGAAGGGCGGCTCGAGCGCATTTTGCGGGAGCTCAAAAAAGGCGATTATTTGTTCATTCAGTTTGGCCATAACGATGAAAAGGCGAACGATCCGGCGCGTTACACCGAACCGTTCACCTCTTACCAAGCGTACTTACAACAATATATTGACAGCGCCCGGGCCAAAGGGGCGATTCCCGTCCTCATCACCCCGGTCGAACGGCGGCGGTTTTCTGCCGACGGACGGGCGCTCGATTCCCACGGACGCTATCCTGCCGCCATGAAAGCGCTCGGAAAACACGAACGTGTCCCAGTGATCGATTTGACAACGAAAAGCAAACAACGGTTTGAACAGCTTGGACCGGAACGGACGAAGCGGTGGTTTTTATGGCTTGAGCCGGGCGAACACCCCAATTATCCGAAAGGCATCAAAGACAACACCCATTTTCATCAGCGCGGGGCGAAAGAAATCGCCCGTTTGGTCGTCGAAGGCATCGTCGAACTGAATCTCCCTCTTCGCCGCCACCTCATCCGTTCGCCATACGAGACCGTTCAGCCAGGCGGTCACTAGACCACCTCAGCGGCGAAACATCGTGACACCGGCAGCGCCTCGCCTGCTTTTTCCCGCCCCCGTCCCACCTAGGGCGGGTGTGTGCTCCCTTTTTACTCCCGCTAGGCGCTGTCCGACAGCCGGCATACCGCCTGCCTCTCTACCGGGCGCTTCCGACGTATGGCGCTCTGCCGCTCGTTGGTGAATGGTACGTTTTGTTCAACAAGCGGTGGTATATGGACGCGAGCACTTGTTGAAACAGCATGCCGAGAACGACCGGCACGCTGACTGCCGGCGGAAAATACGTCATCGCGAGCACCGCGCCGGCGCTGATGTTGCGCATCCCCCCGGTAAACGTCAACGCGATGATGTCCGCCGGGGCAAATCTGAGCCAACGGGCGGTCATCCAAGAAAGAAAATAGCCAGAGCTTGCGATCACCAAGACGAGAAGCGCCATAAACAGCAATCGGCCGCTTGCATGCCCGAAATAGGGCGCGACGACCGCACTGTTGATCATGACAACAAGCACAAGCGCCAATTTGGAAAACGGCGACAATACCATGGCAAGCCGTTCATTCACCTGATTGGACAGCCGTTCGCTCACGAACATGCCGCCTAGCGACGGCAAAATGATCATAAAAAACAACCCGAGCATCATCTGCCAAACATCGATCTCAACCGCGCTCCCAGCGAACAAAAGCAATGTCAACGGCACAACGACCGGCGACAAAAACGTATCAATCAAAATGACGGACAGCGCCAACGCCAAGTTTCCCCGTCCGATCGACACCCAGATGAAGCTCGTCACCCCGGTCGGAATGGCCGTTGCCAACACAAATCCGATCACCGTCAAACGATCGCTGCCAAAAAACAGATGGCCAAGCCCAAACGCCCAAAGCGGGACGACAAGGTGAAGCAGACATAGCGCCGCAGCGATCGGACGAGGATGGATGAGCGCCTCTTTCAAATCAGCCAAACGCAGCCGCAAACTGCCGCTAAACGTCATAAACGCAAACAGCCATGGCACAAGTTCGGCATAATCGTGCAACTCTTTAGACAGCCATAAACCGATCGCCACGCTCGCCGGCGTCAGCAACGGCAACACCTTCTCAAGCCGGCGATTGATCGTTTGCCACATCGGTTTCATCTCCAAATCTCGTCATGAGCGAGGATCATCGCCTTCGATTC
This sequence comes from Geobacillus sp. YHL, assembly GCF_022341265.1. Taxonomy (NCBI): domain Bacteria; kingdom Bacillati; phylum Bacillota; class Bacilli; order Caryophanales; family Anoxybacillaceae; genus Geobacillus; species Geobacillus sp. YHL. The sequence goes on from NZ_JAEIGB010000035.1 coordinate 12,509, forward strand.
GTCTCCTCTTTTCATTATACATCGTCATCGTCTGATGAGAATAACCGATTTTCCATGAAACCGATGGCCGACGATTAGGCGGCCGCACGCGCTATGACTTATTTCGCTACTTTTTCCCCGATCTTTTCAGCCGGCAGCAAAATCTCGTTCCGTTTGACATCGTACAACCCGTACGGAATCAAGCGAAGGCCTGGCAAAAAGTCGCATGTTAAAAACAACAGCGTGTACAAAATATCGTGAAAAGGAAATCCACGTTTCTGGAGGACTGCAAGCAGTTCGTCATGGAAACGGACAGCCGTGTCAAACGAATGGTCGGTTGTCATCATGCCGGTAAACGGCAGCGGAATTTCCACCACTGTCTTGCCGTCATCCACGACGACAATCCCGCCACCCATCTCATACACTTTTTTCGCCGCTGCCGCCATCGCTTTCGGATTCCGGCCGATGACAAGCAGTTCGGTCGTTGTGTTGTACGTGGACGCCATGCCATCAATATCGACGGCAAACCGCTCCAAAATGGCTTTGGCTACCCATTGCCCGTTGCGGGCGATGAGCGCGGCATACAACAGCCCTGGATGCTGGGAAAGATCCGCATAGCCGTCAACAGATGGAAGAGCCACCTCTTTCCGTTCAGTAATGACATTGCTTTTAAAATACGCGACCGGCACCGGCTTGTTTGGCCCTGGATGCGGATAGTGGTATAGATGCTCGTCCTCAAGCCGCTCTTTCGCAAACAAAAACGGCTTTTTCGACACATACCGATTCCAGTCGATGGCTGGCAGCGACGCGAGCAGCTTGCCGTCGCGGGCAACGATGCTTCCTTTGGAAATGACAAGCGACGGCTTGAAAGTGACCAAATCAGGGAGCAAAATGATATCGGCGAGTTTGCCGGGGGCAATGCCGCCGATGTCATCATCAAGCCGCAAATATGTCGCTGCGTTGATGGTCGCCATTTGTAGGGCGGTCATCGGCGGCACACCGAGCTCCACGGCCTTCCGAACCAACCCGTCCACAAACCCTTCTCGCTCAATAAAACCCGGATGCGGACCGTCTGTTGTCATCGTGATTCGTTGCGTGCTGACCTTTTTCTCTGTGATCAAGCGGATGATTTCCGGGAAATCCGGGCGGAGCGAGCTATGACGAAGCGTCGTCCATAGGCCGAGCCGCAGCCGATGGAGCGCCTCTTCAGCCGTGATAGCTTCATGGCAGGCGCTGACGCCGCTTGCGGCAATGCTGTTGAGTTTCTCATACGAACAGCCGGCCGTGTGGCCATCAACGACTTTTCTCGCACGTTTCGCTGCTTCAATCGTATCGATTAAAAAAGGATCACCTTGATACAACAGCGGCCATCTTGTCACTTCCGCCGTCCCGACGACTTCATCCATCTCGAGCAGCTTTCGAATTTCCTGCGGGTCGAACCAATCACGCTCCCCTGAAAAATCAGCTTGCGACACCAAACGGACGAGCCAAAAGAAATTGCCCGGCAGCGCCCGCAAATCTTCGATCATCTGCCGAAAGCCATCGACGCCAAAATGCAAATAAAAAAACAAGTCGTCGTTCACCGTCGTCGTCGTGCCGAGCGGCAACACTTTGGCCGTCATGCTGACGGGATTGTAAATCACCCATGGGTGAGCGTGAGGCTCGATGAATCCGGGTGAAACATACATCCCCTCTGCGTCGATGACGATCGTATGTTCATCGATCGCAACTTCGTTTTCCCCGACATAGGCAATTGCATCTTGATAAATGGCGACGTTTTGACGCAAAAATTCGCTCGAATAGACGTTGGCTACCGTTCCACCCTGAATGACGATATCGGCCGGACGGCGCCCTTGCGCTACTTCAATCAACTCCGTCCGCTTCGCTGTTCGAATCATAAGCCCTTTCCCCCTTCCTCAGCTTAGAGAAAAAGCAAGCCAAGACGCAGCAAGGCGAACTTGGCTTTCCCATTCCTTTCCCATTCATTAGGCATTCAGCAACGGATTCATATGGACACATGCCCCTACTCCGTCTTCCTCCAACAACTGCCGGACATCGTCGGGAATCGGCACGGCAAACATGCGCCCGTTCTCCTCTTTCACCCATCCTCTTAACTCAAAACCGTGGCCGGTTCGCACATCTTGGCGGAACACTTCATGGCGCAGCTTGATCGTTTTCCTGTTGACTTCTTCCGCCGTTGTTTTAATCGTAATAATGTCATCGTAATATAACGGGCGCTCAAACGTACAGCCGACATCAAGCAACGGAAGAATGATATTTTGTTCTTTCATCAGTTTTGCTGGTGACAATCCTATGCTGCGGAAAAACTGATGGCCGGCAATATCAAACCATTTAAAGTAGTTGGGGTAATAGACGATGCCGGCTGCATCGGTATCGCCAAAGTTGACGCGCAGCTGAAACTCGTTTTGCTTCATAGCCGATCGTTCCTTTCGCCTCGTTCATCGTTGTTTCAATAGTTGCCGCAGTTTAAATCGCTGAATTTTTCCAGTGGCTGTTTTCGGGAGTTCGTCGATCAATTCGATGATGCGCGGGTATTTATAGTGGGCCAGATGTTGCTTTGCAAATTGCTTGAGCTCTTCTTCCTTCTCGGCTGAACGAGGAACGCCGTCTTTCAACACGACGAACGCTTTCGGAACCACCAACCCGTTTTCATTTTCCACGCCTACGACGGCCGCTTCCAACACGTCGTCATGCCGCAGCAGACAGTTTTCCACCTCGATCGGGGAAACCCAAATGCCGCCGACCTTCAACATGTCATCGGAGCGTCCGCAATACCAGTAATACCCTTCTTCGTCGCGGTAATATTTATCGCCGATATACAGCCATTCCCCAACGAATTTTTGCTTGTTTTGCTCGTGAAGGTTCCAATATCCATGGGCGATCGAGTCGCCGCGAATGATCAAGTCGCCTACTTCATTTGGCGGCAGTTCATTCCCTTGTCCATCAATGATTTTTACTTCGTAGCCCGGGACTTCTTTTCCGGAGCTGCCCGGTTTGACGTCGCCAATGCGGTTGGAAATGAAAATGTGCAACGCTTCCGTCGAACCGATGCCGTCTAAAATGTCGACCCCAAACAGCTGTTTCCATTTATAATAAAACGATGGCGGCAACGCTTCGCCAGCAGATACGCAAACACGCAATGAGCTAACATCAAAGCGCCGGCCCGTTTTTTCGACATAATCAATCATGGCGCCGTACAACGTCGGCACGCCGAAAAAAATCGTCGGCTTGTACGTTTCAATCGCCTGAAACATCACCTCCGGCGCAGGCCGCTCTTTTACAAGCACGGTCGAGGCGCCGACGCCTAACGGAAAATACATTCCGCCGCCAAGGCCATACGCGAAATACAGTTTCGACGCCGACAGACAGCGGTCATTTTCGTTGATTTCCAGCACTTGTCTGGCGTATGTGTTTAACGCATATTCCATATCGTGCTGCAAATGGATGATTCCTTTCGGATCCCCAGTGCTTCCTGAACTGAACAGCCAAAACGCTGCATCATCCTTGTTCGTCGGCGCCGCTGCCAGCTCCCGATCCGCGCAGGCGAGCAACCGATGAAAGGAAAGTGTGCCCTCGACGGAACTGTTAGCGTTTTCATGAATAACGATGACATCTTGCAAAAAGGCAAACCGCTCGCGAATCAACTGAAGGCGCTCCCATAAGTCTTCATGAATGACTAACCCTTTTGCACGGCTGTTGTTTAAAAACACGAGTGTTGATTATCCAAAATTATACATACGCCTTCCATAAATTTGGGCATACTCAAACAAAGCAGCGGCCATCCCGGATTTCCAATCGAGAGG
>NZ_JAEIGB010000036.1:0-15461 GCF_022341265.1 Geobacillus sp. YHL
CATTTTAGGCAAATGGAAATGACCAAAATGCTGTTATATCAAGGGTTTCGTAATGCGGATCCTAGGAAAAAACGCCGAATTTCATAGGCACACGATTTGTTCATTTTTTTTCTTTTAAAAATAAAGTTTATACGTTATAATATAGGCATGTACATACGACGAGTCACACGCAAAAACAAGGATGGAACAACCGTTGCTTATCTCCAGCTTGCTCACAATGAATGGGATCCAAAGGCCAAATATGCGAAAGCGAAGGTGATTTATTCGTTCGGGCGCGAAGACGAGGTGGATCGCGCCGTCCTGGAACGTCTGGCCAAAAGCATTTCGCGATTCCTTTCTCCTGAGCAGGCTTGGGAAGTCGAAAAGTTGACAGGAGAAGCTTCCGATGACTTTCAATTCCAGTCATGCAAACACCTCGGCGGCGTTTGGCTCTTGGATCAGCTCTGGAGACAACTGGGGTTGGGAGAGATTCTCCACTCCTTGTTTACCTCCCGACATCACCAGATTTCGCTGGAACGGCTGATTTTTGCCATGGTGGCCAATCGCGCCCTTCATCCGTCAAGCAAGTTGGCGATGGAGGAGTGGGTGGAGAAAGACGTGTATATCCCTCACCTTCCTCAAGCCGCCAGCCACCAGTTGTACCGGGCGATGGATGAACTGCTGGCCGTGCAGCCGGAATTGGAACGTCAAGTGTTCCATGCCGTGGCCGATTTATTGAATTTGGAAGTCGACTTGATTTACTTCGATACGACTTCGTCGTACTTCGAAGTGGATCCCTCTGAAACACCGGAAGGAGAATCGCTTCGAAAACAAGGATTCTCGAAAGACAAACGCCCAGACTTGGTTCAAATCGTCATTGGGCTGGCTGTCACCCGGGAAGGAATCCCGATTCGCGCTTGGGTATGGCCTGGCAATACCATGGACATGACGGTCATCAAACAGGTGAAACAAGACTTGATTGGCTGGAAGTTTGGGCGTGTGATCAGCGTCATGGACCGCGGCTTTTCCTCTGAAGAGAATTTGCGAATCTTGCAACAGGCCGGGGGACACTACATTGTCGGCGAAAAAATGCGATCCGGCAAAGCCGCCGTCAAAGAGGCCTTAAGCCGTCGCGGACGTTATCATGAAGTGGACGAGAATTTGCACATCAAAGAAATCATCGTGGGCGACGGAGAAGCGCGTCAGCGCTATGTTCTCGTGTACAATCCCAGCGAAGCCGAACGCCAACGCAAGGAGCGAGAAAAGCTGCTCGAATCGCTGAAAGAGGAGTTAGAAGGGCTTCGCCAACTCCCAAACGAAGCCCATCATAAGGCGACCTGCCGGTTGCGTTCCCATCCGTCCTACGGAAAATACTTGCGCCAGTTGAAGGACGGAACCCTTCGCATCGACAAGCAAGCGGTTCGTGACGCGGAAAAGTACGACGGCAAATATCTCATCCGGACATCCGATGACACCTTGTCTGCCGAAGATGTCGCCATCGGGTATAAGCAGCTGGTGGATATTGAGCAGGCCTTCCGAACATTGAAGTCTACATTGGAATTGCGACCTATGTATCATCGCTTGGAAGACCGCATTCGGGCGCATGTGCTGCTCAGTTGGCTGGCTCTCTTGCTGGTTCGGATCGTGGAGATTCGAACCCATGAATCGTGGCCGAAAGTAAGGGATGAATGTGAGCGTCTTATGCTTGGACATTTTTCTTTCAAAAACGGCGACCTGTATCAACGAACCGAACTGACGGCCAAACAAGCGCAACTCTTTGCGGCTCTAAGGCTGGAGCCTCCTCCGAAGATCCTAGGCATCCATCCTCGCGCCTAGATACACGCCCAAAGTGTGCCCAAATGTCTCTCGTCCCTTTTGCCTCAAGGGGCGAGAGGCATTTTGTTTGCCTAGTGACTGTCGAACTCGGGTTTCACATTTCGCACCCTAACAAGGTCAAAACAAAGGATTTTTTATTTAGTTCTTCAGAATAACTTTTTGACCAACACGACTAGCGGTGGTAATCCTTTTTTTATCATCGCTAGTCGTTCCGTATCATGTTACACGTAGATGCTCTCATCCATGCCCAATCCTTGCAGAATCCTTCGTTGCTCGTAGGTGAGCGGTTTTCCTAGCGCGCGTTGGATGCGTCCATCCGGCAGCTTGAGGAGGGACGACTTTCACATACTCAAACAACTGAAAAATCGCCTGTCCGGTTGGCCGGGTCAGCTTGCGGCCTCCCGCGCCCTTTAACGGGCGTTCTGGTGTGATGAACTGACGTACCCGGCGCTGAAAAACACGGTAAAGGGCCAGGGCCAAGAGAAATAGATAGCCCAATACGGCCACCCGTTCTGGCTTTTTGACATAAATCTCATCCATGAAAAACGGATCTTTCAAAAACACGAAGTTCATTTCCACCGAGATTTGCCCTTTATATAGCTTCAAGATCTCTTGGGCATCCATTTGTTGGCCCTTCCATTCCTTCGGAACGGTCGTGACAAGGACAAACCGGGAGGCTCTCCGTCTCGCCTGTTCCCATGCCTGTTGATTGAATTCTACGTTTAGGCGAAGGGTGTACAGCGTCTCCGTCTCGGGTTCCACCCCTTTTTTCGGCCGTCCGCGCCGTTTTTTCGGACGCACGATCTCTTCGACCGCGGCCTCCACTCGATGAAACCGAGGGCGAAGGGACGCCTTGAGGGATGCCAAGGCTCGCTTGGCGTCTTCCCGGTAGAAGAAAGGGTGACGCTCCCAACGGACTTGTTCCTCGCGAAGAAGCTCCGCTTCTTTGATCCGCTCTTCGGCCGTCAAATAGATTATAGAGAATGGCCTGAACGGCATCTTTGGCTCGAGTCTAGCACTGTGGATCAACGGGAACGAGATGGTCAATCCATTGGGTCCAGTTCTTTGACTAGAGCACTTATGATATTCAAATAAGAATGGCGATGGACTGCTTTGATTTGTACATCCATGAGAGAAAAACTCCTCCACTTTTCCTGTGTATCAAGGATTCATTTCATGTCGGAACAAAAAATCCTCCCAGTTTTCGTCGAGAGGGTGCGAAATGTGAGATATAATAAAATTAAGTAGCGTCAAAAGTTTTATGAATGCTCCACACAGACCGTCCTTTGTTTTGGCTGTTGAGTGTGTGGTTGCTTCAGTGATGGGCGAAAACAATGGGGGTGGCAAGCTTTTTTCTTCCGACCGTTGAAATTCAAGGGGGAAAGCGTGAGTGTGGAGGATAAACTTTTGACAATACCCCAGCCTTTGGGGAAGGAACGATATTAAATGTTGCTGATGTGTTTGAAACGCTGCATCCTGAGCTGAAATACCCGCCGGCCGTTCTAAGAAAGTAAAAGCAAACGCTGGTCGTGGCGATGTACTTACTGAAGGGCGGTCTCAAAAGGTGATGATGACATAACTTTTTGAAGCAGCCTTTTTCAACTGAGTGTTTTTCACTCGCGTTGGCTACGATTTGTGTGACGGGTTAGAGCGCAAACACAAAACGGAGAGCTTTTTCCCAGCTCTCCATTTTTTCGTACATGCAGGATTTCGGCTTTGTGTTTACGAATGACTCTCATGGTTGGTTTCCTCCGTGAGGAACCGTCCTTTCCACGACAGGAACGATTCCGCCAAGGATGTTGATCATGGCAAACGGCCAACCGTTCGTCGTGCGGATGGTGCTCCCTAAGGACGCTGATCAAGTTGCGACGTTTGCAAAGGCGGTGGCGGGAGGGGCGTCTTGCCTGCGATCGGAGCGAAAGCAACGGTCAGGGGCCGCAACGAACCTTCGTGTTGCCGTGCAGATGGGGCGCCTCGTAGAAATGCAGGGACAATAGGCGGTGTGTGGCTGTAAAGATGACGTTTCTGTGGGGGATGAGTGGTGTCAATCGTCACCTATACGTTCTATTCGATTGTGTCGGAACGAAGCGGGATTCGGCTGGTCGATGCGGATTGGAACGATCGGTGCGGGTGGATTGTCGTGCAAAGAAGCCGCCGACGGTTGGAGTGCGTCGTGAATGGAACTGTTCTCTATCCGGACGTCTCTGTGCGCTTTCCCATTATTCGCTGGGTCGACAGCGAGCGGTTTTTGTTGGCGGATGCGAGAAGCCAAGGGAAGCGTGATAATGTGTTTTTGCTCGATCTGCATGGCCGTATCCGACATTCCTTTTGCGGCGGCGATGGGATAGAAGACATTGCGGTGGGGAAGGAAGGGATATGGATCGGCTATTTTGATGAAGGGGTGTTTGGCAAAGGAATTTCGACGGAAGGATTGGTTTTGTTTCGCTTGGACGGTTCTCCGGCATTCAACTATCATTCCCATTTGACGGACCGCCCGATGATCGTGGACTGCTATGCGATGTGCAAAGGGAAATCATCGACCTTGTGGCTTTTTCCTTACGACGATTTTTCGCTTATTCAGGTGGATCCTTGCAAAAAGACGGTGCAGAGATACAAAACGCCCGAGCAGCTGCGCGGATCAACCGCTCTATGTGTGAGGGGGAACTATGCGTATTTTGGCCACAGCTATCATGCAAAGGAGGAAGTGTACAGCTGGGACATTAGAAGCGGGAAGCTGGAAAAAATCGGGCGTATTTATGGGGCGGTTCGAGGACTGGGGCCGAAGGAAACGAACCACTTTCTGAGTGTCGAGGATAATGCAGCGAGGGTGCATATGATCCTCAATCCAGACGAATATGGGCAGTCATTGTAAAACGAACGATCTTTGTTGTTTTCAGCATCGAGCAAGACGTTTTGGATTGCTGGAAGGCAGGCGATTTTAACGTTCCGTAAGAAATCGTGGGTTGATCCAAGCCGAAGAATTCTAAATTGCTGGGAACGAAGAGCGAACTTTGGAGAGATCGGATTTGGAGTCCGTCTTCTATATTTTGTTTTTCTATCAGCTATTGAATTTTTATGTGCAGACGGATAGAATGGAAAAGGAGAGCGATGAACACGGCCCCGTAGCTCAGTGGATAGAGCGTCGGTTTCCTAAACCGTGCGTCGGAGGTTCGAATCCTCTCGGGGCCGCTAGTGAAAACCCTTGCGATGCGGGGGTTTTTTCTTTATCTCCCGCCATATCCGCCACAGCTCAACCCGATCGAGCGTTTGTGGAAATGGCGGAAAGATCCTGTCATGGTGAATGTGTTTCATAAAGAACGAAATGATATCATGCAAGGCTTTGATTGATTTACAGCTTATATCCATGAACATCTGGAGAAGGTGCTGTAGCGCTTGGGGTATGGGGCGTGATGAGAAGTCCACTCTTCATGTTGCATGTATATACATAAAGAACGCCTGCTCGTGACGAAAAAAGCGGCTCTCTCACTAGTTGAGAGAGCCGCTTTTTTAGTAGAATAGAAGAAAAATAGAAACGAAGAATAACATTTCTATACGAAGGAGCTATTCTTATGTCATTGCACGATCTGTTCCGTGAAGTAATGGCCATCTACGAGCAAGACAAACAGGAAAAACTGTCGAAAGAGCGGCGGACGTTTCAGCTGGTGACACGAGCGATTCCAGAGGCGTTGAAAACATTGCCTTTCTTACCGCCTGACCGGTATATGGTGAAAGGTTCTGTCGGTCAAGGGGTGTGGACCGACGTGCCGTGGGTGGCGGTGATGGATCAAGAGGTGACGGATTCGACGCAGCGAGGGTATTATATCGTCTACTTATTCAGTGAAGATATGCGCCGGCTCTATTTGACGCTCGCCCAAGGAGTGACGGAGACGCCGAGAGACGAAATGGAGCGGGTGAAGCGGGACATCCGCCAACTCATTCCCGCTGAAGAACGCGTGCGGACGAATGATGACATCCGTCTTGGCGAAAGCAAACGGGCGAAAGACTACGAACGGTCGGTGGCGGCGTATATCGCCTATTCGTTTGACGATCTGCCATCCGATGAACAACTCGCGCGCGACCTCGAAACGATGATCGGTTATTACCGACAGTATGTGGAGCGAACAGAACCGATGGCACCGCCCGAGCAGGCCTTTTCCTATTGGGAGGCGGTTGAGCATATTCATTCATACATATCCGCCAAAGGTTTTTATTACACAAAAGAGGAAGTGGCCAACCTCTTTCTATCGTTAAAAACAAAACCGTTCGTCATCTTATCCGGCATTTCTGGAACGGGGAAAACGAAAATCGTTCAATGGCTCGCCGAGAGCGTCGGCGCGACGGAAGACAACGGCCGCTTCACCTTAATTCCCGTCCGCCCGGACTGGAATGACGGCTCCGATTTGCTTGGCTATGTCGACATTAAAGGCGAGTTCAAGCCCGGGCCCCTTACGAACGTCATCATCGAAGCCGAGAACCATCCGGACAAGCCGTATTTCGTCGTGTTGGACGAGATGAACCTCGCCCGCGTTGAGCATTATTTCAGCGATGTCTTAAGCGTCATGGAAAGCCGCCGCTGGGAAGACGGGCGCATCACCTCGTCACGGCTGCTGCCGCGAGAAACGGCGGGGCGCGACCTTTTTCTCCCGCCGAACGTCTACATCATCGGCACGGTCAACATGGACGAGACGACCCACCCCTTCAGCAAAAAAGTGCTCGACCGGGCGAACACGATTGAATTCAACCGCGTCCGTCTCGACCATCTCGATTTTTTGCGCGACTTGCCGACCGTCGCGCCCCTGTCAGTCGGACAGGAGCTGTTCGCGGCGCGGTATTTGCATTTGAAAGATGTATATGCCGATTATCCAAAGCTGGTAGAAGACGCGACGAAACAGCTCGTGGACATCAACCGCATCCTTGAGCCGCTCGGGGCGCACATCGGCTACCGCGTCCGCGACGAAATTTGCTTCTACCTTGCTTACAACGAAGAAGGAAAGCTAATGGAATGGGACAAGGCGTTCGACTATTGCCTCATGCAAAAAATGTTGCCGCGCCTTTCAGGAAGCGACGCGCGGCTCGAGCGGGCGCTCAAAGAACTGTTTGTCCTTTGCGCCGGTTTTGAACCGGACGGGGACTACAGCGGCGCGCTTGATGTGTCGTACGCCCGCTATCCAAAAAGCGCGGAGAAAATTTGGCGCATGCTGCGGAGGTTGGAGGACGATGGCTTCACTTCGTTCTGGCTTGGGGCGTGACGACTATGAGCTCGTCCATATCGAAACGAACCAGCTCACGCTCGTAATCAAAGGAAAGCCGTACCATGAACAATACGAAGGGCTTAAGCAGTACCGCCGCCTCGATTTCCACGAGACGATGGAGTTTTTCGCAAGCGGCGAAGGGGTGCTCGACGTCAAACTGTTCGACGTTGACGCGGGGGCGCTTGTCGACTGGTCGGGCGGCCACCGCCCGATTTTCTTTGAAAACGGCATCTATCAGCTGCTTGTCGTTCCGAAAACCGACCGGGTGCTCTCCTTTTACCATGAGTCGCCAGCGCTGAGAAACGCCATCAGCCTGGTGGACATCGGCGGCCAAGCGGTGTTGATGGGAAATCTCCATTTCCCGAATGAAGTCGGGCTGTCGACATTCGAAATCCGCGACGGCCACCGCTCCGTTTTGGACGTGACGATCGAAATTTTCCCGACGAAATTGACCTACAAACAAGACTACCAGCGGCTGCTTGATGAAGTGAGCGAAGAAATTTACAACTTGGCGTTTCACTTTATCAAGCGCACGTACCAGCGGGCGAAGGCGAAGCGCAGCGGCGCGCCGTCCCGAAGCGAATTTTTCCGGCTTATGGAGGCGCATATCGGCGATTTTTTGCAGGCCATTCGCCATATCGAGCGGCAGCCGCACCATCAACTGTCGACCGTCCATGTGAGGGTGCGCGGCGACCAGCTCGGCCGTTTGGATGCGGCAGGACGGAATGATTTGCGCAAGCGGCCGCATGTGTTCCGCGATGTCAAACGCGGCATCGACATTGGAAGTCGAACCGTCATGCCGCAATCGGGGCTCAAAGCGAAACAAGAACTGACGTACGACACGCTCGAAAACCGGTTCGTCAAATGGATGATGACGCGCCTTGTCGAGAAGCTGCGCGATTTGTTAGAACACGTGCAAGGGAAACAAAAGCGGTACGAAACAGAACCGGATCCGGATTTGCTGGAGCGCATCCAATCGATGATCCGCGCCCTCGAAACCCGTCTCCGCCACTCCTTTTGGCGGCCGATCGGGCGGCTTGACCGCTCTGTTGCGAGCCTCGTCCTGCAAATGGCGCCTGGATACCGCGACGCTTATCAGCTGTTTCTCCTCATCACCCGCGGCCTCGCCTTGCAGGGAACGCTGTACCGAATGTCCGTCAAAGACGTGGCGACGTTGTACGAGTACTGGACGTTTCTAAAACTCGGGCAGCTTCTCGGGAAAAAATACAGACTCATCAGTCAAAACGTCATCCAAGTGAACCGCTTGGGGCTGTTCGTCCATCTCGACAAAACCCGCTCCGCCAAGCAAGTGTACGAACATCCGCACACGGGCGAGCGAATCACGCTCACGTACCAGCTGTACGAAGGGAGGCTGCCGACCGTCCCGCAAATGCCCGACACGGTTTTGGCGATTGAAAAGAAGGGAAAAGACTATACATTCAACTACATTTTCGACGCCAAATACCGCCTTGATTTCGCCGTTTCCGGCAGCTCATACGAAAAACGGTACGGAATGCCGGGCCCGATGGAAGACGACATCAACACGATGCACCGCTACCGTGATTCCCTTGTCGCCCGCCGCGGCGGCCCGTACGAGCGCACCGCCTTTGGCGCCTACGTGCTCTTCCCGTGGCATGACGAAGACAGCTACCAAGCGCACCCGCTGTACAAAAGCATCAACGACGTCAACATCGGCGGCCTGCCGTTTTTGCCGAACGCCACCCGCCTCGTCGAGCAGTTCATCGAGCGGTTGATCGAAAACAATCCTGAAGAACTGCAACAAGAAGGCATCCTGCCGCAAGGGATCATCGAAGAATGGCGGTCGGCGTTCGACGAGCATGTGCTTGTCGGCATGGTGCCAAGCGCGCGGCATTACGAAGCCTACGTGAAGCACCGCTTCTACCATATCCCAGTCAAGCAGCTGAAAAAAGGCTGGCAAAACGCGCGCTACATCGCTCTTTACCCGAAACAAGGAGCCGCCCCGCAAAACGGGGTCACGTGCTTTGGCAAAATCACCGCTGTGAACATCGTCAAACGCTCGGCCATCGCCGAACTGCCAAAACGAAGCGATGACGAATACGTTCGCTTCGAAGTCGAAAGCTGGCACTTTCTCCAACACGTCATTCGCCCTGTCGGCTACGGCATCGCCGTTTATGCGATGACGACGCTCAACACGCTCAAGCAGGCGAAAGAACTGCCCGAACTGTTCATGAAATCAAGCGACGAAATCGCCCTTTGGCGCATCCTGCGGCGGCTGTCCGACCGCATCCGCTTCGACCTTGACGCCCGCTACTTGGATCAGGCGTCCAAGATCACCGCGTACCGCGTCAAAAACGTGTCCATCCGCCTGGAAAGCGGCCGACTCATCATCACAAACGGCGCAAAGTACAAAACAATCCCCGCCGACCTGCTCCGCAAGCAGCCGTCGGCCGTGTTTCGCGAAGTGGTGGGGATGATGGGGGAGGGAAGGATGCATGGCCATGTGGGTATGATCGAGAGACAAGGCTGGGTCTGATGATCCATGTCTGTTTCAATCCATTTTGGCATGTATAAATGATTGCATGTCAGTAGCATAAATGCTATCATTGTGTATAATGATTGGTAAAGGGTAGAGGATATTGTTTGAGGTAATATACACAGGAAATGTAAAGGAATTTGAAAATCATCTACTGAGTAAAGCCGAGCAAGAACTTAGACAAAAAGGTCGTCCGGGTATATGGTGTCATGTTGCTGATGTATATGCAAGGCAACTTACGATTATTCAACGTAATCCATATCCGTCTGATCCGGAGAACAACGGCTTTCCGGATGATATCATCCCTCCGTCGTTGAAACATCTTCGCATGAATACTCGTTATGATCATTTTTACAGATGGGGTATAAGAGGTGGAAGAACTGGAAATCACAGAATTATATTTGCGATTCACAATTTTTCAAAAGTCATATTGCTTCATTATTTTGACAAACAGTATAACGGAGCGATAAGACGAGAGGATATTGTGCCGGCTGAATCAGCATATGAACGTTATTGCGCTTTCGACCCTTGCCTTTATTAATGGACTGGGAGGGAAAAACAATGAGTGATTTTTTTAAGAAATATGCAGCCATTCGAGGCGAGCAACATGTTCAAAAACTTCGATTGGAAGGAACGATAGCTGCACAGATTAAAACAAGACGAAAGCAGCTGAATATGTCTCAACAGGAACTGGCAGATCGCATTGGAGTTCCAAAATCCACGATTGGGAGAATTGAAGCGGGACTTACAAGTCCTAGGGTAGAGACGCTTTTTAAAATTTCGCAGGCATTGAATACTCCTTTCATCATTGATGGTACAAGCAGACAGGATCATAACCTAAATGTTCAAGTTTAGCGCATAATAGGGAAATCGATGAGTTCTTTGATCAACTGAGAGTACATGCGAATTTTCCTCCGATGATTTGGTTCCGTCTCCTTTACCATACGGGAAAATTCGCATTTTTTGTATCCTCTATTTTCCCAATGCGCACCTATCTTGCCGTAAATGATCAAGTACAACTTGTGGTGAAGAGCCGGAAAAGCTTAATCACTCACTTTTTGCACCCTCCCGACCAAAATCGGGAGGATTTTTTTGCGCCCATCGTCGATGGAGAGGCTGAATCTCTTGCGCCTTGACGTCGAATTCGATCAACTCGTTCCTAGATCGAAACAGAGCCCTTGTTCTGAAGAAGTGTCTATGATAATCAATCTATAGTTTCGACAAATTTCAACAACATCCTACCAGTTGTTTTCGTAAAATAAAACCATAAAGAAAAGGGACAAGGAGCCATTGGTGCATGAAGACAAAAGGGATGATTGACAACAGACAAAACGGCCTAGTCGGCGATGCGTTGAAAGCGCATATCACAAAAGGCAGCAAACTATCGATTGCAGCGGCCCATTTTACGTTATATGCGTTTGCAGAGTTGAAAAAAGAACTGGCGCAAATCGATGAATTCCGTTTTATTTTCACAGAGCCTGCCTTTGTGCGCGGTGATCGTTCATTCAATGAATGGATGAAGAAAAACGAAGCGGCGCTGTATGGAGTAGAAGAAGAACGAAAATACAAAATCGAACTTAACCAAGCATACATAGCAAGGGAACTGGCGAAATGGCTGAAACAGAAAGCAAGGGTGAAATCGGTCGTCAATCAGCGCATTCAAGGCAGCATATATCATGTGCGAAATGAGGACGGGTCACAAATCGGCTTGATCGGCGGGGCGCCGTTTTCCAGTCCGGGGCTCGGCTACAGCAGCTCCCCCCATTTTTATTTTGCTCATATGATGGATGATCGAGATTCCAGCGCCCAGTTGCTTCGCCAGTTTGAGTCGATTTGGCAAGATGAACAGGCGCTGCAAGATGTGAAAGAGGAAATGTTGCGGCGTTTGGAAGTCATGTATCAAGAACATCCGCCAGAGTTTATTTACTTTGTCACACTTTATTACTTATTCAAAGATTTTTTAAAAGAAGCGACAAACTACGAAACGTTGCAGACGAGAACCGGTTTCCAACATACGGTGATTTGGAACAAACTTTATGACTTTCAGCGCGATGGGGTCCTTGGGGCTATCAATAAAATTGAAACGTACGGGGGCTGCATTATCGCCGACAGTGTTGGGCTCGGAAAAACGTTCGAAGCGTTGGCGGTGATTAAATATTATGAACTGCGCAATCACCGCGTTCTTGTGTTGGCGCCGAAAAAATTGCGGGAAAACTGGGCCATCTACCGTTTAAATGATAAGCGAAACATTTTAGCCGCAGACCGCTTTTCGTATGACTTGCTCAACCATACCGATTTATCGCGCGAACGCGGCTACAGCGGCGATATTAATTTGGAACATGTGAACTGGGGAAATTATGATTTAGTTGTTATCGACGAATCGCATAACTTTCGCAACAACGATCCGCGCTATGACCGGGTGACGAGATACTCCCGCTTGATGAACGATATCATTAAAGCAGGGGTGAAAACGAAGGTATTGATGCTTTCCGCCACCCCCGTCAACAACAAGCTGGATGACTTGAAAAATCAAATTGCCTTTATTACAGAAGGAAACGACAAGGCATTGGCGGAAACAGCGAACATCAAAAGCATCAGCCAGACGATTCGGCGCGCCCAGTCGCAGTTTAACAAATGGAGCCAGCTTCCCGAAGAAGAGCGGACGACCGAGCGGTTGTTGGATATGCTCGATTGGGATTATTTTGCTTTGCTTGATTCGCTGACAATCGCCCGTTCGCGCCGCCATATTGAAAAATATTACAACGTGGACGCTATCGGGCCGTTTCCGACGCGTCTAAAGCCGATCAATCTGAAAGAAAAAATCGACAGCAAAGATGAGTTTCCGCCGCTTGAGAAAATCAACAACGACATTTTGCGGCTTCGCATGGCGGTCTATTCGCCGATGCAATACGTGCTGCCGCACAAAAGAGCGGACTATAGCGAAAAATACGACACAAAGGTCGCAAACGGCCGAGTGTTTAAGCAAACCGACCGCGAGCACAACCTTGTTTATTTAATGAAGTCGAATTTGCTGAAGCGGTTGGAGAGCAGCGTTCATTCGTTTTCTTTGACATTGCAAAACATCATCCAACAAATCGACGAACATCTCGAGAAAATCGACCGTTGCGATGGAAGTTCTGGGACAATTGGCGAGATGGACGAGATCGATGCGGAAGATCCGGAATTGGAAGAGGCGTTGATTGGCTCGAAAGTCAAAATCTTTTTGAAAGACATGGATTTGATCCGTTGGAAACAAGATTTGCTATACGACCGGGAGATTTTGCTGAGGCTGCTTCATCAGGCGCGGAACGTAACGCCGGATCGCGATCAGAAGCTGTTGGCGTTGAAACGATTGATCGAACAGAAAATCGAGCACCCGATTAACGATCAGAACAAAAAACTGCTCATTTTCACAGCTTTTGCCGATACGGCGAAATACTTATACGAGAATTTGCATCAATGGGTGCAAAACCAATTTGGATTGCACTGTGCGGTCGTGACGGGTACCGATCAGCCGAAAACAACATTGAAGATGAAGAAAGTCGATTTCAATCATGTGTTGATGAACTTTTCGCCCGTCTCGAAAGAGCGGGATAAAGTGATGCCGGAAATGAAAGACGAAATCGACATCCTCATCGCCACGGACTGTATTTCCGAAGGACAGAACTTGCAAGACTGCGATTATCTTGTCAACTATGACATCCATTGGAACCCGGTCCGCATCATCCAGCGGTTCGGCCGCATCGACCGGATCGGCAGCAAAAACAAACAGATCCAGCTCGTAAACTTCTGGCCATCGATCGAGCTTGATGAGTACATTCAACTTGTCAATCGGGTCAAAGGCCGAATGACCATTTTAGATATTTCAGCGACTGGCGAAGAAAACGTCATTGCCGACAACAGCAATGAAATGAACGACTTGGAATACCGCCGCAAGCAACTGGAAAAATTGCAAAATGAGGTCATTGATTTAGAGGATATTTCCGGAAATATCTCGCTGACGGATTTTACTCTCGACGACTTCCGGATGGATTTGTTGAATTTCATGAAGGAACATAAAGAAGAGCTCGAGCGGGCGCCGTTTGGACTGTTCAGCATTACCGCCAATCAAAATGAAAAACTGAAAGACGAAATTCAGCCAGGCGTCATTTTCTGCCTAAAACAAACGGCGCCGATGGCATCTGCGCATGAACAAAACGCGCTTCATCCCTATTATTTGGTGTATGTCCGCAAAGACGGCACGGTGTTGTACCATCCTGGGCATGTCAAGAAAATGTTGGACCTGTATCGCTCGCTTTGCAACGGCAAAAAAGACGTCGAATGGGGCTTGTACAAGGCGTTTTACCAAGAGACGAAAAACGGAAAAGACATGGGGCAATACAAGGCGCTGCTGGAAAAAGCGGTGGAAGAGATCGTCGGCAAGATGGATCAGCAATTGATGCTCAACATCTTCAGCCTAGGGAACTTGGACGCCTTCGTGACGAACGCCAACACGAGCTTGCAAGATTTTGAGATCGTTTCGTATTTGATCATTAAAGGGTGAGGATCATGGCCGCATCCGCATTTTATGCTACAATAGGACTGGACGAGCGCGTCCGCCCGTTGCATAAAAAGCTTGACAAAAAAATGTTTTACGACTATGCGGATTTGACGAAAAAAGAAAAGGACTATATGACGAAAGACATCGAGCGGATCGAGTTGACATACTTGTTGACCTCAAGGGTCATCAACATTCAGCCGTTCGTCAACGACGACTACCATTACGAAGGGGTTATGTTTATCACCGTTCGGCTGCGCCCGGAATCGAAGGATGCGCACGTTTCCGTGATCGGGGAGATCATCCAAAAAACAGTGCCCAACCCAACCGTTATCGTGTTTGAAAAAGAAGGAAACGTTCGAATGGGGACATGCCGCAAGCGGCTGAACAAAAACGACCGGACCAAAACCGTGGCCGAAGAATGGGCGTATACGCCGTGGTTTTCTCCCGATCATGATGACGAGACAGTCAAGCAGTTTCTTCGCGCCGTCCATATGACGAGGCTTTCGTTCGCCAACTTTTTTCGGTTTTATCAAGACATCCATCTGGCGGTGCAGGCGTTCCAGCACGCCAAAGCGATCGGCGCCTTTTACATCGCCGCTGATGAACAATCAAAACAGCTCGTCGCGCAAATCGAACAGGCGGAAGTCGAAATCGCAAAATGGAAAAACGAAATCAAAAAAGAAACGCAGTTTAATCGAAAAGTCGAATACCATATGAAAATTCAACAGCTAACGAAGCAAATCGAACAATGGAAGCAACAATTGCACGGAAAGGAGTAGCATGATGGAAAAACTGGACGGAAGATCACTGGATCTCATCAAAACGAACATTGAAGCGTTAAAACAGCTATTCCCAGAAGTTGTAACGGAGGGAAAAATCGATTTTGACAAACTGAAGCTTGTTCTCGGCGAAGAGATTGAAACGCGCAACGAAAAGTACGAATTCACCTGGCACGGCAAAACACAGGCGATGAAACTTGCGCAAACGCCGTCCACTGGCACCTTGCGGCCGGACAAAGCATCAAGCAAAAACTGGGAGACAACGGAGAACTTGTATATTGAAGGCGACAACTTGGAAGTGCTGAAATTGCTGCAAAAATCGTATTTTGGCAAAATCAAAATGATCTACATCGACCCGCCGTATAATACGGGGAAGGATTTTGTGTATAAAGATGATTTTCACGATAACATTAAAAATTATAAAGAAATAACTCAACAAATGGCAAAGGCTAATACGGAGACGAGTCAGTCAAGACTTTGTGGAGAACATTTTTTCGGTTCACTACGGGCGTTGTCAATCACTAGTTAGCGAACCATTTTCAGGAATTAATATCGTAAGC
>NZ_JAEIGB010000037.1:0-13642 GCF_022341265.1 Geobacillus sp. YHL
GACGAGGTCGATAGGTCCGAGGTGGAAGCGTGGCGACACGTGGAGCTGACGGATACTAATCGATCGAGGGCTTAACCAAGAAAAGCGCAGGCGAGCGGCTTCTTCCAACGGTTATCTAGTTTTGAGGGAATGAACATCCTGTTGACAAATCCAACAGGATGGATATAATAATTACTGTCCAAGATGATCATCATTGCCTAGTGGCTATGGCGGAGGGGAAACACCCGTTCCCATCCCGAACACGGAAGTTAAGCCCTCCAGCGCCGATGGTAGTTGGGGCCAGCGCCCCTGCAAGAGTAGGTCGTTGCTAGGCGAAAATCCCCTGCTGTATATACAGCAGGGGATTTTTGATTTGATTCAACCCAAAAATTTCCGCATTAAGTATTCATGAAGCAGCAACGGCACTTTTTCCGCCGACACGGAGAGAAACTCAAGAATAAAAGTGTATGCCTTGCTTGGGTAAGAATGGAGAAGCTCGCTCCACCATTCCGTCTCATAGCGCGAAATCATGCTCAAGTTATACAGCAACAAGTAATGGGCGTGTATTTCTGGAAGCGAGAATGTTTTCTCTTTCTTGACTGGAATTCGGAGTGTACCGTCAAGATGGAATAAAAACGGACCTTCTCCGGCCGGCGACAGCGGCGATTCTATATGAAAATACAGAAATTCTCCTTCTTCTTTGGCGAACGAAAGCCGCTTTCCTTGTCCTTCTTCACAGAGATATTGGACAAAGCGGGACAACGACATATGGTAGTGGTCCAAAATCACTTTTGGGATGGCGAGCATCGGCGGCGAAGCAGTATGTACAACAGGCAAGGATAACGGTTTTTTTCGCCCGCTTAGAAGAAAAAACGTTTCATGCAACTCGCCAATTCGTTGCAACAGCGTGCCCATGCGAAATTTTTCCCCAGCTTCTTGTTTCACATGAAACATTTTTTCAGAAAAATGTGCGAATAAACCGTTTTTTTGTATTTTCACTTCATCATCTAAAAATTCGTAGCCCTGTTTTTTTCGTTTTCTTGCTGATACACCATGGGCCAAGACCGATGTTGATTCCGGGTAGTCGGGGTCGACAGTGAGCAGGCATGCTTTTAAGAGCTGCACCATGCCGTAAAACAAGAGAACCGGCTTGATGGACAGCGGCGCCTGCTGGGCAGCGGCGTAAAAGTTTTGCCCGTGTTCCAGATAATATAAAAATGGGTAACAGTTTGCATAACTGCGTTGGACGGCGTCATCCCGTTGCAGCTGTTGATAGCATTGCCGCAAAAATTGCTGCGCAGTATCGGCCGAGCGGAAAACAGAAAGGCGAAACAGTTGACCGTGATTTCCGAACATTTTTACCCCCCTTACATAGAATTGTCTCGAAATAACTGAAAAGTTGGACATTTTCTTGATTCCTTGACAGTAGTTTAACCAGTTGTTAAGCTACTAATAATATTTCCGGACAAGGGGGAGAAAACATGTGGGAAGCGAAATTCGCCAAGGAAGGATTGACGTTTGATGACGTTCTTCTCATTCCAGCGAAGTCGGACGTATTGCCGCGCGATGTTGATGTAACCACGAAGTTGAGCGATACGCTGCAGTTGAACATCCCGATTCTCAGCGCTGGGATGGATACGGTCACCGAAGCGGAGATGGCAATTGCGATGGCGCGTCAGGGAGGCCTTGGCATCATTCACAAAAATATGTCGATCGAACAGCAGGCCGAGCAGGTCGACAAGGTGAAACGGTCGGAACGAGGCGTCATTACGGACCCGTTTTTCCTAACGCCGGATCATCAAGTGTATGATGCAGAACACTTAATGAGTAAATATCGGATCTCGGGGGTGCCGATCGTCAACAACCCCGAGGAGCAAAAATTGGTCGGCATTATTACGAACCGTGACTTGCGTTTCATTCAAGACTATTCGATTAAAATTTCCGAGGTAATGACGAAGGAAAACTTGATCACTGCTCCGGTGGGGACAACGTTGGAGGAAGCAGAGAAAATTTTGCAGCGACACAAGGTCGAAAAACTGCCTCTTGTTGATGAAAACGGTGTGCTGAAGGGATTAATTACGATCAAGGATATTGAAAAGGTCATTGAGTTCCCGAATTCGGCGAAAGATGCGAAAGGGAGGCTGATTGTCGGGGCGGCCGTCGGGGTGACGGCGGACACGATGATTCGCGTCAAAAAGCTTGTTGAGGCAGGGGTTGATGTCATTGTCGTTGACACGGCGCACGGCCATTCGAAAGGCGTCCTAGAGACGGTGGCCAACATCCGACGCCAATACCCGGACTTGAACATCATCGCCGGCAATGTCGCGACAGCTGAAGGGACGCGCGACTTGATTGAGGCTGGGGCGAACATTATTAAAGTCGGAATCGGTCCGGGGTCCATCTGCACGACCCGGGTTGTCGCCGGGGTTGGTGTGCCGCAAATTACGGCGATCTACGACTGTGCGACTGAGGCGTGCAAACATGGCGTCCCGATCATCGCTGACGGCGGGATCAAATATTCCGGCGACATTGTGAAGGCGATCGCGGCTGGGGCGCATGCGGTTATGCTCGGCAGCTTGCTTGCTGGTGTTTCCGAAAGCCCGGGTGAGACGGAAATTTACCAAGGCCGCCGCTTTAAGGTGTACCGGGGCATGGGATCGGTCGCAGCCATGGAGCGCGGCAGCAAAGACCGCTATTTTCAAGAAGATGCGAAAAAGTTTGTCCCGGAAGGCATCGAGGGACGCGTTCCATACAAAGGGCCGCTTGCCGACACGATTTATCAGCTTGTCGGTGGGTTGCGCGCCGGCATGGGCTATTGTGGAACCCGCAATTTGGAAGAGCTGCGTGAAAAAACGCAGTTTATCCGCATGACGAGCGCGGGGCTTCGTGAAAGCCATCCGCATGACGTGCAAATTACGAAAGAAGCGCCGAACTACTCTGCTTTTTGATCGGAGTTGCGCCGATCGGCTCAACTTTGACGGAGACATGTCCTCCGTCTATTTTTTTGGCCGACGGTATGTTACAATAACGGTTGTGTGAGGAGGGTGTCATTGTGAGGAGGAGAAAACAAAACTGGTTGTTTTGGTTGTTGTCGATTTGCCTTTGTTTAACGTTTGGTCCGTTTCAACAGACGGTGAAGGCGGAAAGCGCCCCGCTTGACATCCGGGCGGACGCTGCGATTTTAGTGGATGCACAAACGGGAAGAATTTTGTATGAAAAAAATATCGATACGGTGCTTGGGATTGCCAGCATGACGAAAATGATGACCGAGTATTTGCTTCTTGACGCCATTAAGGCGAAGCGCGTCAAATGGGATCAAATGTACACGCCAAGCAATTACGTGTACCGGCTGTCGCAAGACCGGGCGCTGTCCAATGTCCCGTTGCGAAAAGATGGCAAGTATACGGTGCGTGAGCTGTACGAGGCAATGGCCATTTATTCGGCGAACGGGGCAACGGTCGCGATTGCTGAGATCATCGCTGGATCGGAGAAAAATTTTGTGAAAATGATGAACGACAAAGCGAAAGAGCTTGGGCTGAAAGATTATAAGTTTGTCAATGCCACAGGGTTGAGCAATAAGGATTTAAAAGGATTCCATCCAGAAGGGACAAGCACAAATGAGGAAAACGTCATGTCCGCACGTGCGATGGCGATGCTTGCCTACCGGTTGCTGAAAGATCATCCCGAAGTGCTGAAAACAGCGAGCATTCCTCATAAAGTATTCCGGGAAGGAACAAAAGATGAAATCAAAATGGACAACTGGAATTGGATGCTGCCTGGGCTTGTGTACGGATACGAAGGTGTAGACGGGTTGAAAACCGGCTATACGGAATTTGCCGGCAACTGTTTCACCGGGACGGCGAAACGAAACGGCGTCCGCTTGATTTCGGTTGTCATGAACGCGAAAGATGCGAGTGGGAAAACAACAAAAGAGGCGCGCTTTAAAGAGACAGAAAAACTATTTAACTACGGATTCAACCAATACTCCCTCGAGACGCTTTATCCAAAAGGGTACCAGCTGAAAGGAAAAGAAACACTTCCGGTCGTGAAAGGGAAAGAAAAAGAGGTTCGTGTCGCGACAGGAAAGAATCTGGATCTGCTTGTGAAAAACGGCGAGGAAAAACAATACAAACCTGTATATGTGTTGGACAAGAAAAAAATGACAAAAGAAGGAAAGCTAGTCGCCCCTTTGAAAAAAGGGGAAACGGTTGGATATATGACGCTCGAATATAAAGGGGACGACTCCCTTGCCTTCTTAAGCCCAGACATGCAAAAAAACATCCGTGTGCCGCTTGTCACAACAGCTGAAGTCGAAAAAGCCAATTGGTTTGTTCTTTCGATGCGCGCGGTCGGCGGACTGTTTGTTGATTTATGGACAAGCGTCGCCAAAACAGTGAAAGGCTGGCTGTAAAATCGACTCCCCTTGATGGGGAGCTTTTTTCCATTGTGATTTTTGTAAAAATTGAGGTAAAATAAAACAGTGGAATCGTCCTTTTGCATGCCTCGCAAAGCATAAGGATTAGGAATAGGGGGAATCAACGTTGGCATTGACAGGTACGGACCGCGTCAAACGCGGCATGGCGGAAATGCAAAAAGGCGGCGTCATCATGGACGTCGTGAACGCAGAACAGGCGAAAATCGCTGAAGCGGCAGGGGCTGTCGCGGTTATGGCGCTCGAGCGCGTCCCGGCGGACATTCGCGCCGCTGGCGGTGTCGCGCGCATGGCCGACCCGACGGTGATCGAAGAAGTGATGAACGCCGTTTCGATCCCAGTCATGGCGAAAGTGCGGATCGGTCACTATGTTGAGGCGCGTGTCTTAGAGGCGCTTGGTGTCGACTACATTGACGAAAGCGAAGTATTAACGCCGGCTGATGAGGAGTTCCATATTGACAAACGGCAGTTTACCGTTCCATTTGTGTGCGGTTGCCGCGATTTAGGGGAAGCGGCGCGCCGCATTGCAGAAGGGGCATCGATGTTGCGAACCAAAGGAGAGCCGGGGACAGGCAACATTGTTGAGGCCGTGCGCCATATGCGCAAAGTGAACGCGCAAATTCGCAAAGTCGTCAACATGAGCGAAGATGAGCTTGTCGCTGAGGCGAAACAGCTCGGGGCTCCGGTTGAGGTGCTGCGCGAGATCAAGCGGCTTGGCCGCCTGCCGGTCGTCAACTTTGCCGCCGGCGGTGTCGCGACACCGGCTGACGCTGCCTTGATGATGCACTTGGGTGCGGACGGTGTCTTTGTTGGGTCTGGCATTTTCAAATCGGAAAATCCGGAAAAATACGCGCGCGCGATCGTAGAGGCGACGACTCATTACGAAGACTATGAATTGATCGCACACTTGTCGAAAGGATTGGGCGGCGCGATGCGCGGCATCGATATCGCGACATTGTTGCCGGAGCACCGGATGCAAGAACGAGGCTGGTAAGCCCGACAAAGGAGCAAGATCACAATGAAAATAGGTGTACTCGGACTGCAAGGAGCTGTGCAGGAACATGTCCGCGCCATTGAGGCGTGCGGCGCCGAGGCGGTCATCGTGAAAAAGCCGGAGCAGCTTGAAGGGTTGGACGGTCTTGTGCTGCCGGGCGGCGAAAGCACAACGATGCGGCGGCTCATCGACCGCTATGGGCTGATGGAGCCGCTCAAGCAATTTGCCGCTGCCGGCAAGCCGATGTTCGGTACGTGCGCCGGGCTGATTTTACTGGCGAAACGAATCGTCGGTTACGACGAGCCGCACTTAGGTTTGATGGACATTACGGTGGAGCGGAACTCGTTCGGTCGGCAGCGGGAAAGCTTTGAGGCGGAGCTGTCGATTAAGGGTGTCGGCGACGGGTTTGTCGGCGTCTTCATCCGTGCTCCGCACATTGTCGAGGTCGGCGACGAGGTCGATGTCTTGGCGACATACAACGACCGCATTGTCGCGGCCCGGCAAGGCCAGTTTCTCGGCTGCTCGTTCCATCCAGAGCTGACCGACGATCATCGATTGATGCAATACTTCCTCAACATGGTCAAAGAAGCGAAAATGGCGTCAAGCCTCAAGTAAAGTGATCAAGCGAAAGCGATGAGAGGAACAAGTAGCGGGATGCCTTCCTTATCAGAGAGCCGGTGGGTGGTGCGAACCGGCAGGGAGCTCCTGTGAATCCATCCTCGAGCAAAACGTTGAACGCCCAAAGGGCCAGTAGGCGTTTTCGGCCGCCGCCGTTATCGGCATAAGTGGAAGGCATGGTTGGCCTTCAATAAGGGTGGCACCGCGGGATGGCTCCCGTCCCTTTTTTGGGACGGGGGCTTTTTTATGTATAATATTGAATGGAAAAGGAGGTAAAAGCCATGCTGGATGTGAAAATATTGCGCACCCAGTTTGAAGAAGTGAAAGAAAAACTAATGCAGCGCGGCGGGGATTTGACGAACATCGACCGCTTTGAACAATTGGACAAAGACCGCCGCCGCTTGATCGCGGAAGTCGAAGAGCTGAAAAGCAAGCGCAACGATGTGTCGCAGCAAATCGCTGTCCTAAAGCGCGAGAAAAAGGACGCCGAGCCGCTGATTGCCCAAATGCGCGAAGTCGGTGACCGCATTAAACGGATGGATGAACAAATTCGCCAGCTTGAGGCGGAACTCGACGACTTGTTGTTGTCAATTCCAAACGTGCCGCACGAATCAGTGCCGATCGGCCAATCAGAAGAGGACAATGTGGAAGTGCGGAGATGGGGAGAGCCGCGTTCGTTTTCCTTTGAGCCGAAGCCGCATTGGGAAATCGCCGATCGGCTCGGTTTGCTCGACTTTGAGCGAGCCGCCAAAGTGGCGGGAAGCCGATTTGTCTTTTATAAAGGGTTAGGAGCGCGGCTTGAGCGGGCGCTCATCAACTTTATGCTTGACATCCATCTCGATGAATTCGGTTACGAAGAAGTGTTGCCGCCATATTTAGTGAACCGGGCGAGCATGATCGGAACCGGACAGTTGCCGAAATTTGCCGAGGATGCGTTCCATTTGGACAGCGAAGATTATTTCCTCATTCCGACCGCTGAGGTGCCGGTGACGAACCTGCACCGCGACGAAATTTTGGCCGCAGATGATTTGCCGATTTACTATGCGGCCTACAGCGCCTGCTTCCGCGCGGAAGCCGGGTCGGCCGGCCGCGACACGAGAGGGCTGATCCGTCAGCATCAGTTCAATAAAGTCGAGCTGGTAAAGTTCGTAAAGCCGGAGGACTCGTACGATGAATTGGAAAAGCTGACGCGCCAGGCAGAGACGATTTTGCAACGGCTCGGGCTTCCGTACCGCGTTGTCGCCTTGTGCACCGGAGACCTTGGATTCTCGGCGGCGAAAACGTACGATATTGAAGTTTGGCTGCCAAGTTACGGAACGTACCGGGAAATTTCGTCGTGCAGCAACTTTGAGGCGTTTCAAGCGCGCCGTGCCAACATCCGCTTCCGTCGGGATCCAAAAGCGAAACCGGAGTACGTGCATACATTAAACGGTTCGGGGCTAGCCATTGGGCGGACGGTCGCCGCCATTTTGGAAAACTACCAGCAAGAAGACGGCTCGGTCATCGTTCCGGAAGCGCTTCGTCCTTACATGGGGAATCGGGACGTCATTCGCTGAAAAAAAGGTGCTTGAGGCAAATCGTTGGTTGACTTTTCCCGACTGCCGTGTTATAGTGAATGACGTTGGCAATGAGGAACAAGAAGTCTTGTTCTTGGCCAAGACGATGATGAAGAGGACTGACGCGCATAAGAGGAGATTGTCATCTGAAACGGCTGACCGCCGAAAGCCGTTTCCCATCATAAAAAAACCCGCCGTTGACCGGCGGGTTTTTTATGCCTTTATTTTTTTACAACAGTAAATTGATCAGCGATCAGCAGCCAGTTTTGTGGAAAATCAATGCCAAGTTTCCAATAGCTGACCCCGCGCAAACCAAGTTCCTTCACGAGATTAAATTTTGCTTGAATGGAGCGGGCGTCCTCAAACCATACTTCATGCTCGCGTCCGTTTTCGTCGCGATAGCGAAAATGCGGTGCCTGCGCCTCCGTATCGTATTCGATGGCAACGTTATACTTTGCGGCGAGGGCGATGGCTTGCTGCGGGCTGATGGCCTGGGCGTACGGGCCGCCGGGTACATATGGCAGCGTCCAGTCGTAGCCATACAAGTTTTGCCCCATCAAAATTTTTCCGGCTGGCATTTCAGAGATGGCGTACTCGAGAACGCGGCGGACCGGACCGATCGGGGACACCGGCATCGGCGGCCCGCCGCTGTAGCCCCATTCATACGTCATGATCACGACAAAGTCGACAATTTGTCCATGGGCGCGGTAGTCGTGTGCTTCGTACCAACGTCCGCGCTGGGTCGCGCTCGTTTTCGGCGCCAAGGCGGTCGACATCATCCACCCTTCTCGTGCAAACCGCCGTTTCGCTTTGCGCAAAAACGCATTATACGCCTCACGGTCTTCCGGGCGCAAATATTCAAAATCAAAATGGATGTCGCGGAAGCCATACCGTCTAGCGGTCGCGACAATGTTGTCGAGCAGACGATTTTGCAGCGTTTCGTTTGTTAACATAAGCGCGCCGAGCTCGTCGCTGAACTGCCCGTTTTCAATGTTGGCGACAACCATAACGAGCGTGACGCGGTTGGCGCGGGCAATATCCGGAAAGTCGTCAAGCGGCGGCTCTTGCAATGTCGCGTCGCGTCGGATCGCAAAATAAAAAGGACTCAAATAAGTCAAATACGGAGCGGCTTCGCGAGCGCTCGCCTCCAGCGCTGGGCTGACAGTCGCGCCGCGCGGTTCAATATAGGCGTTAAACTCCGCTCTTCGCTTGGCGCCGGGCGGTATATAAAGCCGCTGCCCGACCTTAAGCGGAGCGTTTAAGGAGAGGCGATTCACTTCGGCAAGCCGCTGCATCGGAATCGAAAATCGGCGTGCAATCGACCATAACGTGTCGCCGCGCTGCACCCAGTAAAAACGACCGACGATCGGGATCACGAGCGCCTGACCGACAACGAGTTTATCAGGGTTTGGAAGCTTGTTGGCCCGGACAATGTCTTCCACCGTGGTCCCGTATGCCTCAGCAATTCCACTTAACGTTTGTCCACTCTGCACTACGTGGATTTGCATACTTGACCTCCTAGTTGCGTCTTTATTCTCCATATTCTATGATGAAAAGAAAGGAGAAATGACCGTTTGTGTGAAGGGGTATACGATGAACACCGACGAGTACTACATGCGATTGGCAATGGAAGAAGCAAAAAAAGCGGAGCAGATCGGCGAAGTGCCGATCGGCGCTGTCATCGTTCAAGACGGCCGCGTCATCGCCCGCGCTCATAATTTGCGGGAAACCGAACAACGCGCCATCGCTCATGCAGAAATTTTGGCAATCGATGAAGCATGCCGGGCAACCGGTTCATGGCGGCTTGAGCGGGCGACGTTGTACGTAACGCTTGAGCCGTGCGCCATGTGCGCAGGCGCCATTGTTCTTTCCCGCATCGAACGGGTTGTATTTGGCGCGTTTGACCCAAAGGGAGGGTGCGCTGGGACATTGATGAACTTATTGCAGGAAAGCCGATTTAACCATCAGGTTAAGGTGGTAAGCGGGGTGCTTGCTGACGAGTGCGGTTCGCTGTTGAGCCAATTTTTTCGACGATTGCGCGAACAAAAGAGAAATGTTGGCGGGAGTGCCAACGAAAATTCCGTCGATT
Organism: Geobacillus sp. YHL; assembly: GCF_022341265.1. Taxonomy (NCBI): domain Bacteria; kingdom Bacillati; phylum Bacillota; class Bacilli; order Caryophanales; family Anoxybacillaceae; genus Geobacillus; species Geobacillus sp. YHL. Next base: position 9,669 of record NZ_JAEIGB010000037.1, read on the forward strand.
GACATTGCATTTTTTCCGCTAACGAGCTATACTGATAGTGCCGTGCTAAGCGGGGAGGTAGCGGTGCCCTGTACTCGCAATCCGCTCTAGCGAGGCTGAATTCCTTCTCGAGGTTAGTCTGTTGCGAGGCCTGTCTCAAGCAAGTGGTGTTGACGTCTGGGTCCCGCGCAATGGGATTCCGTGAACCCTGTCAGGTCCGGAAGGAAGCAGCAGTAAGCGGATGCTCCCATGTGCCGCGGGGACGCCTGGGCTGAGCTAACTGCTTGAGCAACGCTCGGGGCAGCTAATCGACAGAAGGTGCACGGCCTTACATAGCGATAGGGAACAAAACCCACTCATGGCGAGTGGGTTTTTTGTTATTTCAAATTGCAATAGGAAGTTATATAATAGATAGGACGAGAGAAAGAGGAGGGCCGTTTTCCGTGGCATACCAAGCGTTATATCGCGTGTTTCGGCCGCAGCGCTTTGCGGACATGGTCGGCCAAGAACACGTGACCAAGACGTTGCAAAGCGCCCTGCTTCAACATAAAATATCGCACGCTTACTTATTTTCCGGCCCGCGCGGTACAGGAAAAACGAGCGCAGCGAAAATTTTCGCTAAGGCGGTCAACTGTGAACAGGCGCCAGCGGCGGAGCCATGCAATGAGTGTCCAGCTTGCCTCGGCATTACGAATGGAACGGTTCCCGATGTGCTGGAAATTGACGCTGCTTCCAACAACCGCGTCGATGAAATTCGTGATATCCGTGAGAAGGTGAAATTTGCGCCGACGTCGGCCCGCTACAAAGTGTATATCATCGACGAGGTGCATATGCTGTCGATCGGTGCGTTTAACGCGCTGTTGAAAACGTTGGAGGAGCCGCCGAAACACGTCATTTTCATTTTGGCCACGACCGAGCCGCACAAAATTCCGACGACGATCATTTCCCGCTGCCAACGGTTCGATTTTCGCCGCATCCCGCTTCCGGCGATCGTTTCACGGCTAAAGTATGTCGCAAGCGCCCAAGGTGTCGAGGCGTCCGATGAGGCATTGTCCGCCATCGCCCGTGCTGCAGACGGGGGGATGCGCGATGCGCTCAGCTTGCTTGATCAAGCCATTTCGTTCAGCGACGGGAAACTTCGGCTCGACGACGTGCTGGCGATGACCGGGGCTGCATCATTTGCCGCCTTATCGAGCTTCATCGAAGCCATCCACCGCAAAGATACAGCGGCGGTTCTTCAGCAGTTGGAAACGATGATGGCGCAAGGGAAAGATCCGCATCGTTTGGTTGAAGACTTGATTTTGTACTATCGCGATTTATTGCTGTACAAAACCGCTCCCTATGTGGAGGGAGCGATTCAAATTGCTGTCGTTGACGAAGCGTTCACTTCACTGTCGGAAATGATTCCGGTTTCCAATTTATACGAGGCCATCGAGTTGCTGAACAAAAGCCAGCAAGAGATGAAGTGGACAAACCACCCGCGCCTTCTGTTGGAAGTGGCGCTTGTGAAACTTTGCCATCCATCAGCCGCCGCCCCGTCGCTGTCGGCTTCCGAGTTGGAACCGTTGATAAAGCGGATTGAAACGCTGGAGGCGGAATTGCGGCGCCTGAAGGAACAACCACCTGCCCCTCCGTCGATCGCCGCGCCGGTGAAAAAACTGTCCAAACCGATGAAAACGGGGGGATATAAAGCCCCGGTTGGCCGCATTTACGAGCTGTTGAAACAGGCGACGCATGAAGATTTAGCTTTGGTGAAAGGATGCTGGGCGGATGTGCTCGACACGTTGAAACGGCAGCATAAAGTGTCGCACGCTGCCTTGCTGCAAGAGAGCGAGCCGGTTGCAGCGAGCGCCTCAGCGTTTGTATTAAAATTCAAATACGAAATCCACTGCAAAATGGCGACCGATCCCACAAGTTCGGTCAAAGAAAACGTCGAAGCGATTTTGTTTGAGCTGACAAACCGCCGCTTTGAAATGGTAGCCATTCCGGAGGGAGAATGGGGAAAAATAAGAGAAGAGTTCATCCGCAATAAGGACGCCATGGTGGAAAAAAGCGAAGAAGATCCGTTAATCGCCGAAGCGAAGCGGCTGTTTGGCGAAGAGCTGATCGAAATTAAAGAATAAACCGTTTAAAGGAGGATGCCAAGATGATGCGTGGCGGAATGGGCAATATGCAAAAAATGTTAAAACAAATGCAAAAAATGCAAAAAGAAATGCAAAAAGCGCAGGAAGATTTGGCGGAAAAAACGGTGGAAGGCACGGCGGGCGGAGGCATGGTGACCGTTGTCGCTAACGGTCATAAACAAATTTTGGAAGTAAAAATTAAAGAGGAAGTCGTCGACCCAGACGATATTGAAATGCTGCAAGATTTGATTTTGGCAGCGACAAACGATGCGTTGAAAAAAGCGGATGAGTTGGCTAATGAAATGATGGGGCAGTTTACGAAAGGACTTAACATTCCAGGGTTGTTCTAGGGGGGGCGTATGCATTATCCAGAACCGCTATCGAAGTTGATTGACAGTTTTATGAAACTGCCCGGCATCGGCCCGAAAACGGCTGCCCGCCTTGCATTTCATGTGCTGGCGATGAAAGAAGACACCGTGCTTGAGTTTGCCAAAGCGCTCGTTGATGTCAAGCGGCATATTCATTATTGCACGATTTGCGGACATATTACAGATACAGACCCTTGCTACATCTGCAAAGACGAGCGGCGCGACCGGACGACGATTTGCGTTGTTCAGGATCCGAAAGATGTCATCGCCATGGAGAGGATGAAAGAATACAATGGCCTGTACCACGTGTTGCACGGGGCCATCTCGCCGATGGAAGGCATCGGACCGGAAGATATTAAAATCGCCGAGCTGCTCACGCGATTGCAGGATGAGACGGTCCAAGAGGTGATTTTAGCGACCGACCCGAACATCGAGGGAGAGGCAACGGCGATGTACATCTCCCGCCTGTTGAAGCCGACAGGAATCAAAGTCACCCGCATCGCCCATGGCTTGCCGGTCGGCGGCGACTTGGAGTATGCGGACGAAGTGACGTTATCAAAGGCGTTGGAAGGGCGCCGTGAGCTATAGAGAGAAAGAAGGTGGGGATCGGTTTGTTATGGCGGCGAAAGGGGAAACTAAAGAGACAATTTGATGAGAAGTTAATGGCTGAACTACAAAAGGCTAGAACGGAATGGCTTGAGCAGAAACAACTCATCGAAAAAAGCGTCGATCCGTCTCCGGAGGTGCTGAGCGCATTGCAACTCGCTGAGGCCAAATATTTTTTCCTCCTCCGCGAAGCGAAGCACCGCCGCATCACACTTAAGGAAGTGCGTTAACTTCCTTATTTTTTTGTTCTTTTTTCCCCTGTTTCTCATACGTTGGTAGTACAAGCGTGCAAAAAGGGGGTTCAAACGTTGGAGCCGAAAGTCGTCATTACCGTGTTGCTAGCGCTTATCGCCGTTTTGCTTATCGTCGGCACCCGTCTCAAAGCGCTTCGCCTGATCGGCTACGCTGCTATCCGCCTGATCGTTGGGGCGCTCGCGCTGTTTGTCATCAACGCCATCGGCGGGCATTTTAACATCCATATTCCGATTAACCTCGTCACCTCAATCGTTTGCGGATTTCTTGGCCTCCCTGGAGCGGCAGCGTTAATCGTGATTGACCGATATATTTTGTAGGCATCATTATTCAAGATGCCTTTTATTTTTTTGTTTAAAAGTTATTGACTTTTATATGACAATGCATTATATTAATTAATGTCGCTGTTCATGAAAGATATGTTGACAGCAAATTAAATGATATGTATAATGATAAAAGTGTGCAAGATAAACAAGTTCCTTGAAAACTAAACAAAACGCAAGCGTCATAAGAAAAGCGGAGGCCGCTTTGGCCGAAGCTGGACAATCCGAAAAGCCAATCAACTTTCTTTGGAGAGTTTGATCCTGGCTCAGGACGAACGCTGGCGGCGTGCCTAATACATGCAAGTCGAGCGGACCAAATCGGA